>NZ_CP137549.1:9778736-10079986 GCF_033335955.1 Streptomyces sp. N50
TCACTTTCCTGACAGCCGCCCTTTCAGCATCGGTGCTTCCGGCAACCGCCCGAGCGGCGGACCCGGCCGCTGCCGACGACACCACGTTCTCGAACGTCGTGGTCAACGGAGGCAAGGACATCGTGCTCGGCCTGACCACCAGAAAGACCGTCACGATCACGTGGACGGCCCGAGACCCGGAGGGCGTTGCCGCGTCCTGGGCCTACCTGTGGCACGGTCCCAACACCGACGACGCCGACGGCATCCTGCCGCTGTACCCGCCGTCGGGTACATGTGTGGTGTCACCGGCCGACCCGACGACCTCCACCTGCAAGGTGAGCATCGCCGTGAGCGCCGCGCGGGACTTCGACCACAACGGCCTCGCCGGCGCCTGGAAGGTGCTCGCCGGGGCGCAGGACACCGACGACAACTGGACGGAGATCGACGTCGCCGGCACGGCGAACGTCAAGCGGTACGCCAACCTGACGGTCAACGCCTCGCCCGAGCCGGTGAAGAAGGGCAGGACGATCACGGTCACCGGGAAGCTGACCCGCGCCAACTGGGAGAGCGGCACCTACACCGGCTACCAGGGGCGGACGGTCCACCTGCAGTTCCGCAAGAAGGGAAGCTCCGTCTACACGGCGCTGAAATCCGTCACCAGCGGTGTCGGAGGCTCGCTGAGAACCACCACCAAGGCCAAGACCGACGGCTACTACCGCTTCGTCTTCACCGGTACCCCCACCACCGGACCGTCCACGGCGACAGGCGATTTCGTCGACGTCAGGTGACGAACCAGACCCGTTCCGGCCCTGTCGGCTCTGCCGGTGCAGTGTCGCGGCCGCTCGGGAAGGGGCGGCGTCCATCCGGGGTGGACGCCGCCCCGGTGTGACGTGCCGGCGGTCGTTTCCGACCCGCTTGGAGCAGGCGAGCGCAAGGGTGCCGTAGAGGTGGCATCTCCCCTCGTCACCGTGCCGAGCGGCGGCGGACGCCGGCATCTCCCGGCGGTGCCGGGCCGGCCGACGGATGCGGAAGTCGCAGATGAAGGCGACCATGAGCCTCATCGAGGCGAGTGGAGATGCCGGTATGACGTGTTCCGCTGAACCTCTTCGGTATGCCCTGTACCGCCCGGCGCCGACCGCAGGGGGACCGTCGGCCCTCGTAAGCGCACACGGCTGAAAGGACACCGATGTCCGGAACTGGAACCGCCTCCTCGCCCCGGCGGCTGACACTGGCCGCGATGATCTTCGCGGTCGCGATGACGTTCATCGACCAGACGATCGTGTCCATCGCCGCACCGAACATCCAGGAGGAGCTGGGGCTGACGAACACCGGCGTGCAGTGGGCCATCAACTCCTATCTGCTGGCGATGGCCGCCCTGTTCGCCTTCGGGGGACGGCTGGCCGACACCGTCGGGCACCGGCGCATGGTCGTCCTCGGGGTGATCGTCTTCGCCGCCGCGTCCGCACTGTGCGGACTGACACCCAAGGGCGGCGTCGCCGAGGGCTGGCTGATCGCGTTCCGGGCGCTCCAGGGAGCGGGCGGAGCGCTCATGTACCCGGCCGCCCTGGCCATCGTGGTCAACTCCTACGCGCTGCAGGAGCGCGGCAAGGCACTCGCGCTCTTCTTCGGCGTCGCGGGCGGTCTCACCGCGGTCGGTCCGATCCTCGGCGGCTGGCTGACGCAATGGACCTGGCGGGCCATCTTCTGGGTCAACATCCCCGTCGCCGTCGTGGCCCTGGTGCTCATCGCGCTGGCGCGTCCGCACACCCCGAACCGGCCGGCCCCCATGGACTACCGCGGACTGGCACTCATCGTGGCCGGTGTGGGCCTGAGCATCTTCGGCTTCCAGCAGTCCTATCTGTGGGGCTGGCACTCCGCGGCGACCTGGCTGTGCATCGTCGTGGGCCTGCTGCTGCTCGTGGTCTTCGTCCTCGTCGAGCGGCGGACGGCCCATCCGCTGCTGGACGTCGAACTCTTCCGCGACCGGGCCTTCTCCGTACAGAACGTCGTCCTGGGCGTGGCCATGGCAGCCTTCGTGCCGGTGTTCTTCTTCACGAGCGTGTACGCGGAGGTCGCCCTCGGAAAGGAGGCGTCGGAGGCCAGCCTCGACCTGCTCTACTTCTTCCTCGGCTTCGTGGTGGCCGCGCAGGTCGGCGGACGCATGCTCGACCGGATCGGCGCCAAGCGGCCCGTGGTGCTGGGCTGCGCACTGGCCTGCGTCGGCTTCTTCCTGTGGGCGGGCCGGGTGACCGAGCTGAGCGAGAGCCGCATCGTGTGGTGCATCGTGCTCACGGGCGCGGGAATGGGGCTGATGCTGGGACAGTCCAACACCGACGCGGTCAACCGCGTGCCCCAGCTCTCCTACGGCGAGGCGACCGGAGTCACCCAGACCGTGCGCAACTACGGCTCCAGCCTGGGCCTGGCCGTCCTCGGCACGGTCTTCGCCTCGGTGCTGCAGTCACGGATCACCCGGTCCCTGACCGCGCGGGGCATGGGCCACGACGCGGCGAGCCGGGAGGCCAGGTCGATCTCCCAGCTGAGCTCAGGACAGGGCAGTGGTGGGACCGCGTCCATTCCGCACTTCGTCCGGCTGGGCGTGGCCGAGGCGACGCGCTCGGTGCTGCTCGGCATGAGCCTGATCATGGCCGTCGCCTTCGTCGTCGCCCTGTTCGGCCTGCGACGCGGAGTCCAACAGGAACTGCCCGCCGACAAGCGGGAGTCGAGGGTGGCCCAGGCACCGGAAACGGGAGACTGACGGGCCGCCACGGCAGGCGGAACGAGCGGGGACCGGAGCCGCTGGTCGGGCCGGGGCGCCGGGCGAAGCCGCCGTCACAGGCGCAGGACGATCAGGGCCGTGTCGTCGGTGTTGCCCTCGGCCGGGAGCAGGTCGGCGAGGAGGGCGTCGGCCAGGGGTTCGGGTTCCGCGTGGCGGTGGTGGGCGAGGGAGTCGGCGAGGCGGGCCAGACCGCGGTCGATGTCCTCCGTACGACGCTCGATCAGTCCGTCGGTGTACAGCACGAGGGTGGCGCCCTCGGCGAAGGGGACGCTCGTCTCCGGCCGGCCGACATGCTCGGGTCGGGCGCCCAGGGGCGGGTCCGTGGCCTGGTCGAGGAAGGTGACCGTGCCGTCGGGGGCGAGCAGGGCCGGGGGTGGATGGCCCGCGCAGCTGTAGGTGATGGTGTGGTCGTCCCAGTCGATGAACGTCGTCACCGCCGTGGCCGACTCGGCGCCCTCGACGAAACGGGCGTACAGACCGAGTGCCTCCAGGGCGGAACCCGGCCCGTCGGCGACCCGGCAGGCAGCGCTCAGGGCGCTGCGCAGCTGGCCCATGGCGCAGGCGGCCGCCAGGCCGTGCCCGACGACGTCGCCCACGGCGACCGCCATGCCGCCGTCGGGCAGGTCGACCAGGTCGTACCAGTCGCCGCAGACGTTCAGGGCGCTCATGGCGGGCCGGTAGCGGACGGCCGCCCGGTGGTGACCGACCGGCCGCGGCGGGGGCAGCATCGCCGCCTGGAGGGTCAGGGCCACCTCCCGCTCATGGGCGTGTGCCGTGCGCAGCCGTTCGTTGACCTCCTGGAGCTCACGGGCCCGGGTGTACAGCTCGGCCTCCAGCACCGGGGCCCGGCTGTCGCCGGACCGGCCGCCGACCGCCCGGACGAACTCGGTGACCTCCTCCACCCGGTGGACGATCAGCGTCACCTCGCCGTCCTGGCCCCGGACGGGCGCGTTGACCGGGCTCCAGAAGTGCTCCACCCAGCGGCCGGTCCCCTGGGGGTCCTCGATGTCGTAGCGGAGCAGTGCCATGGTGTCGCGTTCGCCGGTGGTCGCCGCGCGCCGCATCGACTCCCGGGTCTCGCGCATGCCGGCCGCCGCCGGGTCCTTGGGGTTCTCGGGGAAGACGTCGAAGATGTAGCGGCCGACCAGTTCCTCGCGTTTACGCCCCGACAGGCGCTGGAAGTCCTCGTTGGCGTCGACGTAGACGAGGTCGGGGGTGAGCAGCGCCACCATGCCGGGCAGGGCGCGGAAGACCGCCGCGTAGTCGATCTCCGGATCCTGCATGGCCTGCCCGTTTCGACGCCGAGGGTCACTGTGTCGTTCCACGATAGGAGGGATCTGGCCACGTAGCCCGGAAACGGCTCTTTTCGGTTCGGTGAGCAGTCACGATGGCGCGGGCCGTCACCCGACAGAGTGGCCTGCTCGGGGAGGGAACCCTGGGCGGCCGCACGATGGTATGGCCGGGCGAGCCGCTACGCCGTTCATGATGATTCGGTCTGTGTCGGGCCGCCGATGTCCGTGGTGAGACGGCGGTAGGCGGCTCGGGCGTGGACGAGCCGGGCCAGAGCCGTGCCCACCAGGGCGGCGGTGAACAGGCAGGCGAGCCAGAACGCGTCACGGTGTCCGGCCCAGGTGAGGGTGCCTGCGGGCGGTACGGCGAAGCCGTTGAGGAAGAGCCAGCACAGCACCGCGGTGCCGGGCGCCGCCGTGAAGCGGGCGCACAGGCCGAGCAGCACCGACAGCAGGGACAGCGCGGCAAGCGCGGGCGATGGACGATCGGGACCTATCAGCGCGTTGAGCAGTGCCACCAGCACCAACGCGCCGCCGGATGCCGCGGCCCAGACCAGTGGTGTGGCCAAGGGCGAGGGGACGGGCCGTGCTCCGGTACGGAGAAGCACCCAGTCGATCATGCCTGAGACTCCTTCTGGTCGTCCCGCTCCTCCTGGCGGCGGGGGAGTCAGCCTGCCCGAGTCCCCGCCGCCGGTACAACCTCGCCCCATGGCTCAAGTCCCGGTCCGCACCGCCCGCTTGGACGGCTTCGTCGCCCGTCGCTCGTAGAGGATCGGCCACAGGGTGATCAGGACGAGCAGCCAGACCACTGTCACGGTGCGGACATGTGCGCCGAACGCGGCCAGCAGCAGGGGCAGTACGCAGCAGGGGAGGGCCACGGACAGCAGCCACCGCTGTTCCCGCCCGGCCCGGCCGAGCCAGGCGAGTCCGCTGAGCATGAAGTACCCGGCCAGCGACGAGCACAGCAGCCACCGGGTGGCGTCCGGCAGCGTCTCCAGGTGACCGGCCGCGGCTCCCAGGGCGGCGGCCAGGGCGGCGAGGCAACCGGACACGAAACAGTGCAGCGGCAGCGCCGCACGGGCGGGCAGCACCCCTGCCGCCAGGTGCGGCACCCCCGCGTAGCCGTGCCCGAAGGACAACGCCCACAGCGTGGCCAGCAGGAAGAACGCCGCGACGGCGAGCAGGTACAGCTTCTTGTCCCACTCCGCGTCCGAAGTGGCTTCGACCAGCTGGGCGACGCCCTCACCCAGCACGATGATGACGAAGAGGCCCAGCCGCTCGCTCAGGTGCTCCGTCTGCGACCGCGCGAGCGACGTGCCCCGTGCGGAATCGCGCCGGGCGGTTCTGCTGTCGTGGCGCTCCCGGGCCTCCTGGTGCTCGACGATGTCGCGGGCGGAGACCGCGAACGTGACGTACAGATCAAGGGCGATACCGAGGGCCCAGAGCCAGTAGCGCGTCGGATCGTGCGCCCAGAGGGAGACGATCCACGGGATGACGCCGAGCGACATCTGGGCGGCCGGCCAGTCGACCAGGACCTGACGCCGGTGCTGCCAGGCCCGGCTCGCCAGGAGCCGGATCAGGACGTAGGCGAGGGCGAACACCCGCGCGTGCCGGTCGTCCCCCTCGTGCACCCCCGACACCGCCGCGGCCATGACGGCCATGCCGAACATCGCGGCCAGCACGGTCCGGGTGTGGGTGTTCTCGTAGGCCACGTTCGCGTACAGGGTGAAACTGATCCAAGCCGTCCAGAAGGCGAGGAACAGCAGCGCGTACAGACCGAGGTCGGTCACGTCCGGGACACCGTGCAGCAGGTGCGCGATCTGCGCCACGCCCGCCACGGCGACCAGGTCGAAGAACAGTTCCAGCCAGCTGGCGTGCCGGTTCTCCGCAGAGGTCGGTTGCGGGGCCGGTGCGGTGGTGTCGTCGTCGCTCACTGGATCACCATGCACTGTCGCCGACACCTGGCGAGCCGGAAATCGCCTGCGACCGTTGCCGGGACGGGCTTTTGCCCGCCTGGAGCCGCTCGCCACCGGGTTGGCGTGCGGACCGAGAGGCCGGGTTCGATCCGCGGGCCGAGCAGGGCTTGCCGGAGTACGGGCCGGGCCGACCAACGGGTCCCTGGGGGCGGTCAGTTGACCGCTGTGGGTGTGGCCGCCGTGGCTTTGGCCGCTGCCTCCGTCGTTGCCGCGTCCGGTGCTGCGGTTGCCGTGGTCTCGGTGTGAATGGCGTGGCCGCGTTGGGGGGTGAGGTCGAGGGAGGCGAGGACCGAGGAGTGGACGACCGTGGGGAGGGTGTGGCGGAGGAGGGCGGAGACGCCGGCGGGGAGGTCCTGGTAGTTGGTGGTGGCCTGGGACATGGCCTGGACGCCGGCGAAGGCACCGACAAGCACTCGAGCGGTCTCGGCCGGGTTCACGTGGGGGAGGAGTTCGCCTTGCTTCTGGGCCTTGTCGAGCAGTTCGTTGGTGACGCTGGTCCAGTGCTGGAAGGGGCCGGTGCGGTCGAGGCCGTCGGCGCGCTGGTCGAGGATGAGGCGGGCGGCGGCACGGACGAGGGGGTCGGTCTGGAGGCGGTAGGCGCGGAGCATGGTGGTGTCGATGAGTTCCTGGATCTTGCAGGGGCGGTCGGGGACGGCGATTGACTGATCCTGTGCGGCGAGGACGCCTTGGGCGAGTTGTTCCTTTGACGTGAAGTGGAAGTAGAGCGCGCCTTTGGTGACGTTGGCGGTGCTGAGGATTTCGCTGATGGTGGCGGCTTGGTAGCCGCGTTCTTCGAAGACGGCGGCGGCGGCCATGAGGATGGTGTGGCGGGTACGGATGGCGCGGTCTTGTTTGGGTTGTG
This sequence comes from Streptomyces sp. N50, assembly GCF_033335955.1. Classification (GTDB taxonomy): domain Bacteria; phylum Actinomycetota; class Actinomycetes; order Streptomycetales; family Streptomycetaceae; genus Streptomyces. Next base: position 9,785,619 of record NZ_CP137549.1, read on the forward strand.
GCATGGGCTGGCTTCTTTCGTCGCGGGTGGGATGCCCGCCGTTCAAAAATACCGTCCGGTTCGTATAGTCTACGGCGTTTGGTGTGGGGATTGGTGGGGGTTGTGTCCGGGGGTGCCTCGCCTGGGTGGGGGCTCGGTGGTTGGGTTCCTCGAAGGCGTCGACCGTGGTGGTGGGAATCGGCTGGCGGGTGAGGGTGTGTGCTGTCCTGCGTCGTCGCCCCGGTCTTCTGTGTCCGGTGAGCTATGGGGCCCAATAAAAACCGTCCAGTCCGGATCTTACGGTGAGCGACTCCCGCACGGGCAGGCCCGTACGGCACCCTGGCCGACCCGGCGGGCCGGAAACGGAATAAGCGGGATGACTCGCAGATAATCCCCGTAAAAAGGAACCGTGAATGGGGAACAAGGGGCGGGAGGCGCGGAGCAATGGATATGGACGGGGATGGGGACGGGGAACGGATGGCGGTGGGCGGTGGGTGGCGTCGCGGGCCGGGTGTGGGGAGTCCCCGGTGATCCTGGTGACGGGCGCGACGGGAACGATTGGACGGGAAATGGTCCGCGCTCTGCCCGCAGGCCTGCGTGTGCGGGTGATGACCAGGAACCCGGCGAAGGCCGTGGAACTGTTCCCGGAGGCGGGGACGCGAGCGGGGGTGGAGGTGGTCGCCGGGGACTACACGGATCCGCCGTCGCTGGACCGGGCGCTGCGGGGCGTGGAGAAGGCGTTCCTGGTCACCACCTGTGTCGACGGCAGTGACGACGCGGCCTTCGTCTCGGCTGCTTGCGGGGTCGGTGTGCGGCGGGTGGTGAAACTGTCGGCGGCGGGTGTTGTGGATGCGGGGGCCGACGATCTGGTTACCCGCTGGCAGCGTGCCAACGAGGACCTGTTGCGTGGTTGTGGTGTGGGGTGGACGTTGGTGCGTCCGCGTGCGTTCATGTCGAATTGTCTGTCGTGGGTTGGTTCTGTGCGTGGTGAGGGTGTGGTGCGTGGGCTGTACGGGATGTCGCCCAACGCCTGTGTGGATCCGCGTGATGTCGCGGAGGTGGCGGTGCGGGTTCTGACGGAAGAGGGGTATGGCGGGCGTGCCTACACCTTGACCGGTCCCGAGGCGGTGACGGCTGTCGATCAGACCCGTGAGCTGGGGCGGCTGCTCGGTATCCCCCTGCGCTTCGAGGAACTGACCCCGGATCAGGCGCGCGCCGCGTTGGGCCGGCGTTATCCGCCTCCTGTGGTGGAGGCTCTGCTGGCGAGTGCGGAGCGGCAGCGGGCGGGCGCGAAGGCACAGGTGGAGGACACTGTCCGCGTCTTGACGGGGCGTCCGGCCCGTTCGTTCCGGCAGTGGGCTCAGGACCACATCGGGGCCTTTGCTCCGTTCCCGGACGGGGCTGGTCCCTGCCGGTAGGTGCCGTGGTGCTCGTTCCCGTCCAGGCGGTGGGCTCAGGGCCGTCTCGGGGTTTCATCCGGTTCGCGGACGGGGCCGGTCTCCGCCGGCAGATGCTGTGACACACGCGCCTCGCGGGCAGGGATCCGTCCTGTCCCCGGGTTTGTGCTCTGGCGGGTTGCGGGACGGATCCCTGCCCGCGAAGCGAGCCCCGGCCCCTGCGCCTTGCTTGACGGAGCGCGGAGAGGCTCTTCCCGATGCTTGGTGGCGCGTTTTCGGTGCGGAGAGTCCTGGTGACGTCACGTAGTGGGTGGCGGGTTGTGTGGTTTTCCGGTCCCTGTACCGTCGCCCGCCCGCCGTCGGCGTGGTGCGGCTTCAGGTTTGTTCTGTTCGCGGGCCGGACCTCATCCTATGGAGACCCATCGCCATGACCACCGATCAGACCTCCGCCCTCCTTCTGGGGCTGGCTGCCGTTGTGTTGCTGGCCCGTGTGCTGGGTGCGCTGGCCAGGTGTCTGGGCCAGCCGGCGGTGATCGGTGAGGTTCTTGCCGGGATCGTGCTGGGATCGACGTTTTTCCACGGTGCGGTCTCGGGTGCCCTCTTCCCGGTTGGTGTACGGCCGTTGCTCGGTGCTCTGGCCGCGCTGGGTGTCGCGGTGTTCATGTTCCTGGTCGGTCTGGATTGGGACGTGGCGTTGGTGCGTGGAAGGGGGCGCCTCGCCGCGTCCGTGTCCTTCTGTTCTGTCCTGCTGCCGTTCGGACTGGGGGTGCTGCTCGCGCTGTGTCTGGTGGACGGCTACGGCACTGGTGATCGGACGGCGTTCGTGCTGTTCGTGGGGATCGCCATGTCCATCACGGCGTTCCCGGTGTTGGCCCGTATCCTCACCGACCGGGGTATGGCCCGTTCTCCGCTCGGTGTGGTGGCGCTGGCGTGTGCGTCCGTCGACGATGTTCTGGCCTGGTCGCTGCTGGCCGGTGTCGTCGCCGTCAGTGGTGGGGCCGGTCCCGACCGGTGGCGGATCCTGCTCGCCGTTCCCTATCTGCTGGGCATGCTCTTCGTGCTGCGACCGCTGCTCCGCCGCTTCGTGGTCCGCCGCCCCGCCCTGACGCTGTCCCCGGCGGTGTTCGCGGCCGTCCTGGTGGGCCTGCTGTTGTCGGCCGGGGTGACCGAGTGGGTGGGTCTGCATTACATCTTCGGCGCGTTCCTGTTCGGTGTGGTTCTGCCCCTGGGTGGTGGTGAGCGGTTGCGTGCCGGTGTCCGTGAGCGGCTGGGTGAGGTGAGCGGGATTCTGTTGTTGCCGGTGTTCTTCGTGGTCGCCGGTCTTCAGGTCGACCTGTCCGGTCTGGACGCGGGTGGACTGGGGGTGCTGGGGCTGGTCGTGCTGGTGGCGGTGGGCGGGAAGTTCACCGGTGCGTTCGCCGCGGCCCGTCTGAACGGGATGCCGGTGCGGGAGTCCGCGGCGCTGGCGACACTGATGAACACCCGCGGTCTGACCGAGCTCATCGTCCTCAACGCGGGCCTGCAACTGGGCTTCCTGGGCCCGGACTTGTACTCGCTGATGGTGGTGATGGCCGTGGTCACGACCGTGATGGCGGGGCCGTTGCTGAGCTGGATCCTCGGCCGTGCGGCGGACGCCGGCCATACGGCGGACACCGGCCGTGCGGTGGACGGTGGTCGCGCGGGGGAGAGTGCCGTACCCGGGCATGCGGCCGGCTCGGCGAGCACCGTGGGCACGGCCGTGTGACGCCTCCGGGACTGCACGCCCCGCGGTCCACCCCCACGTCTTGGCCTGGGGTGATGTGCGACGGGGGAGGGTGTCCGACCATTCGTCAGATCCTTGCAAGTGCTGGCTCCGCTCCGCTCCGTTCTGTCGCGGTGTGCCGGGATGGACCGTCGGTGATTTCACGGCCTGCGCTGTCACGGTCCTGTATTCCGGTTGGCTTCCGTACCCCCCCCGCGGGGGGCGTAGCGGTTGTACTGCGGCGCAGGACAAGTCCCTGTGTCGCTCGCCTCGCCGCTCGTGCCGTGCCGTTCCGGGGTGTTGTCCTGTGTGCCGTTCTGTCAGTTGTTGCGGGGGTGAGGTGGCCCGGCGAGCAGGACGGGTTCGACGGCTTCGTAGTGGTTGCGTTCGCGTGCGGTGGCGCGCCTGCCTGAGAGGAGGGTGCCGAGGACTCCGCAGAGGAAGCCGGCCGGGACGGAGACGAGGGCGGTGGTGGTGTAGGGGAACCAGTTGAAGTCGGTGTCGGGGAAGGCGGATTGGGGGGTGCCGGAGACGAGGTTGGTGCCGGTCATGAGGACGAGGACGCTGAGGGTGCCGCCGATGAGGGTGGCCAGCAGGCCGGCACGGGTGTAGCGGCGCCAGAACAGTCCCAGGACGAGGGCGGGTGCGATGGCGGAGGCGCCGAGGCAGAAGGAGATGATGGCCAGGGGCTGGAGGCTGCGGTGCTGGGCGAGTACGGCGAGTGCGATCACCGGTACCCCCACCCCCAGGGCGGCCAGCCGCGCCAGCGCCATCTCCCGCAACGGTGCTGTACCCGAACGCGCCAGCACGTCGTGCGCCAGGGAGTTGGCGCACGCCAACGTCATGCTCGCTACCGATGCCAGGAGGGTGAGGAAGATCGCTGTGGTGACGGTGGTGAACAGTAGACCCTCCGCCCGGGAGAGGCCGGTCCCGAACGCCGCCCGCGCCCCCAGGAGGTAGGCGGTGTTGCCGTGTGGGTCGGCGGCCGCGACCGCCTTGCCCCCGATCAGCGCGGTCGCCCCCACCGCGATGACGGTCATGACCGCCATGAACAGGGCGACGGCGGAGACGGCCCAGGACATCGCGCGGCGTACCTGGCGGGTGCTGCCGGCGGTGTACATGCGCATGGTGACGTGCGGCAGGCAGGCGCCGCCCAGCACGATCGCGCACTGCGTGCTCACCATGTCCAGGGCCGGATGTTGTCCGCCCGCGAACTGCAGCCCGTAGCGCAGATACCCCGGCCCGGCACCACTGTTGTGCGCGGCCGTCTCGAACAGGGTGCGAGGGCTCCAGCCGAACGTATGCAGGATGAGCGCGGCCACCACCAGCCCCGAACCGAGCAGGATGACCGTCTTCAGGATCTGGATCAGCGCGGTCCCGCGCATCCCCCCGATCGCCGCATACGTGATCATCAGCGCCCCCGCCCCCACGACACACCCCGTGCGCATCGCGCCGTCGGAGAAGCCGAGGACGAATGCCAGCAACTGTCCTACACCGGCGAGTTGGACGACCATCATGGGCATCAGCGCAGCCAGCGTGACCGCGCACGCCGTGATGCGCACCGCCCGTCCGGGCATACGGCGTCCCAGCACGTCCCCCATCGTGAACCGGCCGGTGTGGTGCAGGGGTTCGGCCAGCACGAACATCAGCAGCAGCAGCGACAGCAGCGTGCTCAGCGCCAGGACGACGCCGTCGTAGCCGCACAGGGCGATGATGCCGCCGACGGTGAGGACGGTGGCGGCGGAGATGTAGTCGCCGGCGATGGCCAGGCCATTGCGCAACGGGGACAGCAACCGGTAGCCGGTGTAGAACTCGTCCAGGTCGTCCCGGTCGGGACCGGTGATCACACACAGCAGGAGCGTGAGGGTCACGACACTGAAGAACGCCACCAGCGACCAGGACTGCGCGGGACCGGCGAAGTCCGTCACGACCGCCCCCACCCCTCACGATCCGCACGTCCCTCGCGCGCCGCCCGTCGTACCCGGCGGGCGAGGGGGTCGACGAAGCGGCGCGCGGTGAGCTCGTAGAAGATGACCGCCAGCCAGGTCACCGGCAGCTGTACCAGCGCCAGGACCAATCCGAACGGCAGCCCGCCGGGCGCCGGCCGCGTCATCAGGGACGGCACCTTGACGGTCAGTGCCAGGAAAGCCGCGAAATAGCCGAGCGCCGCGAACGCCGCCACCCGTCGCTGCCAGCGGCACGCCCGCCGCAGCAGCCGCAGGTCCCGGTGCGGGCCGGTCCACGGACGGACCTTGCCCACGGCCCACCCGGGCGTCACAGCTGAAGCATGCCGTCCGGCCCGGTGCGCCAGCGGGTGTAACTCGGAGCTGTCGGAGGACATCCCAAGGTCTCCTAGAGGGTCGTGGGCCCCACAAGGCACGGACCGCGAGAACGCGGGGAAACGGCCCGGTCATCGCACGCTATGCGGCCCTCGCACCCCGCGCAGCACTTCCGGCGAACTCCCTGATGAAACCCGCCACCGGTCCTGACCTCGGATGTTGCGGATGAGGACAGGGGGACGGGGGAGTACGGCAGTGCCCTGTGAGCCCCGGGCACGTCGAACCGGCCAGCACGCCGATGGCCGGACCTACCACCGGCGCCGGCGCCAACGACGCCTGGGCCGATTGACCCCCGTCGGGTACGAGACCATCATGACCCCACCCGCGGCTCTGGCTGCACAAACCCCGCAGTCACCAGTTCATGCAGCAGTCCCCGTCTCTCGGCGTCGGCTGGTCGGTGGTGGGGTGGCGGCGCCGTTCAGGCAGCGATCGAGGAGCGCGTGCATGCGGGGGACGGCGAGGGCCGGGTTGGCCGCGGCTCCCTCCGCGGTGCGGGGGTCCGCGAGGAGCGCCTCCAGGACTTCGGGCGTCAGGATCGGGTTGGCGGCGGCTGCCCGGCGCACCGCCTCGTCGGGGTCTTCGACCGGGGGTTCGGGCAGGGTGGGATCGGCTGCGGCCAGGGCGCGTACCTCGGGATCCGGGTGACCGATGAGGTGGGTCCGGCCGGTGCGCGGGAAGCCGGGCAGCGTCAGCAGGTGCGAACGGTGGTCCGGGCGGGTGACGAAGACGTCCAGGAGAAGGTGCGGCGGAGCGAGCGGGTGGCGGCACGCCAGCCGGATCCGCACCTCCTCGTCGTCGTCCTGCGCGAGTGTCCCCACAAGTGCTGCGGGCAGGCGGGTCCAGCTCGCCGCAACCCGTCGGAGCACCGGTTCCCCGGACACCGCGCAGGCGGCGAACCAGTCGGGCGACGGCACGGTGGCCGGGTCGGGGTCCGGCTCGGTGATCGGGCAGATGCAGCCAGGACCGTGCCCGATGACCCGGTCGATCACGTCGTACTCGGCCCAGGTGCGGGGGAAGGAGTGGAGGCGTGCGCGCATCCGCACGTCCTCGTCCAAGTCCTCCCTCAACTCCGCCACCAGGTCCGGTCCCAGGTCGGGCCGGGCGGCGACCATCTCGCGGACCTTCGCCTCGGGATGCCGGGTGAGCCGGGCGACGGCGTCGGCGGGAGTGTGGGGGTTCCGGGCCAGGGGGTGCACCGTGTCGTCCGCGAAGCACTGCTCGACGAGCGCGGGCGACAGGGCGCACCTGCCGAGCACGAACGGCCTGCTGCCCGGACGGATGGACGGCAGCTTGGCCTCCACCCGTTCCGGGTCCAGCTCCCAGTTCCTGTCCTTCGCCGCTTCACGGACCGCGGGGTCCGGATCGTCGAGCAGCCCCGCCCGCTGCGCCAGGGTGAGCGACTCCCACCGCCAAGTGGCCCGTATCCGGAGTGCGGGGTCCTCGTGCCCGGCCATGGAGCGGAAGAAGGACAGCGGGATCTGCCGGGACGAGTCGAGCTCCGAGATGATCTCGTGCGCGGTGACCTTGCCGTCCTCGCCCCCGTCCTGGGCGGTCAGGAAGGTGAGGAGGATGTCGTCAGGCAGCGGTCGGACCCAGAGGGGCCAGGGGCGGAGGTGGGGGTTGGCGAGCCGCGCACGGACGAGTCCCGACGGGTCCGTTGCCAAGGGGGCGAGTCGCGAAGGGTCTACGTGCTGGTTGCGGGCGAGCGCGCCGCGGATCCGCCACTCCGGGTGGCACAGCGCTGCGTCGATGACGGCGTCTGGCAGATCGCGGTCCTTGCACATCAGCAGGCCGACCTCACCGGCCGCTTGATCCAGCAGGCGTATCAGTACGTCGGAGGGCGCCGCCGGATTGAAGGCGACGCCGCGCAGCCAGAGTTCACGCAGAGAGTCGGACACCGCGTCATCCTGCCACCCCTTGCGCCCCGGACCGGGCCATGCGGCGACCACATCGAGGGCTCCCTCCGCATCCTTCGGTACAGACAGCGGGCGGCGAGTTCCTCGTCCTGGGTGGAGATGCCGGCCGGGTCGCGGCCGTCCTGGAAGTCGTCGAAGTAGCCTGCGGCTGAGCCGAGTCGGCGGTACTCGGCGTCGTGGCGGGGGTGGTTGTCGCCGAGGGCGATGAGGGCGGCGGTGCCGATGGCGACCGCGTCCGCGCCGAGCGCGATGGCCTTGGCGACGTCGGCGCCGGTGCGGATGCCGCCGGAGACGATGAGCTGGACCTCGCGGTGGACGCCGAGTTCCCGAAGTGCCTGTACGGCCTGGGGAATCGCGGCGAGGGTGGGGATGCCGACGTGCTCGATGAACACGTCCTGGGTGGCGGCGGTACCGCCCTGCATGCCGTCGACGACCACGACGTCGGCGCCCGCGTGGACGGCGAGCTTCACGTCGTAGTAGGTGCGTGTGGCGCCGACCTTGACGTAGATCGGCTTCTCCCAGTCGGTGATCTCGCGGAGTTCGCCGATCTTGATGGTGAGGTCGTCGGGACCGGTCCAGTCGGGGTGGCGGCAGGCGCTGCGCTGGTCCACGCCGACCGGCAGGGTGCGCATCCCGGCCACGCGGTCGGTGATCATCTGGCCACTCGCTCACATACCACCGGAGGGTGGTTCGGCAGTCCGGAGAACCGTCCGCGTTCGATGAGCCGGCCCACCCCGGAACCGACCCCGGCACGGCCGGTGCCTTCGTTCGTATCGTGGCCGGGGAACTGCCCGGTCGGCTCGTCGGAAGGGTGCGGCGTTCCACCACTGGTTCCAGCGCCGATTTCGTCACGGCCACGGGCGGACTGCCCAACTGGCAGAGAGGGCCTGGACCGGGGGTGCAAAGGGAAACCGGCGAACAGTCCTTGCCTCGTCCAACCTCCTGAGCTGTCCCGTCGGATCGGCGATCTTCCCCGAGAAGCCGATACCTCCCGTCGGTGGTATTGCCTTGGGAGCGGTTGGGGACCGGAGGTTTCTCGCGACCCAGAACAGCACCTGGGGCAGCACCCGAGGCGATGCATGTCCTGCACTTTTGGCTCCGCCTGATGTCTGCAGACAGTCCGGAACCACCCCGTGGTCATTTCTGGGGAGCGTTCTTGCCGAGCAGGGCCCTGGCCCGGGCCAGGGCCTGCTGCCGGTGTTGCCAGACCTCCTCCAGTCGGGCCCTCGTCCGTGCGGGCTGGTGTTGCAGGAAGGCGTCGCGCTGTGCCGCGCCCGTGCGGCGCAACTCGCTTTCCGCGTCGCAGTGTTGATCGGCGACCGCGGCGGCTCGCTGCTCGCGTGCCAGCGTCGACGCGCTAGCTCCCTTGACCGCCTCGGCCTGCAGGGACTGGATCAGTGCGGTGGGCGTCCTCGCCGGCCGACCGGCGTCGGTCATGCAGCGCTGCCAGCGTCCCAGGGCCGTCTGATAGGAGTGGTCGGAGGCCAGGTACGCCTCGAGGAGATGGTCCACGTCCTGCGGCACGAGCGTGTCCTCGAACGCGGCCTTTACGGTGCCGTACAGTCGCGCCCGGGCCTGGGCCATGCAGCCGCCCGTGCCGTAGGTGCCGCTCGCCCCGCTGGGCAGGGTCAGCGGCGTCGCCTGGTCGACGCGGCCGTCGAGTGCCGCTGTGTAGCGGGCCTGTTCGGCGGTGGACAGGGAGCGGACGTACCGGTCCTCGGCCATGTCGCCGCTGTTCACGCGGCCCAGCGTTGTGGAGACGCCGTAGCCGGGGGCCGAGCGGGAACCGATCGAGTCGGCCGTCGTCGCCCCGGTCGGCGGCTGCGGGCCCGCGCTGGTGACCAGGTAGCGCAGTCCCCGGTCGCGCATGCAGCGCTGGGTGAGGATCTGCAGAGCGTCGAAGAGCTGCCGGCGTTGACGCAGGGCGGTGGCGTCGCTGGTGAGGACCGCGGTCGCGTGGCCGAACTCCCGCGCCGACGGCACCGCCTCCGCATGTGCGGTCGTACCCGGTCCGGTGCACGCGGTCGCGGCCGCGCAGACCAGGGTCACCACGAGGATCAGCAGAGGCAGCGAGCGTGTCGGTGCGCGCCCGGTGCCGCGGCGCGAGAGGTATGTCATCGGTGAGTGCCCGTCATCCGGTCGCGGAAGGAGGCCAGGTCAACAGGCCGAGGTCCAGTAGTTGCTGCTGATCGAGTCGTTGAAGCTGGTCGAAGTGCCGGGCCAGACGAGGTTCGCGAAGTTGCTGTTGGACCAGTCCTTGGGCAGGCAGGCTGACAACCCGGTGTACCCCGTGCCGCTCCACACCTCGACGCCCAGACCGCTGGTGCCGTGGTTGTAGCCGGAGGAGGCGCAGTCGCTCCAGGTCCCGTTGCCGCACGTGGAGTGGGCGTAGGCGCCCCAGTTGGTGTTGCTGCCGGAGAACTTGCCCGGCCCGTCGTTGTAGCCGGAGTTGACCCAGAAGCAGAAGTAGGTGCTGGGACAGTCCCCGATGGCCTGCGGGGAGACCACGGCGGATGCGGCGGCCCCCTGTACCGCTTGCGGGGCGGTGGCGACCGTGGTGGTGTGCCCGTCGGCGGCAAAGGCGTTGCCGGGAAGGGCGAGGCCCACCAGAGCGGCCAGGGCGGCGGCGGTGAGTGCCGCTGCTAAACGGAAGGATCTCATGCGGATTCCTCTTTCTCGGGGCTGTATGTACAAGGAGTTTCCGTACCTGGTTTTTTCCGATGCGTTGCCTGCCGGTTGCCTTTGCGTGGTGTCGCCGGGGAGAGGATCTTGTCCCCCCTTACTCGCCTGCGCCTTTTGAGCCATGGCGGAATTCAATTCACGGGAGGTGTGGGGCCATTGCAACGCTGGTGAGCGATATTGCCAACCGGGGCATGGGGTGGCCATCATGTTTCACTGGGATGAAAATCCCCAGGTGCAGAGGGGGAACGGAATGCTCCGTATTCACTTCACGGACGCGGACCTGGCGAAAACCACGGTCGCTGCGCGACCCGACGCTCTCTGGGAAGTCGCCATGAGCCTGCACCGGTTCCAGACGCGGGCCGGCCGCTGGGCCCACGCGGACTGGTACCGCACCACCCGCCTTCGGCTCGGTGAGCAGCAACTCGACCACCTGGTCCGCGATGTCCTGCTGCCGCTCTTTCCGCGTGCCGCCTATTTCCCGGACTTCCTCACCCCCCGCCCGACAGAGAGTGAGGGGCTCGATGCCGGACTTGATGTTGTCATGTCTACATCATCGCGACGGGTGCTCCACGAACTCGCGCTGCTGGACCGGGTGGTGGGCACTCCCCGGTGGGCGTGGCGGCTGGCCGGAACGCGCGAGCGTGCGGAGTTCGTGGCAGCGCTCCGTGCGTACCACGCCACCGCCGTCGCCCCGGTCGCCAACCTGATGCAGACCCGATTACAGGCTGACCGGTCGGCCCGCACCCGTGACCTGCTGGACGGCGGGGTCCATGGGATGCTGGCCGGGCTCGGGCCCGCCATGTCGTGGCAACCGCCTGTCCTGACGGTCCAGTATCCGGTCGAGGACCGGGACTTCCATCTGGGCGGCAGGGGTTTGTGTCTCATTCCGTCCCACTTCTGCTGGCAAGCCCCGATCACCCTGGCCGATCCCGGACTGCCACCGGTCCTCGTCTACCCCCTCCTGCACGAGCCGGTGGCCCCACCCCCGACCGCTCCGCTGACCGCTCTGCTCGGCCGTACTCGGGCGACCGTCCTGTCGGTCACGGCCGCGGGTGCGGGTGCCACCACCTCCGAGATCGCCCGTGCCGTGGGGATTTCCGCCCCCTCGGCCAGTAGACACGCGGCGGTGCTGCGTGACGCCGGGCTGCTCGTCAGTAACCGACATGCCACGCACGTACTGCACACGCTCTCCCCGGCGGGCGCGTCACTACTGCGGGCGAGCCGCCGACGTCACGAAGGGCGCACCGGGCAACTGCGGTAGTCGGCGCGTGCATTTCCATGGAGCCGAGGAACTCGACGGGCTCCGTAACGACACCGGAATGGACCGGGCACGCTTCTCGGATATTCCAGTGACGGGATTCGGCCGCATCGACCGGACGACACTCTCTCCGGTCCTGTTTCTCGTAAAGCTGTTCCTGAGGAGAGGCCCTGACGGCGGCTTTCTCTCCCTCTGCGTACGTCAATTCCGTAGATGGCTGGAATGGCACCTGTGGAGCTTCCTCTTGATCGAGGACACGTGGAGAAGAAGAGGCGATGGAGAGCCGGTTGCGGTGAAAAGCCGCACGTCCGGTTCGGTGGGGGCAGTTGGAAAGGGCCTGCTCACAGGTATCTCGCTGGCGGCCTGCCCAACGTCATGTCCGGTTCGGCGGGGGCCGCGCGGAACAGGACCTGTCACGATAGGCACCTCGCCGCGCGGCCGACCCGACGAGCTGGCTGATGCGCTGGAGACGTCTGTGCCGGGACTACGAGACCCTGACCTCCTGTCCAGGCTTGGCATATACACGGGAGGAGGCCGGAGACCGGGTGGGCGCCGATGCCGTTCTCCAGCAGGCCGTCGACCTCGGCGTCTGCTTGATCGTTCGTTGATGCGGTCATGGGGAAGCGTCAGTCGCGGCCGTGGATCGTGTCGGACGAACTGCGGTCGCTCGTCGAGCCGTTGCTGCCCGAGCCGCCGCCGAAGCAGGTGGAAGGGCGACCGCGGGTGCCCGACCGGCAAGCCCTGTGCGGGATCCTGTTCGTGCTGCACACCGGCATCCAGTGGGAGTACCTCCCGCAGGAACTGGGCTTCGGCTCGGGCATGACGTGCTGGCGCCGTCTGGCGGCCTGGAACGAGGCCGATGTCTGGGAGAAGCTGCATCAGCTGCTGCTGAACAGGCTGCGCTCGAAGAACCAGCTGGACCGGTCGCGGGCGGTGATCGACTCCTCCCACGTCCGGGCCGCACGCAAGGGCCCCAAAGCGGGCCCAGTCCGGTCGATCGAGCTCGTCCGGGCAGCAAACACCACATCATCACCGACGGGCAGGGCATCCCGCTCGCGGTGTCGCTGACCGGCGGCAACCGCAACGACATCACCCAACTCCTGCCCCTGTTGGACAAGATCCCGGCTGTGGCCGGAGTCGTCGGCCGGCCTCGCGGGCGGCCCGACATGCTCTTCGCCGATCGCGGCTACGACCACGACAAGTACCGACGGCTCCTGCGCCAGCGCGGTATCCGGCCCGCGATCGCCGAGCGTGGCCAGCCGCACGGCACGGGACTCGGCACCTTCCGCTGGGTGGTCGAGCGGACGATCTCCTGGCCGCACGGCTTCCGCCGCCTACGGATCCGCTGGGAACGACGCGACGACATCCACGAGGCGTTCCTCGGGCTTGCCGTCTGCCTGATCACCCACCGGCACGTCCAGAGGCTTTGTTAGGGCCAGTAATGCTGGCCGGAACGGGTGTCAGTAGGAATCACGCGCTGAGCCGTACGCCGAGAGTCCACGTCCATCCGGGTCTGCCGCCGCGCCTCAGCCGGAAGCGCCTGGCTCGCCACACCAGTGAGGGGCGAACACCAGTTGCGGTTCACCGGTGCCGACAGCATGCGTTGGACGTGCTTCCCGACCAACACCACCGGCGCCCTGATCACCGCCGAATGCCTCCGGCCCCATGGAACCCGGTGGCCGCCCAACACGACAAACTGGCCACTGGCCTGCCCAGCCCCAGGACATCCCGACACCCGACACCCGACAAGCAAAAAGCCCCCGTCAACGTCCGACGAGGGCTTATGCGCGATCGAGGAAAGGTGCACTCTTCCATCTGGGAAGAGGAAGAAACGAATGCCTCCCCGGCTTCGGTCAGGGGGCACTTGTGTGTTTCCGAGTTCAGCCGTTGGCCTTCGCGTATGCCTCACGAATGTTCGCGGGAACACGGCCCCGGTCGTTGATCTCGTGACCGTTGGCCTTGGCCCAGGATCGGATAGCCGCAGTGTCCTCTCCGCTGCTCGCGGCCCCAGCGCCTCGCCCGCGGGGCGAGGTCCTCCCGCCCGTCTTGCGGCCGGCCTCGATGTACGGCTTCAGGGCCTTGCGCAGCTTCTCGGCGTTCTTGTCGTTCAGATCGATCTCGAACGACTTGCCGTCGAGCCCGAAGATCAAGGTCTGGTCAGCGTCCCCGCCGCTGATGTCATCGGTGAGGAGAACGACCGTCTTCTGCGCCATCTGTAAAATCCCGCCTTCTGTATCTGCTGTATGGGTATGAAACCACAAACCTGGGAGCCTCAGCCCCTCGTTCAAATACTCGCGAGAGTATCAAGCAGACCTTTCCGGCATCCATGCGGAATAGCTTCCCTGTCTCGTCCAGCCCCTGGTCCCTGCTTTCGCTGTTCAAAGAACAGCTTTCGGAGGCAGGCGGCGGCGTCCTAGCCCCTGCCTTCGTGCAGCTTCAGTCACCACACGCGGGCAACCTAGTCGTCGTGGAGCGGCCCAAACAGCTCAGCGATACACCGCATCTGAGAGGGCGTCAGTGCGACGTCCACCAACTCGCCCAATCCGAACCACATTTCCCGGTTCGGAGTAAAGGTGGACCAGCGGCGAGGAAGCGGGTGCGGACTGGCTTCTGCACCCCTTGGTGGATACAGGGTGGCTGGACAGTCCCATGCCGACGCGATCACGTTCACCAGAGGGTGAGGGGGAGGCCGGCCTCCTCGGCGCCCCGGATGCGCTCCTCTATCTCTTCAGGGGGACTCACCCGCTACGAGCCCGGCTCGAATTGCGTGAGCGATGGCATGGGTCCGTCCCTCAGCTCCACGGGTCCGCAAGCGGGCCGTGTGGGTTGCGTCGCCGAAGAGTCCACTCCGCACGGTTTTCCGTATCGGTTCCGAGCCTAAGATGCGCTGGGTTTACGCAACCGTGGAAATCACAGGTGTGACACACGGCAGGATCCTCGGCTGCAGTCCAGCCAGGCAGGTCTATCACTCCATGGGCGAGCTGGAACGCGAAGAGACGCGCGGGTACGGTTCCCCGACGGGACGGTCCGGGAAGGCTCGCAGCACGGAAAGAGCCATGACCTGTCGAGCTGACGGCGTTTAACGAAGGCCGGCATTGGTCCGCTGCTCGGACGTAGCGTTTGGCTTCGAACCGTGTGACAACGTCTTCGTGGTTCAGCCAGGAATGCCGGAGTTCCGTAGGGACTCGAACGGGTACCGGTTTCCCCAGCGGCGAAAGCTGCTCGGCGGTCGACTGACGAAGCGCCTGACCTTCAGCGGGATCAGGACACTCCGCTCGCCGAGCGGGAGATCCCGCAGTCTGCGCTGATAGGAGCCGTGCACTCGCTCGGAACAGTGGCCGCGGTCCGGGCAGGCCGCACCGGCCTTGCTGCCTCTGGCCACGATCTCGACCGTCCCGAAGGCGGTGGCTACCTGCTCGACATCCACCTCGTCGATCCCGTCGAACACGAGCGCGTTCCAGAACGGTGCGTCGGCCCGCACGAACGGAACCGTCACTGACGACCGCTCCAAAGTGCGAAGCTCCGCACCTACTTGATGGAGCGTCAGCAACCACTGTGCGGCGGCACGGCGCACGCCGTCTCACGCACGAGCAGCCCACCGCAATCGAATTGCGGGGCGAGCGGATGATGGATCCAGCTGCCGGGGGCGAGATGGCGGATCAGCACAGGCCGGGTGAGGTCGTGGCTGTGGTCCAAGCGGGCGACGACCCGCTCCTGATTCTCGGACACTCACGCCCGGATGGAGAGAGGAGCTCGAAGCTCCACGCGCAGTCGGACCGAGGTGTCGATGGTCAGTCCGAAGCTGGAATAGCGAAGATCTTTCGAGTAGTTCGAGATGAGGTCGAGGTCCCGCAGCTGCCGCTGCAACTCAGAGGTCAGCGCTTCGTCCGAATCCGGGACGAGCTCGTCCTCTTCCTGCTCGGCCAGGAACTCAAGGTGTTGATCAACGGCCTCCACTGCCCGGCGACTGGTCCAGCTGGCGAAGTCGTGGCAGCCGAACAGATAGGCGTGCGCGGCATACAGCGTCGCGGCTGCGGCAGACTCGTCTGCATCAGCGGGCCCGTCCTGGCCGTCGTTGTGGCAGTACTCGCTGAGCATGTACTTGGCCACACCCCGTTTCACCGCCGAGAAGGCCGTCGAGTCACCGAGAACGCCCTCCCACACTGAGTTCAACAGGGGACGAAGGCCCACGGTGAACGGCGCCTGCTCGTCCTCGGGCAGTCCCTCGTGCCGGCTCATGAGCCGCTCCGCGACACCAGCGGCAAACACGCCGCGTTCCCCAGACGAGATGGCCGTCAGCCGCTCCTCCACCAGCGCTGAAAGCTCCTGCCACGTGTCCATGCGAGCCATCCCCGAGTCGTGAAACCAGCGTGCTCACGCCAGCAACGGCGATCATTGCATCCACCAACAACAACGCATCGGACGAGGCTCCCTGACTCTGCGCGCGGGGGTACAGCCGGCGCAGCTTCCCCGCCCCGCCCGGGATCAGATCGCTTGAGACGGGAAGCGCGGTGACGCTCCGCGACCGCCGCTCCCCAAGATCTGTGCCAGAGCCCGCTGACGCCCGCCCTGGCCAACCGGGAGTCCGGGACCGCTGGGCGAGGCGAACGGGGCCAGGAACAGGGCCTGTTCGAGTGGTTCGCGGTTCGTCGACGATTCCCTCGTCGCGGTCGACTCGGTGGACCTGTTCGCATCACCCGGGCACCGATTCGAGTGCCGTGGCCGAGCAGGACCTGCTCGGCCACGGCCGCGTTCTCATGAAGACGGGCGACGTACCGGGTACCGGAAATCGGCGGGACGGCCGGTCGGTACCGCAACAGTGGGCCGGAGGGGGATCTGGCGTGGCGGGGAAGTGGAGTCGGTCGAACTGGATGCGGAGGTTCTTGGACGGCTTCGGTCTACGGTTCGGAGGTTCCCGTGCTGGGGGAGTGGTGCTTGCCGGGGGTGGTGGTGCGTATGCGGAAGGTGCCGTCGGGGGCCGTTTCGGAGCGATCCCGGATGGTCCCGGCGATTGTGCCGGGCCACTTGGTCGTGCTGGACCAGACCGCCTCCGCGAAGTCGGCGCCGTCGGTGCGGGCTCCACTCAGGTCGGCCCCGGCCAGGGACGCGCCGCGCAGCCGGGCTCCGACCAGCTTGGCCCCTCTGAGGCGCGCTCCGGTCAGGTCGGCTCCGGCCAGGTCCGCGTGAGTGAGGTCGGCGCCCGTCAGCTTCGCTTTGTACAGAAAGGCCAGAGTGAGCCTGGCCCTGATCATATGGGCCTGGGAAAAGTCCGCGGCGGAGAGATGGGCGCAGGTCAGGTCGGCTTCCGTGAGGATGGCCTTGGTCAGGTCGGCCTCGCTCAGGTCAGCGGAGGTCAGCTGGGCCCGCAGGAGCTTCGCGCCGCGCAGGTCCGCCTTGTCCAGTGCGACATCGGTGAGGTCGGAGTCGGTCAGGTCGGCCCCCGTCAAATTCGTCCCCGAGAACAGGGCGCCGGTCAGGTTCGTACGGGTCAGGCGGGCACCGGACAGTTTCGCGCCCATCAGATAGACGTCGGCCAGGTTCGCGCCGGTAAGGATCGCCCCCGTCACGTCCGCGCTCACGGTGTTCGCTCCGGCCAGGTTCGCGCCTTTCAGGTTGGCTCCCGACAGGTTCGCCTGCGTCAGACGTGTCCGGGTCAGGTCGGTCCGGCTCAGGTCGGCGCCCGTCAGGATCGCTTTCGTGAGGTCGGCCCGGCTGAGGTCCGTTCCGGCGAGGCTCACGCCCACGAGATCGATACGGTGCAGCTGCGCGCCCGACAGGGAAATGGCCGTGCCGGACTTCAGCGCACTCCTGAGGCCGGCCCGCCCGACGGGTCTGGCGGGCCGGACGGCCCGCGTCTCCTTGTCGTGGCCGACGTCACCGGCGCGGAGCGGCCGGAACGCCGGGGCGGCATCGCAGAAGGCGATCAACAGCCTTTGGAAGAAAGGAGGTTGACTCTTTTCCTTGGACTTGTAGGGCTCGGGCGACCAGCCGTGCACGCGGTACGCGTCATCGAAGAGCTGCTCCGAATCGTTCCGCATCCGGTCGGCCGGCCCGATGGGCCAGACGGTCTCCGAGGTCCACCGCGCCCCGGCCAGGTTCGCGCCCGTCAGCTCCGCGCCGCTCAGGTCGGCACCCGTCAGGTCGGCCCGCTCAAGGCACGCCCCGGTCAGGTCGGCACTGGTGAGGTTCGCCCGGACGAGTACCGCCCCGCCCAGGTCCGCTCCGCGCAGCCGTGCTCCCGCGAGGTCCGCGTCCAGCAGGTTCGCGTGCGTCAGGTCCGCTCCGGTCAGGTCGGCCTCTGTCAGTCGTGCCCGGACCAGCCTCGCCGAGCCCAGCTCCGCGCGGTCCAGGCGAGCCCGCGTCAGGTCGGCGCCGATCAGATTCGCCACATAGAAGAAGCTCCGGGACAGGTTCGCCTCCCGAAGGCACACCCCCGGCAGCGTGCCCAGTTGCGCGTAGACCCAGGGCAGATCCACCCCGGTCAGGTCCGTCCCGTTGAGGTGGGCGCCTTTCAGGTTGACCGGCCGGGCCACCTCCTGCGCGCGGATGCGCCGGGCCAGTTCGTCGGCCCACGGGTACGGTCCGTCGGCGGCCACGGGAGGGTGGCCGGGCGGCGTGTACCAGTACCGGCGGTCGGTCAGCCGTATCTCCGTTCCCCCGTCCAGGGCATCGGGTATCAGGATCCGGAGCGCGAGCCGGCCGGCCGGCTTGAACACGATCGGGGTGACGACCCCCAGGACCAGCGCGATCAGGGACCTGACCGCATTCGCTGCCCCCGCCGTGCCGGCCAGAGTCGCCGCCGTACAGCCGACCGCCGCGCCCAGGAGCGCGTGCATACACAGGCCTGCGACGAGGGCGCCGAAGCCGGGCCCGTCGGGGTAGTCCCACCGCCCGTACCGGTGTGTGAACGGGTCTTCGTCGCGCAGGAGAGCAGCCCGGACGATGAGACATCTGTACAGGGCGGCACCGATCAGCCCCCACACCGCATATGACCACATGAGGTAACGATATGGGTCGGCCGTCGATCACCAACAGCGCCATCCCACAGGCTGGTTGACGCCGCACCGGGGTGATGGACCAGGGTTGCTTCACGGCGCCCGGGCCGGCCGTGACGGGTCGCCTCCGATACCCCCACCGCGAGCGTCCATGTCCAGCCGAGCATCAGTGGCGAGGTCATCGTTTCGTCGTCTGCCAGCGGAACCTCCTGCACGATCCGGCCGCCGGCGTTCACAGGTGGTGGGCGGGCCGGTCACGATCCGCACCGCGTTCGGTTGGGCAGGACGCGGCACAGGGAGACGGCCGGGACGACGGGGGCGTGGACATGGCCGAGCAGCAGCCGCGTGGTGCAAGCCTGTCGCTCGATGGTCTCGTTGTGGGGCAGGCCACCGGTAGAGAGCGATGCCGAGGTGGTCGCCTGAACGACCGCGGGCCGCTGCTCGTCGACGTCAGACCTGGATGCGCCTGCCCCGCGCATGCGTCCGCGTGCTGCGAACCCAGTGCGATGACCTCGCTACGACGGTCACCGCTGTGCGACGGTCCGTCCGGTCGACCTGGGTGCCGCGGTCGGCGGATGCGTGCTCGCCTCTCCGAACCATCACAAGGGGCAGATCATGTTGACGAAAGTCCGGGGCGCGGTTGCGGCGGCGATGATGGTGGGGGCGCTGCTGGTGCCCGTAGCCGTGGCGACCGATGCGGCAGCCGCGACCTGCGCGCGGCACACGACGGGTGTCTGCAAGGCGAACTCGCCGCATCCGCGCGGTGCTACCGCGAAGTGCAAGGACGACTCGTACTCCTACAGTGCCCCACGCCCGCGGGACGTGCTCCGACCACCGGGGCGTCAAGTACTGGTACCGGTAGACGGCACCCGGTGCCGCTGCCCAGAGGGAGTCGGGGCAGTGGCACCGGCGGGTCGTCGAACATCACGCTGTAGTCCCGTGCAGGTGTCGCCCCGCGCCGGCGCAGCAACTCGGTGTGGGACCACAGGTGTACGACGCGGGGTGCGCCTTCGCGCCGTAACGCGCTCTGCCCGCCGTACCGTGCCGCCCGTCCTGCTCACCTGTCTGCTGCTGGCCGGCTGTTCGTCCGTCCCGCTCGGCACGTCGGCGTCGTCCTCGGCACAGAGTCCGGCGGCGGGAGCGCCGGCCGGCTCGGGGCGGGCGATCGCGGTGGGGGCCCGCAGAAGAATTACACGGTGCAGCAGCAGCCGGCCGCGCGCTCCTGCCACTACCACTGTCTCAAAGGAGAGCCACTGGAGGATCCGAAGTGCACGCTGGGAGCGGTCTCCCGGCGGTCACGCAGACGAATCTGAAGTCGACGATCTGCCGCAAGGGCGGTTGCACTTCCGGGGTGCGTCCGTCCGCCTACGTGACGGGCAAGGAGAAGAAGCTCAACGCCGCCTCGTACGGCTTCACGGGCAGCATGGGGGATGCCGAGTACGACCACCGGCTATCTGGCGTCGTGGCTGTGTAGCGAGTCCTATCTCCTGTTGACAGCGCCAGCGGCACGTCGCCGACAAGCGCCCGGCGCGCGGATGACCCCGGAGTTCCTAGCTCGGGCACCAGCCGTGAAGTGGGGGTCGTGTCCCTGCTAGCGTGCCGCCGTGCCTTCGGAGATACCCAAGCTCGTTGACGAGCTTGTCGCGCAGATGAGGTCTGGTTCGGCTCGTGGCTACCGGCGGGCTCTGTCGCGGTTGGGAGAAACCGCGCGTGCGGGAGATCCCGCGGGTTTGACCGCCGCGGTCGAGGCCCTTGCGCCGTGGCTGCCGGGTTTGGCGGGCGACTTCGCCAAGACGGCTGTCCTGGCGGGGGCGTGCGTCGAGTGGGGCGGTTCACCAATGGCGCTGGCCGGCGTGCTGCCACAGCGCGCGGCGGAGGCGATGATGCTCAACGATCTGGTCCCGGGGTGCTGGGCCGAAGCGGCTCCCGGGCGGCCGCTGCCGGAGCAGGGGAGCGCCAGTACGAAGCAGTTGGTGCAGGCTCTTGTCACCCTGGCCAGACCGAAAGGGCATCCAGACAAAGGGGACATGACCCGGATCGCCATGTCCTGGTTCGACATGGAGGACTGGCTCAAGGCGCTGATCACCGTCTTGGGGCACGGTCCCTTCCGGGCGGCGGTGCCCCCTGAGGTCAAGGCCGAGCTGCGGGAGTATGCCGCCGCGGTCGCCGACCGGTCGCAGCGCGCTGCCTGGGTCGGAGACCTGGCTGCCGTCCTGGACGACGAGCCCTTGGTCGTCCTCAACCCCCGTGCGCGTAGGGGGTATGCCCTCACGATGAGCGGTGTCGGGGACAACTTTCAGCTGCACACCCTGCTTGCGGACCGGCTCATCGGCGACTCCGACCAAGGCATGGTTCCAGGGGTGCGCCCCGACCGCTCGTGGGTCGAGGCAGCGACGGACGCCGACCCCTACCTGGGCCCCGATAATCCGGCGCTCCGCCGTTTCCGCCTTTTCGACGGCCATGGCGCCTACGTCTACCCGGAAGGGGTGCCCGCCGACATCAAACCGCTCGATGGCACCCGCGTGCTGGTACTGCACCCACCGAACGGGGACTACGGCATGGGCGTCGGCCGGGTCTTCCAGAATATGATCCCCACCCTCAACCTTGATCGGGTCCTGGGACCGGACGAGGCGGAGCTATGGCTCACCCGCATCACCCCCGCCGTCGAGAACGACCTCATGGCCGACTACTGATCTTTTCGGGCTGTCGTCGGGCGCTGATCCCTGCGGTAGGCCGGTGGTATGCGGTACACGCTGGGCGGCGGGTTGACCGCCGAGCGGCGACAGTTTCGTGAGCGGATCCGATACGAGGCGGGCGAACGGTTCACACGCGGCGAGAGGACCGCGGTGATTGCGAGGGATCTGCGGGTGAGTGAGCGGTCGGTGGAACGCTGGCGGCGTGCCTGGCTGGAAGGCGGGATGGATGCCCTCGCCACCGCAGGGCCGCCGAAACTGCCCAAGCTGTCCGACGACCAGTTCGCGGAGTTGGAGAAGGAGTTGGCCCTCGGGCCCGCCGAGCACGCCTGGGAGGACCAGCGGTGGACCCTGGCACGGATCAGAGTCCTGATCGCCTTCAGGTTCCGGGTCGACTGTTCGATGGCGGCGGTATGGCGGCTGCTGCACCGCCGTGGCTGGTCCTGGCGGTATCCCGCGCGCCGGGCCATGGAACGCGACGAGCATGCGGTCGAACTGTGGAAGAAGGATGTGTGGCCGCAGGTGGAATGACTACGGCGGCGCTCGGGGCCCTTGTCGTCTTCGAGGACGAGGCCGGGTTCTCGATGACGCCGCCACGGGCCCGCACCTGGGGCCGGCGTGGGCATACGCCCGTGGTGCGGGTGCGGGTGCGGGTGCGGATGCGGGTGCGGATGCGGGTGCGGGGACAGTCCTGGCGCCGCTGGTCGATCGCCGTCATGAGCTGTTACCGGCAGGGCGAGGCGTCCCGGCTGATCTACCGGCCGTGCCGTCGCCGCAAGCACAAGGGAACCGGACGCGACAGCTTCTCCTGGCGCGACTACCGCGACCTGGTCGTCCGCGCCCACATCCAACTCGGCGCGCCCATCGTCTTGATCTGGGACAATCTCAACGTTCACCGGGCGGCCGGGATGCGTGAGTACGCGGCCGCGCATGACTGGCTCACCATCGTGCAACTGCCCTCCTATGCGCCGGACTTGAATCCGGTGGAGGGCATCTGGTCGCTGCTACGGCGCGGCCCGCTGGCCAACACGGCCTTCACCGACGACGAGCATCTTGAACGCACTCTGCGCCGGAGCCTGCGCCATATCCAGCTCCGGCCCGACCTCATCGACGGCTGCCTTGCCGGCACCGGACTCACCCTCACCCGGCACCGGACAAGAATCCGACGAGCTCAGTAGCTCCTGTGCCCCTCTCCTGTGCCCCGCACTCGTCCTCGCGATGCTCAAGAACATCGCCCGTGCGGAGGCGCTTGGTCTGCCTCGCGAGAGGGAGCCGAGAGGGGCCGGCTACTCCCGGAGGAGGGGACCGACCCCTGCGATGAGCGGACGGATTCAGCTCAGGCCGAGGTCGGCCAGTGCGGTCGTCCAGTCGGTGACGATCGCGTCCTGGGCGTCGGCGAGGGTGACGGTGCCGGCGCAGACTGCCTTCTTGAGTTTGTTCTCGACGGTGTCCTTGTTGGCGGCGGTCTTGGTGCCGTACTCCGGCTCGGGCCAGAGGTTGAGTTCGCTCTTGGGGGCGCCGCCGAGTTCGAGGGGGACGAAGTGGTCCTCCTCGAAGTCCGAGGTGCTGGTGTCGGTATAGCCGTACTCGACGATCTGCGTCTTCTTCAGCGCGGTGGTGTACGAGCTGGACGGCCGGACGGTCGCGGTCCACCCGGAGACGCAGATCGTGGAGTCGATGGTGGACTGGGTGACGTCCGGGTTGAAGGCACCGGGCTGGCAGGTGGGGTCGGGGAGGGGGAGGTAGTCCTGGCTGCAGCTCTGCGCGTGGGCGGTGCCGGCTGCGACCGTGAGGCCGGCGCCAGCGAGGGCGAGGGAGGAGAGGGCGGTGACCAGGGAGCGGGATATTCGGGGCATGGGGGGATCTCCCGGAGCGGTGCCCGGCAGAAATTCCGGGCGGTCGTGAGCATGACAGCACCGAGATCATCTATGCGGGTAGAACCTTTGCCGGTCGCGAAGATCCCTTTGTTGAATGTTTCAGTAGGACAGGACCGACGGAGGGGAAGTCATGGCCCGGGGTTGGTTGGTGCCACCGCGGACGTGCTGCGCGAGGAACAGGGCTGCGCGGTCCAGTGCCTGGTCGGCCTCGTCGAGAACGCCGGCGAAAGACTGGAACACATGGGGTACGTCGGCGGTGATGTCGAGGATGACGTCCACTCCGGCTGCGCGGGCGCGGGCGGCCAGGCGCGTGGAGTCGTCCAGCAGGATCTCGTTGGTGCCCACCTGTATGAGCATCGGGGGGAAGCCGGTCAGGTCGGCGAGGACGGCTGGGCTGAGCATGGGCTGGTGCGGGTCATGCTTGGCGAGGTACATGGCTCCTGTGTGTTCCACGGACTTGCGGGTGAGGATCGGGTCGATGCCTTCCTTGGTGTCCATGCTCTCGCCCGTGCGGGTGGCGTCGAGGCCCGGGGAGAACGTCACGACGGCGGCGGGCAGCGGGAGGCCCGCGTCACGGGCGGCCAGGCAGGTTGTGACGGTGAGGCCGCCGCCGGCCGAGTCACCGGCGAACGCGATGGCCGAAGGGTCCTGGCCTCTGTCGAGGAGGGCGCGGTAGGCGCTCAGTGCGTCGTCGATCGCGGCCGGGAACGGGTGCTCGGGGGCAAGCCGGTAGTCCACCGAGTATGCCCCGAAGCCGGTCTTGGCAACGAGGTGTCCCGTCAGCGACAGGACGCTTTCGGGGGAGCCGTATACCCAGCCGCCTCCATGGAAGTACAGGATCGTCCCGGCGCGCGGACCGTCGCCCGGCTCGACGCGCAGTGCGGGTCGGTCGCCGAGCGTGGTCCGCGTGGTGCGGATGTTGTCGGGCACGATCATCTTGGCCATCAGCGCCTCGAATCCGGCTCGGATCGCCTCGACAGACCTGGGGCCTTCGGGCCGCGGCTGCCGCAGCATCGCGTCGATCTGCGCCCGCTGTTCCTTGCTCATCGTTCTTCCCCTGCCGCAAGTGACTTCCACGGCACTATATGCCGTGGCATGTATCGTAAACTACATGCCGTGGCATCCAAAACAAGCAGTGACACGGTCGACCTTCCGGGCTTCTTCGCTGACCTGGTCCGATGCGAGACGCGTCTCTACAACGCCCTCAACGACCGTCTCCGTGAGCGGCACGGGATCGTCACCTCGCAGTTCGAGGCCCTGCGCCACCTGCGCGACCACCCCGGGTCCCGCGTGGCTGACCTCGCCGCGGAGTTCGCCATCGGCATCGGGGCGGCCAGCAAGACCATCGACCGTCTGGAGAAGCAGGGATTGGCCGTCCGGCAGCCGAATCCATCCGATCGCCGGTCCTCACTGCTGGCCCTGACCGACGACGGCCTGCAGTTGGTCGACGCAGCAGAAGGGACCTTTACCGAGCGGTTGGCCGAGCTGACAGCGGATGCGCTCAAGGCGTCCCCCCTGAGAGCCGCCGCGCAGGCCCTCTCGGAGCTGCGTTCCGTCCTGGAGCGTGACCAGATCGGCGCGCCCACAGGCTGACGCGTTTTCGCAACCGGGTCGGAACGGCAACGGCCAGGCATGGTCAGCCTCGGCGCACCGTCAGGGTCGGCCCCGGAACGATGCCTCTTCGCGGTCCGCAATTGGGTGCCGTAGGCCGGGGCGCGCGGACTCTGATATCCACACACGCTGTGTAGTCGGTGCGTGTTGCAGAAGCCGGTGATCCAGGTTGCGATCCGCAGCCGGGCCTCGGTGCGGGTGGCGAACGTGTGCCGGTAGACGTACTCGACCTTGAGGACACTGTTGAACGCCTCGCTGACGGCGTTGTCGAAACGCGACCCGACGCGGCCCATGGACTGGGGCACGCCCAAGCGACGACAGGCCCGGCGAAAGCGCCGCGAGCAGTACTCGCTGCCGCGGTCGCTGTGGAGGATCACGCCCTTCACGTCACCGCCGCGGGTGGCCGCGGCCATGTTCAACGACGCCACGACCAGTTCGGCGTCATGGCGTGCCCCCATCGCGTAACCGAGCAGCCGGCGCGAGAACAGGTCGATGACGGTGGCCAGGTAGAGCTTGCCCTCACCGGTGGTGATCTCGGTCATGTCGCCGTACCACACCTGGTCCGGAGCGTCCGCGGTGAAGTCCCGCCGCACGAAGTCCGGGGCGGCCGGCCGTTTGCCGGGCCGGGTCAGCCCGCGCCGTCGACGGACCTTCCGCCCGGCCAGGCCGAGTTCGGCCATCAGACGGGCGACAGTGTTCACCGAGACCCGCGGCCCGCGCGGACCAGGAGGAGCCAGACCTTCGGGGAGCCGTAGGTGCCGCCGGAACCCTCGAAGATCTGCCGGATCACGTCGGCCAACTGCCCGCGCCGGATCTCACGCGCGGTGGTGGGCTTGTCGCGCCACTTGTAGAACCAGGACTCCGACACCCCCAGGACCCGGCAGACCAGACGGTGCGGAACGCAGTGCTCGGTCCTCTGGTTACCGATGAACGCGGCCAGAGCGGCCGGGTCCGGCACGGTCACTTCACCCAGAGGACCATGCATCGCTTGAGGGCATCACGCTCCATCTCCAGCTCGCGTATCCGCTTGTTCTTCTCCGACATCTCCCGCCGCAACCGTTCCAGCTCGGCGCGCTCGGCCTCGCGCATCCGTCCACCCGACGGCGCGGGCTCGGCCGGCCGGACGACGCCGACCCGTTGCGCCGCCACCGCGACACCCAGCTGTGCAACGTGCCGGAGTGCACGCCGAGTTCCTCGGTGACCTCCGGGATCGGCCTGCCTGTCTCGATCACGATGCGTACAGCACCCTCACGAAACTCAGGCGTGTACGTCCGTTGCTTGGACCCCATGAACCCCAACTTCCCCTGCAATCACGGACTCCACGCTACGAGGGGAGGGGCACATCCGCTGTCCCCCGGAACTCGTCAGACGCGTTCCATTCAGGCTGCGCTGTCAGGAGGCAGCAGTCCGCCGGCCTCCAGCGGTCCTGATGTCAGGAGCAGCCAGCAGGAGTTGGGGAGTGGGGGCGGCCGGTCCAAGAGGTTGATCTCGCAGAGAAGTCCCTTGCCATGCTCGAAGAGGCGTGTGCCGTCCGGGCTGTCCAGCCAATGGAGTTCCTCGGAGTTCAATTCGGCGTGATCCTTGCGCAGGTGCAGCGCCGCGCGGTAGAGCTGGAACATGGAGGCGGGGTCGGCCTGGTTGGCCTCGGCGGTGTAGGTCTTCCAGTCATCCGGTTGCGGCAGCCAGGGAGTTGAGCCCAGCGGGCCGAAACCGAAGGGCGGTGTGTCTCCTGTCCAGGGCAGGGGAACTCGACAGCCGTCGCGGCCGCGAAGCGTGTGGCCGGAGCGTTCCCAGGTGGGGTCCTGGAGGAGTTCTTCCGGGATGCTCTCGACCTCGTACAGGCTGAGTTCCTCGCCCTGGTAGATGTGGGCACCACCGGGCAGGGCGCGGGCCCGGCGGGTGCCGAGGTCGCGGTCGCAGGGGCGGCTCTGGCCGCGCATCGGTGTCGTGACTCCGGTGTGGGCGAGTTCGTAGCGGGTGATGTGCCGGGTTTCGTCGTGGTTGGACAGCACCCAGGTGAGGCTCAGGACGATGAAGAGGCGCTGCCCTGGCGTCGGCGGTAGGGGTCGAGCGTCACGCCGGCATCCGGACGGCTATGGGGTGCGAGCGGTGGCGGCGTCGCGAGCTGCGCGGCGGTCGGGCCGATCAGGGCGAGAGAGTCCAGTGCCCGGCGGGTCAGCGAGAGTCCGCCGGCGTTGGCGAAGGAGGACCGCGTCCGGGTGGCTACCTTGCGGGCGACGCGGGCGCCGGCCTCGAAGTGGAGGAACCCCACCCCGTTTGAGAGATGGGGCCGGGCTCACACCTACATCTACGTGAGGGCTGCACCCCCGGAACCCTGCCTCAGATGTTCTGCTCCGCACCCGGAAAGTCACCCGGAGTGCGCCTGATACATGCGTTTGACCGCGACGTCTGCTCCGCGCTGGCGGAAGCCATCCGACGGTACTGAGCGTGAAGTACCTGGACGTCACCATGCACCGTGCCCGCGTCCGGGGTGGCCTCTGCCGGGCATTGGTCGAGGCGGGCACGCGAGCACAGCTCGTGTTGGTCGGCTCGCGAAACCGGGACCGCCTCGCGGGTGCACTGCTGGACCCAGTCAGCCGGGCGGCACTGCACCACACGGACTGTCCGTTGCCATGATCCGCTTGGAGAAGGGGCGACCGGGCAGCGACGTTGCTCGCGGCGTCGCTGCTGACCCTGTTTCACGTACGGACCCACCAGAGTGGTTTCCATGTCAGCGACGCCGTCGGCGAAGCCGGTTCGGCACACCGCCCCGCTGATGGAGGAGCAGGTGAGAGGCGTCACACGCTCCCAGCGCAGGAGATAGCGATAGATCGTGCGCCAGCACCATTATTTGTACTGCCGAGTGCGTCCCCTGCGTCAATACGGCTGCCGAGTGGCACAGGGCGATCGGCGGATGTTCAGTACAGGCCGGACGTGTCCTCCTGATAGGTGTTGCGCAGGATGTCCGAGAGGAACGTCGCGAAGCTCATCTCCAGGTTCAGCCCGACGCCTGGGTCATAACGGAAGAGGCCCGGGCATGCGGTCTCGTCCAGGCTGCTGTCGACGAACAGCGCGTACGAGAACCGGTCTCCGCCGGATGCGGGACGGACCGGAGGCTGTTCCGTCACGCGATGGGCCACGGCGGCGACGGGGGTTCGGGTGTGCCGGGTGAGGATCTCCATGGCACAGCCGAAGTTGACGATGAAGGTGCCTGGGACGGGGTCGATGGGGTGCCAGCCTCCGTCACGGTGGACCTCCAGGCCGGGTTCGAGGGAACGCAGCACCGTCACCCAACCCGAGTCCTTGTGAATGTTGAGCCCGCGGGCGCGCACCTCGGGCCGGAAGTGGTTGAACGTCAGGGTATACGTTCCCTGTCCGGTGAGGCTGTGTCCGGTGGCCTCGTCCCACAGGGTCGGGGGCAGGTCGATGTGTGAGAGAACGGCCCTCAGGATGTCCAGTGCCAACGCCCGCATCCCGAGGGCCTGTTCGACGAGCGCGGGCGGGTAGACCGCCCGCCAGTTGCGGCTCTCCAGGAAGAACTGCTCGGTCTGGTCGGCCTCGCGACGGTAGTAGCCCTGGTGCTCGCCGAGCTGACCGGCGGTCCGGTCCACGTGACCGCGGTACGGATCACGGGCCGCGGGGAGGTAGAAGGAACGGGCGAACCGGTCACCTGCGGACAGGTCCAGGGGCGAGGGCTGGTCGACGAAGAAGAAGCCGTCGTCGAGAGCGCGGGAGAGGCCGTCGGGGTTCTCGAAGTGCAGCTCGCCGGCGGACAGTCGGGCCCGCTGCCAGTCCCAGCCGCGTGGCCGCTCGTCGCCGCCCGGGGCGGTACTCAAAGGCGGGGGTGGAACTCGTAGCCGAGTTTCTTCGCCTTCTCGACGGAGAAGTCCCGGAAGCCCTGGTACTCACCGAGGACATGGTCGGCGGTGTACTGGTACAACGGCATGTCGTACCTCGGTCCGATGAACACGGTGAACGACGAACGGTCGCCGTCGGGCCGCTGATCCGGACTGCTCTCTGGAACGCGGTGGATCACCGCCGTCACCGGTCGGGGCAGCCGCCGGGTGAGGATGTCCAGACCGTCGCCGAGGTTGACGATGAAGTGGTGCTCTTTGACGTCCACCGGCAGCCACCGGTCGTCCTCGGCCTGTACCTCCAGGCCCGGTTGGTCGGCGTAGAGGAGGGTGATGAACCCGCTGTCCGTGTGGTGGACGATTCCGGCGCGGCCGCTGAGGCTCGCGCGGTAGTGGTTGACGGTCGAGTGGCACCATCCTGTGCCCTCGCGGGCGCCGCCCGTGATGATCTCCCAGTCGCTCTCCGGCAGGCCGGCCGCCTCGAACACTCCGTACAGGGTGGCGAGGGTGATGGCCTCCATCTCCCGCAGCAGCGTGGTGACTTCGGCCGGCAGGTAGGTGTCCCAGTGCGCGCTCTCCAGTTGGAGCTGCTCGACCTGGTCGGGCCGGTCGGAGTAGCCGAGCTTGGAGTCGGCGTGCTGCTCCGCCCGGTGGCCGCGGTACCGGTCGCCCGGGCGGCCGGGGTCGGCGGGTTCGTAGAAGGTGCGGGCGAGTTCGAGCCCCGGACGGACATCCAGGTGCTCGGGTATCTTCACGAAGAAGGCGCCGATGGCGAGTGCGCGCGCCGCGTCGTCCGGACGGTCGAAGGCGAGTCGGTCGCCGCGTACCTCTGCGTAGGGCAGTTCCAGGGTCTCTGGGATGTGCGTGACGGATTCCGGCATGGTGGCCTCCTACAGTTCGCTGTTGTCGTCGTAGGTTCGGCTGACCTCTTGGACGGCGAAGTCCGCAACCGACTGCACGGCCTGTGGCTCGCCGTCCTGGTAGCGGTAGATCGTTCCGGCGAGGTCGGAGTCGAGGAAGATCACGTACGAGGTCCGGTGGGGTTGGCCCGGCTGTCGTTCGGTACGGGCGACACCGTGGACATTGGCCCGGACCGGGTGGGGCAGCCGTTCGGTGAGGACCTCGAAGGAGCTGCCGAAGTTGACGGCGAAGTAGCCGGGTTCGGGGTTGATCGCGTGCAGGTCGCCGTCGATGAGGGCCAGCAGACCGGGTTCCGTGGAGCGCAGGACGGTCACCCAGCCGGAGTCGCGGTGGAACTTGGAGCCGCGGACCGGTTTGTCGGGCCTGAAGTGGTTGAAGGCGAGCATCCGGTGTCCGTGGTGCTCGGTCAGGCCTCCGGTGACCTTCGCCCACTCACGGCGGGGAATGCCGACGTGGTCCAGGACCGCGCGCAGGACGTGGATGCCGAGCCGGGACAGCTCCTGGCCGAGCCGGGTGACGGAGTCGGGCAGCAGGGCGAAGTTCGCTGTCTCGATGTAGAAGTTCTCCCACTGGTCGTGCTCTCGGTCGAAGTACCCCTGGTAGTCGCCGGGGACCTGAATGTCGCGGTAGCCGCGGTAGACGTCCTGGGCATCCCCGGCGGCCGGTTCATGGAAGTGGGCGGCGAACAGATCACCGGGGGCGGTGTCCACGGCGTTCGGGACACGCAGGAGGAAGAACCCCTGTTGCAGGGCCTGGTCGAAGCCGGTCGGGCGGTCGAAGACCAGGCGCTCTCCGTCCAGCCGGGCGCGCTCCAGCGCGATCGGCGGGTAGGTGCGCGCCGCCTCGTGCTCACCGGGCATGGCGGGCAGTCGTACCGCGGCGCGCACGGTCTGCGAGGGTCCGGCGAGGCCTGCGGGGGACTCGGGGCGGGGTGTCATCCGGCGGCTCCCTGTTCGTGGGCGGTCCGGATGAGCACGGTTCCGGCCCGCGCGGGACGTGGCATGGACGAGTGGCGGCGCAGGGTCAGATCGGTGCCGTGCGTGGTGACGTTGTAGTGCCCGTACAGCTCGGACAGCAGTAAGGACTGCACGCGTACGGAGAACAGACGGCCTGGGCACTTCCTGGGGTTCCGGTCGGTGTTGACCATGCTGAAGGAGTTGATCTCGTACCGGTTGCGGGAGAGCAGGGACGAGACCGTCTCGCGGGGCGACCGGTGGATGGCCTTGATGTTGCCGGGGTCGAAGTCGGCGGGCCGCGGGAAGACCGCAGCGTCCTTGTTGGCACGTCGGCGGTCCAGCCACAGCATGGTGCCGGGCGGGATCGTCGTCGTACGTCCCTGATGCTCGAGTCGGATGGGTCTGGTGGTGCGGCGCCACAGTGCGGTGGGGTTGCTGCCGCCCAGCCTGAGTGCCTCCAGGACGGCGTGGTCGGTGACGGAAGGGCCGGGCGCGTCGGAACGGGGGCCGCGTGATTCGGCGATGACGTTGTGCCGGTGCTCGGGGTTGTCCTGCAGATAGGCGATGGCCCACAGCAGGCTGAGTGCGGTCGTGTCGTAGGTCGCCACGATGAGGGTGCCGAGTTCCTTCAGCCGCGCGGGGTCGAGCCCGGCGACGCCGGCGCGGGTGAGCGGGAGGTCCCACAGGGCGAAACTGCGCCGGATGAGGTTGGCTGCGGGGCGGCTCGGAGGGACTCGATGTTGTCGTCCAGGAGGTCACGTACGAAGGGCACGATCAGGTCGAACTCCGTCATCGCGGCGCGGTTGACGTTGCTGATGACGTCGGACGCGATGTCGAAGAAGCCGCGCAGGACCCGGCCGTAGGCGGGCGAGGCCAGATAGCTGTCCAGCGGTCGGCGGGTCAGGTCGAGGACTCCCGGTACGAGCGAGTCCACATGGGCCACCAGGGACAGGACGAAGTCGTCGAGCGCGACCTCGTGGCCCTCGGCGGCGGCGAGCCAGGTCGCCGCGTGCCGGCGGATGTCGGGTTCGAGGGCGTCGACGAAACGGCTGTTGCCCAGGCTGCGTTCGACGGCGGCTCGTTTGGCGGGTCGGTCGGGGTGGTCGTTCGCGAGGGATCCCATGAAGTCACCGAAGAGCTCGCGGTTGCTGTCGGTGGACGGTGCCAGGTCGTCGTCGGCGGCCAGGGGGGTGTTGCTGATCTGGTAGAAGGCGATGCGACGGCCCAGACGGAAGGTGCAGATGCCACCGTTGGCCTCGGCACAGGCGGTGATCCCTGAGGACCTGAAGTAGCTGGAAGCCGGTTCGCCCCGTACGACGGTGGCCGCGTGGAACGCCCTGCCGTGACCGGTGAGCGGATCGCCGCCGCGGTGATGGGCGAAGACCCCGCGGAACGCGGCACGGGCGGCGGCGGGAGGCCAGACGCGGGCCAGCAGGTCCAGGGCCGGCCCCGTGCTGCGGTCCGCCGGGCCGGTGTCCGCGTCGCGGGCGCCGGTCATCGTTGCCCCGCCGTGATGCCGAAGTCCGTGTGACGGTCTTTCCAGGTCCGGTCGTTGAAGTCGCGCAGGAACTCCTCCACGCTCTGCACCGGAACGGCCGATCCGTCGGCACGTATGCGGTAGAGCTCGCCGGCCGAGGGCGGGTTCACGAACGCGGCGAAGGAGAAGCGGTCCTCGCCCCCGGGCGACGGCCGGGTCCGGCGTACCTGGTGCAGTACCGCCGTGACGGGGCGCGGCAGCTCGGACGTGAGCAGTTCGAAGGCGGCACCGAAGTTGACCAGGAAGTGGCCGGGCACCGGGTCGACCGAGACCCACTCGTCCCCGACCCGGGCTTCCAGGCCTTCCTGGTCGATGTAGAGCACGGTGACGAAGCCGGTGTCCTGATGGGGCGCGCAGCCGGGCTGTTCGCGTTCGGGCCGGTAGTGGCTGGCGGCGAACCAATGAGTGCCGCGTCCGTCCACGGTGCCCGCGGTGACCCGGTTCCACAGGTCCGGGGCGATGCCCGTCTCGGTCAGGACCGCGCGCAGAACGAGCAGCGCCAACGCGTGCATGTGGTCGGTCATGCCGGTGAGTTCGGCGGGGAAGCGACCGGTCCGAGCGGGGCCGTCGGTGAGGATGTGCTCGGTCTGGAAGTGTTCGCGGTCGAAGTAGACGTCCCGGTCGCGGAAGCCGCGGTAGCCGGCGGTCGCGGGATCGCCGTCCCCGACCGGACGGTAGAACTCGCGGCACAGTCGCACACCGGGCGTCAGATCGAGGTCCGCGGGCACGGCCAGCAGGAAGCAGCCGTCGCGCACGGCCCGGGTCAGGCCACCCACGGTGTCGAAGACCAGGCCCGACTCGCCCTCGGCGCGGGCGCGTTGGAGAACCAGCGATGGGGGTGTCACGGTGTACCCGCCTCCGGCACATCGGTGCCCTCGTAGATCTCGTGGTCGTTGACCTCGATGAGCTCACGCGAACCACACACCCGTTCAAGGCCGGTGCCCGGGAGATGGCGGTAGATGCCGTCGTCGGCGCCCGGTTCGCAGCGGCTGGAGCTGAAGTGCCCGAAGCTGGAGCGGTCCTGGTCCTGTCGCGCCACCCGGTGCATGATCGCGGCGACCGGCCGTGCGGCGCGCGCGGTCAGGATCTGCATCGACAGGCCGAAGTTGACGACGAGACAGGCAGGGTCCGGCCGTACGGCCTCCCAGCGGTCGCGGCGGTTCACCTCAAGTCCCGGAGCGGTCGTGCGCAGCAGGGTGACGAAGCCGTCGTCCTTGTGCGAGCTGAGCCCGATCGACGTGTGGTCGGGCCGGTAATGATTGAAGGTCAGATGGTACGAGCCAGCTCCCCGGGAACAGCCGCCGGTCGCCTTCACCCAGTCCCCGGACGGTATGCCCACATGGGTGAGGACCGAGCGCAGCACCTGGCGGGACAGCCGGGTGAGCGCCTCCCCGAGAGCGAGGATCTCCGGCGGGAAGTCCCGCTGCCAGAAACGCCGTTCGAGAAGAAACTGCTCGATCTGGTTCACCCGTTGATGGAATCCGAGCAGCGGGTCGTCGAAGTGGTCCGCCCGCAGTTCGCGAAAGCGTCCGTACGGGACGGCCTGCGGGCCCAGGTGGAACTGCCGGGAAAAGATGTCTCCGGCCGTGGTGTCCAGGCTGTCCGGGATTTCGAGCAGGAACACGCCGTCGGTCAGCGCGCGTTCGGCGGCGCCGGGTCGTCCGGCAGTGTCGAAGACGAGCCCGCCGTCCGTGATGTGGGCCCGCTCCAGTACGGCCACGGGCAGTTCTGATTTGGTTGCGACGGTGTCGCCGGCCCGTTTGGCATAGACATCACGGTAGATGTGCCCGCGACGGATATCTGGGTGGATTTCCGGGGGCACCTTCAACGTCCTTTCAGATGTAAGGACACCACGATCAGTCGACGCAGTTCTTCGGGAGCGTCGGGATGTCTTCCCGCAGCGATCTCCGCAAGTGTGCTGAAGGATCCTGGATAGACCATGACGGGAATACCTCTCTCCTCAAGGCAGGCGAAGACCGCGAACTCCTCCAGAAAGTAGTCGGAGGATCTGCTCACCCTTCGGTCCATTTCCGTCGCATCGACTCCGATGGAACGTTTTCCGTGATAGGCGCGGCCGAACGAGTCCACGGATTCCCGGAATTCGGCATCCGTCTCGTAGTACTTCCGCAGATACCGGTGGTGTCCGCCGTAGCCGTCCCACTGCTGGACATCGCTGCAGCGCAGGAAGGTGAAGGAGGTGTTTTCCCGCCGGCTCGCGAAGACCTCCCGGGTGTTCTCGACGAACTCGTCGCCGAGACGGATCGCCTCGGTCAGCGCGGCCTCGCCGCTCAGCGAACGGGTGGACTCCAGGGTGATGCGGTGAATGCTGTCGCCGATCAGTACCGTGCAGTCGGAGAAGCGCCGGGAAATCCAGACGAGCATGCCCGCGAGCTTTCCTGGGGTGAAGTTGCTGTTCTCCAGGCTGACGCCGAGAAAACAGCGGTCGTGCTCGTCGTAGCTCTGTCTCCTGGAAGGTGGCGACACCTGTTGGATCTCGGCCTTGTAGCGGGTGCGGGTTGTGCTTCCTGACGCATTGAACGGCATGAATCAACCCATCCTGTGCTGACGGGGTGTTACCGAAAGTTGATCGCTACGGCAAAGGACGCTAAATGGCCGTTCGGCTGGGCGTCAAGCTTTCGATTATGAACGCTCTGTTGCGGAGTGAGTGGCCGTCAGGTCCCGGGGCGAGGGGGTGTGGACAACCTCAGCGACGCGTGCCATGCTCGTTGAGCGCAGTCGTTGATCCGCGTCAGGCCACTTCGCTGGCTCGCCGAGATCCGCTGAGTGTTTTCGGGCATACCTCAGGCCTCTTCGAGTGTGTGCTTTCTGTGTTCCTTCTGCTTCTCCCCATCCCCCTTCTTTCGTCCTTGGTACGGATGTCGAGCGGTAGGGAGAAGTGTCATTTCCGGAACGGTTGAGAGCACACGCGGTCCGCTGTCCTGGCAGCAGGCCGCACGTCTGAGGGACGAGGCCGCCCATGGCCGCTACGCGGGAGTGGCGAGTCTCTTTCCCCTCCCGGAGACGGTGTCGGACGACGAGGTGCGGGCGCGGCTGACCCGCATCGTGCGCCGCGAGGAAGCGCTGCGGATCACCGACGCGTCGCTGCTCGACGGCGGTTGGGCCGGCTACGCCGACCGGATCGACCTGCCGCTGAGTTTCCGGTCCTGCGGGTCGCAGGCCGAGATGCTGTCCCTGGCCGGACGGCAGCAGGACGACTGGCTGGACCGGGACGGCACTCCGCTCTGGCGGATGACGGTCTTCGACCACCCCGACGACCGAGGCGGCAGAGCGCGCACCCTGCACGCGGCGTTCGACCACTTCGTCACCGACGGCCGCAGCATGCACCTCATCGAGCAGGAGCTGACGGCCCCGGCCGGCGCCCCCGGCCGCACGGCGGCCCGCAGGAGCTACCGGGACTGGGTCGCCCGGCAGCACGCCCACTACCCGTGGGACGATCCCCGGCCCACCAGTCCCGCCCGCGAGTTCTGGCACCGCCATCTGGCCGGCACGTCCGTCGACCGGCCGACCGCGTTGCCCTTCGCCCGCGTTCCCCCGCCCGGCACCCCGGCGCGGATCACCTCCGTGAACCTGCCGGTGCCGCTGTCCGCCGCCGCGCTGCGCGCCGGAGCCGCCCGGCTCGGTGTCAGCCCCTTCCTGCTCGTCCTCACCGCCGTCGCCGGTGTCACCGCGCAGGAGGCCGGCACGGACGACATCACTCTGCGCGTGATCAGCAACGGCCGCCCCGCCGGACACCTCAACACGCTGGGCTGGCTCGCCGACTCCTTCCCCGTCCGGCTCTCACACCCCGAACTGCCGGACGCCCAGCGCTCGTTGACACCCACGACGGCCGTGTGGGCACAACTGCTGGAGTTCCACACGACCCCCATCGGATGGATCCGGGCCACCTGCCCGCCGGCCGCCGAGAACGAGATCCCGCGGGAGCGGCGGCGCATGCAACTGGTCGTGAACTTCGTGGCGCACGACATCGGCGGCAAGTACGAGGTCGCGACGGAGGAGAGCACCGAGCCCGGTGACATCGACGGGCTCCACATCGTCGTACTGCCGGGCCCGGACGGCCGGTTGCGGCTCGGCGCGATGTTCAGCCCCGGCTTCTTCCCGCCCCGCGAGACCCGCGCGTTCCTCGACGGACTCGTCAAGGGCATCGCCCGTCTCGCCCTGCACGGCAACCGCTGACCCTCCGCACGGAGACCGAAGGGACACCACCGTGTTGATACTCGCCATCAAACCCGGCCACGACGGCGGCATCGCCGCCCTCCGCGACGGCAGGCTGCTGTTCTCCCTGGAGTCGGAGAAGGACTCCTATCGCCGCTACACCGGACTGACCCCGGCCACCGTCCTGTCGGCAGCCGAACTGTGCGACGGCATCCCCGACGTCATCGCGCTCGGCGGCTGGTACCGCCGGGGCGTGATCGACCGTCACATCGGTGCCGGCTACGAGGGGCAGGAGATCCACGACGGATTCAGGGACTTCTTCGGCAAACGCGTGCGGTACTTCTCCTCCTCGCACGAGCGCTCCCACATCATGATGGCCCTCGGGCTCGCGCCGGAGTCCGACGCCGAGTTCCGTACGGTGCTCGTGTGGGAGGGCTACACCGGCGCCTACTACGTCGTCGACCGGAACGCCCGGATCGTCAGGACGGTTCCGGTGCTCAGCCAACCCGGGGTGCGCTACGCGCAGTTGTTCGCCATCGCGGATCCCGCCTACCCGAGCGACGCGACGCATCAGCGGTTCCAGGACAGCGGCAAACTCATGGCGCTGGCTGCCTTCGGACGGGCCGAGGACGCGGACGCGGACATCGTGGCGACCGTCGACCGGCTGCTGGACCCGGCCGCCGAACTACCGTTGCCGAAAACCGACTTCAGGGACTCCCCGGTCTACGACTCCGGGGTCACCAGCCAGGCCACCAAGACCGCCGCCGCCCTGTTGACCCGCCGTGTCTTCCAGCTCTTCGAGGACACCGCCCGGCGCCAACTCCCAGCGGGGACACCCTTGTTGATCTCAGGCGGCTGCGGCCTCAACTGTGACTGGAACGGTCTGTGGCGGCAGTCCGACCACTTCTCGTCGGTGTTCGTGCCCCCGTGCACCAACGACTCCGGATCGGCCATCGGAACCGCCGTCGACGCCCTCCACCACACGACAGGCCGTTACACCGTGGACTGGAACGTCTACGGGGGCCTGCCGTTCGACCGGGACAGCACCCCGGACAGCTCCGTCTGGTCGCACCGGCCCCTGGACCACCACCGGCTCGCCCGGACACTGTCGGCCGGACATGTCGTCGCCTGGGTCCAGGGCCGCTGGGAGATCGGGCCGCGCGCCCTCGGACACCGCTCCCTGCTGGCCGAGCCCTTCACCGCACGCACCCGAGACCGGCTCAACGAGATCAAGGCCCGCGAGGACTACCGGCCCATCGCCCCCTGCTGCCGTACCGAGGATGTCGCCGACCTGTTCGAAGGCGACTTCGACGACCCCTACATGCTCTACTTCCGCAAGGTCAAGAGCAGCGAACTGCACGCCGTCACCCATGTCGACGGCAGCGCACGCGTCCAGACCGTCAGCCGTGCCGACAACGCCGAACTCCACACCCTGCTCTCCGCGTTCGCGCGGGAGCGCGGCGCCGGAGCCCTGTGCAACACCTCCCTCAACTTCAACGGCCGGGGCTTCATCAACCGGATGTCCGACCTGGTCGAGTACTGCGAGGCACGCGGAATCGACGACATGGTCGTCGACGACGACTGGTACACCCACCGGGGCGCCGCCGTATGACGACACAGACCTGGCAGAACCTGAGGACGGCGGAGTGCGTGCACACGGTGTTCGCCCGCACGGCGGCACTCCACCCGGGGCGGACCGCGGTGTCCGACGGCAGGCGCAGCTTGAGCTACGCCGAACTGGACGCGGCGGCGGACCGTCTCGCCCACCGGCTCCGGGCTCTGGGCGCCGGCCCCGAAGTACCGGTCGGCGTCTGCCTGGAGCGTGACACCGACCTGGTGGTGGGGCTGCTCGGCGTCCTGAAGTCGGGCGCCTGCTATGTGCCGCTGGACCCCCGGCACCCCACCGAGCGTCTGCGATCGGTACTCGACGACACCGGTGCGTCCCTGGTCGTCGGCGGGTTCTCCGGCGACGGCGTCCGCACGGTGCCGGTGGCCGGCCCGGCGCCGGCGATCGAGTCGGGCGTGCCGCTCCCCACGGCCGACCCGGCCCGCACGGCGTACATCATCCACACCTCCGGCTCGACGGGCCGCCCGAAAGGCGTACCGGTCACGCACACGGCAGTGGTCCGCATGCTCCGTGCCTGCCAGGACCGACTCGACTTCTCCGGGCAGGACGTGTGGACCCTGTTCCACTCCGTGGCCTTCGACTTCTCGGTGTGGGAGACCTGGGGACCGCTCCTGCTCGGCGGCCGGCTCGTCGTCGTCCCGTACGAACTGAGCCGCGACCCCGACGCGTTCCTGGACCTGCTGCTGCGGGAGCGGGTGACCGTGACCGGTCAGACCCCCTCGGCATTCCGCCAGTTGCTGCGCGCAGCGGAGCGCGCCCGGTACCCCGTGACGGACCTGCGCGTGCTCGCCCTGGGAGGCGAAAGCCTCCAACCGTCGCTTCTGCGGCCCTGGTTCGACCACTACGGCGACGCGTCGCCCCGGCT
Organism: Streptomyces sp. N50; assembly: GCF_033335955.1. GTDB lineage: Bacteria > Actinomycetota > Actinomycetes > Streptomycetales > Streptomycetaceae > Streptomyces. The sequence continues at coordinate 9,824,040 of NZ_CP137549.1, forward strand.
GTTCAACATGTACGGCCTCACCGAGTCGACCGTCGTCTCGACCGTCCATCCCCTCCGGCACGCGGACGCCGAGCGGGCCACCGGCTCGATCGGCCGACCGCTGCCGGGCACCCGGGTCCATCTGCTCGACGAGAACGGCACACCCGTCTCCGGGGGAGCCACCGGCGAGGTCCACATCGCCGGGGACGGCATCGGCCGCGGCTACCTGAACCGGCCCGAGCTGACCGAAGAGCGTTTCGTCCCCGACCCGTTCGGCCGGCCCGGTGCCCGGATGTATCGCACCGGCGACCTCGCGTCGTACGACGTGGACGGCGACCTGGTCTTCCACGGCCGGGCCGACTCCCAGGTCCAGTTGCGCGGCTTCCGGATCGAGCCCGGCGAGGTCGAGGCGGCCGTGAAACTCCACCAGGAGGTCGCCGACGCGGTGGTCACCGTACGCGAGAACACGTCCGGGGTACGGCAGTTGGTGTGCCACTGGATTCCTCGGCGGGAGAGCCTGGACGACGGCCGGGAGACCGCCGCCGCAATCCGGGGCGAGCTGACGGGGAGGCTTCCGGAACACCTGATTCCGGCCGTCTTCGTCGCGGTGGACCGGTTTCCGCTGACCACGAGCGGCAAGCTCGACCTCGCAGCCCTGCCGGCACCGGCCCGGCAGGTCCCTGCGGAATCCGGCGGGGCCCGTCCGCTGGACAGCCCGGCCGCAGCACTGCTCGCCGGGATCTGGGCCGAACTGCTGGAGCTCGACCAGGTCGCCGAGGACGACAACTTCTTCTCCCTGGGCGGCGACTCCATGCTGGCCGTCGAGATGATCGCCCTGGCCCAGGAGCAAGGGGTGGAGATCAGCATGCCCATGCTGTTCGCCGACCCCACCATTGTCGCCCTGGTCAGCGCCTCGGCGCCGGAAGGGGAAGGACCATGACGGATCACCCGGCCCTGCCCCGGTCCTTCCGCTGGCTGCTGCTGGGCCGCTCCGTGGTCTCCCTGAGCGACGCTCTGATGCCCGTGGCTCTGGGGTTCGCGATCCTCGACGTGACCGGCTCGGTCGGTTCCCTGGCGGCGGTCCTGTCCTGCGCGGTGGGCGCCCGCATGGTGGCGCTGCCCCTGGCCGGGGTGCTCGTGGACCGCTATGACCTGCGGCGGCTGGCCTGCTCTGCGGATCTCGTACGGTGCGGGGTGCAGGCCTTCGTCGGGGTGCAGCTCCTGTCCGCGCGACCGGGTGTCACCGCCATCGCCGCCATGGAGGTGCTCGCCGGGGTCGCTTCCGCGATCTCGATGTGCGCCGCGTCGCCCCTGGTGGCAGCCGTCGTGCGGGACGAGCGGACGCGGCAGCGGGCCAACGCGCTGATGGCGACGGGACAGGGAACCGCCCTGCTGCTGGGGCCGTTGGCCGCGGGCGGCATCGTGCTCACGGTCAGCCCCGGCTGGGTGTTCCTCATCGACGCCCTCGCCTTCGGACTCGGAGCCGCCACGTTCGCCGCCATCCGGATCCACCGAGGGCCCGCCGGGGCGCGCGGTGCGTCCGCGTGGGCCGATCTCGCCACCGGCTGGAAAGAGATCCGGTCCCGGAACTGGTACTGGATCACGCTCGTCGCGCACGGCGGTGTGAACTTCGCGGACCAAGTGCTCATCACCCTCGGCCCGTTGACCGCCGCCCGGCACCACGGCGAGGCGGTCTGGGTGGCGTGCGTCCAGACCGGCGGTGTCGGACTGCTCGGGGGATCACTGCTCGCCTCCCGGTTCCGGCCGCGACGGCCGCTGTTCATCGGCAACGCCGTCCTGGCGGTCTTCGCTCTTCCGCTCACCCTTTTCGCGATCTGGGCACCGGCGCCACTGATCGTCGCCGCCTACGGCCTGTCATGGGCGGTACTGGGCGCAGTCAGTCCGTTCTGGGCCACGCTGGTGCAGGCCCGCATCCCGCACGAGGCCCTGGCCCGGGTCACGTCGTACGGCTGGCTCTCCTCGCTGGCCGCCCAGTCACTGGCCCTGCTGTTCGCCCCGCTCGCCGTCGCCGCCTGGGGCTCCGCCACGGCACTGGTCACCGCCGCTCTGCTGGTCGTGGCGCTCTGCGTGGCCTCGGCGTCGACGTCGGCCATCCGCCGGGTAGCTCCACCGGACACCACCGCGGCGACCGGAGCCGAACTCCTGGCGTCCGGCACGGCCCGGGACGGTGCCCCATGACACTCGGTCACGAGGTGTCCGGCCACCAGGCGTCCGATGCCGAGGTCACGCTGCCGTCGGATCTCCTCGTTCCGCTCGACCGCCTCGCCGAAGAGTGCGGCGTCGGGCGGAACACGGTGCTGCGCACGCTGCTGCGGGTACTGACGCTCCGGCACGGCGGGCCCGGCACAGCGGAGGACGACACACACCCGGAGTACTCATGCCGCGAACGGCTGAGTCAGGCCGTGGACGGCGACTCCGTACCCGACGAAGCCACCGACAACGGGCCGCACGTCCGGGTCCCGTGCCCGGCCGGTTCCCCGGCTCCGCCGTCCGAACTGGCCGCGCAGTATGTGCAGTTGCTTCGCCGGGCGACGGCTGAACCGGACCGGTCGCCGCACACCTTCTCCCTGCTCACAGAAGAAGCCGCGAAGCTGCTGCCCGACCAGTCGCAGGCCGTCCCGGACTCCTCGGGCCAGGCGGCCTCGGCCACCGCGCTCTCCCGATTCCTGGACCACGCGGCTCAACACCCCGACGCCCCGGCGATCGAGTCGGCCGCGGGCACCTGGACCCGCTCCGAGCTGGCCCGACGTGCCGGCCGGATCGCGGTCGCCCTGCGCGATGCCGGGGTCGCGGCGGGGGAGGTCGTGGCCGTCCGCGCGATACGCGGCCCGGGGCTGATCGCGTCACTCGTCGGCATCATGCTGGCCGGCGCGGTGTTCCTGCCGGTCGACGCACGGCTGCCACCGGCCCGGCGCCGCCGGCTCATGACACAGGCCTCGGCCACGGCCGAGATCGTGCTCGGCGGACCGGCAGCCCGGTGCGAGGACGAAGCCACAGAGCCGTACGGGGCACTTCGCGTCAGCCTGCCGGTGGACGCGATGACGGCCGCCGTCGGCACACATCCTCGGGGATCCGCACCGGAGCCGGCATTGCCCGAGGCGATCCCGGCCCCCGACGGTCTGGCCTACGTCTTCTTCACCTCCGGCACGACGGGCGAGCCCAAGGCGGTCTGGGGCCGGCACAGCGGGCTGCTCCATTTCCTCGACTGGCAGGCACGACGGTTCGCCGTCACCTCGCGGGATCGTGTCGCGCAGGTCGTCGCCCCTTCCTTCGACCCCTTTCTCCGGGACGTCCTCCTGCCCCTGACCACCGGAGCCGTCCTGTGCGTGCCAGAGGAAGAGACCCTTGCCTCGCCCGACGCCGTCCTCGCCTGGCTCTCCCGTGAACGGATCACCGTCCTGCACGCCGTTCCGTCGTTGACGGCACGGTGGCTCACCGCAGCCATAGCACCACGCCTGGACCGGCTGCGGCTGACGTTCTTCGCCGGGGAACCGCTCACCGACTCCCTCGTACGAGCCTGGCGCCGGCATCTGGCGGTCGGCGCCGAGCTGGTGAACCTGTACGGCCCGACAGAGACCACGCAGGCCAAGTGCTTCTACCCGGTGCCCGACGAACCGCCCCCCGGCATCCAGCCGGTCGGCACGGCCATACCGGGTGCGCAGGCGCTGGTGCTCGGACCGCACGGCCTCTGCGGAATCGGTGAGATCGGTGAGATCTGCGTCCGCACTCCCCACCACGCCCTGGTGCCCGACGACCGTGCCGGGTTCGTCCGCAACCCGGCCCGCGCGGACCCCGACGACCTGGTGTACCGGACCGGCGACCTGGGGCGGTACCGGGCGGACGGCCAGCTGGAGATCCTGGGCCGTCTGGATCATCAGGTCAAGATCCACGGAACTCGGGTCAACCCGGCCGAGGTCGCGGCGGCCCTCGCCCGACACCCCCTCGTCGAGGACTGCGTGGTGGTCGGTCTGCGGGAGCAGAGCGTCGTACGCCTCACGGCCTACGTCACACTCCGGTCCCCCGCCGACGAGCCCGAGCGCCTGTTGCGTCACTGGGCGCTCGACCAGTTGCCCCGGGCCATGGTGCCCAGCCGGGTGCTGGTGCTGGACCATCTCCCGGTCACCGTCAACGGGAAGGTGGACAGGGCCGCGCTGCCGTCTCCGGCACGGCTGTCCCACGAAGACGCCGGAGCCGCCGGGGCGATGGCACAGCGGGTGGGCGAACTGGCGGGACTCCTGCTGGGCCGTCCCGCGCTCACCCCCGACGACGACATCGTCGACCTCGGCGGGCATTCGCTCGTGATGATTCATCTGCTGTCCCGGATCGAGGCGGAGTGCGGCGTACGGCCGAACTTCGCCGAGGCGTTCCGGCACCCGACGCCGGCACGGATCGCCCGGCAGGTCGAGGAACTGAGATCGCCGGCGCCGGACGACAGCTCACGCGCCGGGGCGCAGGTGGTCTCACGACCTCGACGGCTGTCGGAGCGCGAAGCGGACGTCCTGTTGGCGATGCTCGAAGAACTCGAAGAACCGGAGATCAGGACGTGATGCCCCTTCTTCCCCTCATCCCCCGTGCCGGGGGATCGGACGAGCTACAGCGCAAGACACGACGTCTCAACACGCTGCTCGGCGAGGCGGGCAACGGAGAGCTGCTGCCTCTGTCCAGCGGTCAGCAACGGCTCTGGTTCCTGGAGCAGTTCCACCCGGCCTCGCCGGCATACACGGTCAGTCGTCTGCTGCGTGTCCAGGGCCCGTTGCGCCGCCAAGCGCTCCGCTCGGCCGTGGACGGGCTGGTGGCCCGGCACGAGATGCTGCGTACCCGTTACGCCACCGTCGGCGGCCGTCCCGTACAACTGCTGCCGAGACGGTCGCCGCGGCACGTCCACCACCTCGCCCACCGCACCGCCGCCTGCCCTGGGGAGGCCCTCGGCCAGGTCCGCGAGGCGGCCGGGCGAGGTTTCGACCTGTCCCGGGGGCCGCTCTTCGAGGCCGTGCTGACGGAGATCGCAGCAGAGGACGCGTTTCTCCTGTTGCGCATGCACCACTCGATCACCGACGCGTGGTCCAGCGACCTGCTCGTCCGTGACCTGCTGCTCCTCTACGAACGCCACGCTCACGGCCATCGCGACGCGCTGCCCGAGACCACTGCCTACCGGGACTTCATCGCCTGGGAAGAGGCGCACGCCGCGTCCTCCTCCGTGCGTGACGGACTGGACTACTGGCGGGGCGCGCTCGCCGCCCCCCGGGGCACGCCGGCCCTTCTCGGCGAGGGCCGGTCGGAGTCCAACGCGGCGGACACCGTGCGTTTGACCCTTCCGCCTGCCACCGTTCGGAACCTGTCGGCTTTCTGCCGTCGGACGCGGACCACGTCGTTCATGGTGCTCCTCGCGGTCTTCCTGACCATGCTGCGGCGGCACACGACCGAGCACGACCTGATGGTCGGGACACCCGTGGCCAACCGCAGATCCAGCGTCTTCCACGAAACCGTGGGCTATTTCAGCAACACCTTGGCTCTGCGTACCGACCTGCCGGACCCGGTCGGGTTCCCCGAGGTCCTGTCCCGTGTCCGCGACACGGTCGTCGAAGCCCTCGCCCACGACGACGTTCCCCTCGCCGACGTCGTCCGCGCTGTGAACCCCGAACGCGGCCCGGGGGGCGACCCGTTGTCCAGAGTGGCCTTCTCCCTGCAGCCCCACAGAGAGGACATCCCCCGCCTCACGGCCCTCGACGTCCGGCCGACGGTCTTGGAAACCGGGACCACCGCCTACGATCTCGTACTCGATCTAGCAGAGACGGGCGACAGTGTCCTCGCGGACTTCGTCTACCGCACCGGCCTCCTCCGCCGGGAACAGGTGCGCCGCATGGCCGCCGAGTTCGTGTCGCTTCTGGAGGACAACGTGCCGCCGGTGTGCAAGATCGGGTGAAGGTGTCACACGATCGTCCACCAGACCCGATGGCTGCTGAATGAGCGTGGCCCGGCATTGCCGCCCTGTCGCGGCCGAAGACCGCAAGTCAGCTCCAGCCTCCCCTGTGACGTCCGGCCGCCGCCCTACGGCTAGTTGGTAACTAGACATCCGCAGGCCTGGCCGCAGCTGACTGATCCCACTGCCGTGCAGAGGAGCTGGTGCAGCGATGCCACGGAACGGCAGCGTTGCGCAGCAACACGTTGGCAACGCTTGGGGCAGCGGAACGCCGGCTACGCCCCGGTCGAGGCCGCGAACCGTGCGCTGGCCCGGGCCGGGATCGGCTGGGACCAGGTGGGCGCGGTCGAGCTCAACGAGGTCTTCGCCGTGCAGTCGCTCGCCTGCCTCGACGCATGGAAGATCGACCCCGCCATCGTCAACCAGAAGGGCGGCGCCATCGCGATCGGGCACCCGCTGGGCGTCTCGGGCGGTCGTGTCCTCGCCACGCTCGCCAAGGTGCTGCGCGAGACGAGGCAGCGCTACGGTGTCGCCGCGATCTGCATCGGGGTAGGCCAGGGCCTGGCCGTCGTACTCGAGAACTGCGCTGTCACGGGGTCGGACCGATGAGCCGGGCGGAGATCCTCGAAAGCACCGACGCCGCGGTCGCCGGGATCGAGGACGGCTCCACGATCCTCGTCGGCGGCTTCGGCCTGGCCGGGATGCCCTTCGACCTGATCGACGCGCTCATCCGGCAGGGCGCCAAGGACCTCACGATCGTGTCCAACAACGCCGGCAACGGTGACGTCGGGCTGGCGGCGCTGCTGGCCGCCGGCCGGGTGCGCAAGGTGCTCTGCTCCTTTCCGCGTCAGGCCGACTCCTGGGTCTTCGACGGCCTCTACCAGGAGGGGCAGATCGAGCTGGAAGTGGTGCCGCAGGGCAATCTCGCCGAGCGGATGCGCGCGGCCGGTGCCGGCATCGGCGCGTTCTACTGCCCGACCGCGGTCGGCACCCCGCTCGCTGAGGGGAAGGAGGAGCGGGAGATCGACGGCCGGAAGTACCTGCTGGAGTACCCCATCAAGGGCGACTACGCGCTCATCGGCGCACACACACTGGGCAACCTCGTCTACCGCAAGACCGCCCGCAACTTCGGACTGGTCATGGCCACGGCCGCGACGACGATCATCGTCCAGGTCGACCGGGTAGTAGACCCCGGAGAGCTCGACCCCGAGGCCGTCGTCACCCCGTCCATCTACATCGATCGGATCGTCCAGGTGACGGCCCGTCACTACACCGTGCAGGGGGCACGATGACCACCGTGTACAGCGACCACCGTCTGTCGGTGGACCAGCGTGCCGCAGTCGTCGCCCGCGACATCCCTGCCGGCGCCTTCGTCAACCTCGGCATCGGGCAGCCCACCAAGATCGCCGACCACCTGCCCGCCGACTCCGGGGTGGTGCTGCACACCGAGAACGGCATGCTCAACATGGGCCCGAGGGCCGAGGGGGACGCGATCGACCTCGACCTGACCAACGCCGGCAAGGTCCCGGTGACCGAGCTGCCGGGAGCCGCCTACTTCCACCATGCCGACTCCTTCGCCATGATGCGCGGCGGGCACCTCGACGTCTGCGTCCTCGGTGCCTACCAGGTCGCCTTCGACGGAGACCTCGCCAACTGGACCACCGGCAGGCCCGACGACATCCCCGCCGTCGGCGGCGCCATGGACCTCGCCATCGGCGCCAAGGACGTCTACGTGATGATGACGCTCTTCACCCGCTCCGGAGAGCCGAAACTCGTGCCGCACTGCACCTACCCGCTCACCGGCGTCGGCTGCGTCAGCCGCGTCTACACGGACCACGGCGTCTTCGACGTCGGCCCCGACGGCGTACGGATCCGGGAGACGTACGGCATCGGCGCCGACGAACTCGCAGAACGACTCGGCATCACGCCGCCTCGCGGCCCGCGACGCAATCCTGCTGAAAGCGCCGTGGCCCAAGGAGGGCTTTCTGCCAACGGGTTCTGACGTGTTCGACTGATGCGGTACGGCGAACAGGTCACAGGCGTTGTCGCGCCTCGCGCCGCCGACGCTGTTCGGCCGGGTCCGCGACCGGCGCGGCGAGCAGAAGCCGTTGTGTGTAGGGGTGTTCGGGGTCCGTGGTGACCTGGCCGGCTGTCCCGGTCTCGACGATGTCGCCGCGGTGGATCACGCTCACGCGGTGGCTGACATGCCGGATGACCGCCAGATCGTGCGAGATGAACAGGTACGCGACACGGGTACGGCGCTGGATGTCGACGAGCAGGTCGAGGACGCGGGCCTGGGTGGTGAGGTCGAGTGCGGAGACGGGTTCGTCACAGACGATGAGCCGTGGAGCGGGTGCGAGGGCGCGGGCTATCGCCACGCGCTGCCGCTGGCCGCCGCTGAACTCCCGCGGCAGTCGCTGCGACGCGTCCTTCGGCAGCCCCACCTGGTCGAGCAGCTCCGCCACGCGGCGCCGGGCCTCACTCGTCCCGCTGCCCTGCACGATGAGCGGTTCACCGAGGATGTCACCGATGGTGAGGGCCGGGTTGAGGGAGGAGTACGGGTCCTGGAAGACGACCTGGATGTCCCGGGCCAGGGCGCGGCGCTCCGCCCGCCCGGCGCGGGTGATGTCGTTGCCCCGGAAGCGGACCGTGCCGCCGCTGGGCGCGACCAGGCCGAGCACGGCCCGGCCGATGGTCGTCTTCCCGGAGCCGGACTCGCCGACGACGCCGAGGGTCTCGCTCTGCCCCACGGCGAGCGACACGCCGTGGAGGACCTCGTGGGAGCGGGCTCTGAAGCCCCGCCCGGGGTAGGTGACGCGCAGATCGCTCACCTCCAGCAGTGTGGTCATCGCCTCTCCGTTTCGAGCGTGCCCGCCGGGGTGGACGGGGGGTCGGTGCGCAGCGTGGTCTCGTCGAGGATCGAGTCGAGGAGCGTGCGCGTGTAGGGGTGCCGGGGTGTTGCGAACAGTTCTTCCGTCGTGCCGGTCTCGACGACCGTTCCCTCCCGCATCACGGCCACGCGGTCGCAGATGTCGGCGACCACACCGAAGTTGTGGGTCACGAGCAGTACGGCCATGTTCAGTTCCTTGCGCAGGTCGCGCAGCAGGTCGAGGATCTCCGCCTGGACGGTGACGTCGAGGGCGGTGGTCGGTTCGTCGGCGATGAGCAGCAGAGGCCGGCTGGCGACGGCGCCCGCGATGAGGACGCGTTGCGCCATGCCGCCGGAGATCTGGTGCGGATAGGAGCGGAAGGTGCGTTCGGGTTCGGGGATGCCGACCCGGGCGAGCAGTGCCAGGACGCGGTCGCGGGCCTCGCTCCTCGACATGGGCGTCGCCGCGCGCACGCCCTCGACCAGCTGTGCGCCGACCGTGCAGGACGGGTCCAGGTTGGACATCGGTTCCTGGGGGACGTAGGCGATGGACGTTCCCCGTACGGCGCGCAGTTCGCGTTCGCTCAGGCCCAGCAGTTCGCGGCCGTCGAGGCGGATCGAGCCGCGGGTGACCACCGCCTCCGCGGGCAGTACACCCAGTGCGGCGAACGCGGTCTGGGTCTTGCCGGACCCGGACTCGCCCACCAGACCGAGGGTCTCTCCGGCCGCCACGCTCAGGGTGACGCCGCTGACGACCTCCTTCAGTTCACCGGCCGGTGTCGGGTAGGCGATCGCCAGGTCGTCGACGGTGAGCAGTCCGGAGACGATGCCCTCCGTGGCGGCCGGCCGGTACGCGGTGGCGGTGACGATCCGGGCCGGCTTCGGGCGCCCGCCCTCCAGGGCGTCCCGCAGTGCGTTGCCGAGGAGCACGAGCGAGGCGGTGATGATCCCGAGGGCGAGGCTCGGCCACAGGAACTGCAGCGGTTCCTCGTACAGGTTGGTGAATCCATCGGAGATCATCGCGCCGAAGCTGGGCACCGTGTTCGAGCCGACGCCGAGGAAGGCCAGGCCCGACTGGACGGCGATGGACGATCCGGCGAGGAACGCGGTGGCGATGATCACCGGTCCGCGCACCACGGTGAGGACATGCCGGCGCAGGATGCGCCGGTCGGGGAGTCCGGAGACCCGGGCGGCGTCCACGTACAGCTCGTTCTTCACGCCGAGGACGAGATTGCGTACGAGCCGGTAGATGCCCGGGGAGAGCAGCACGCCGAAGACGACCATGGTGGCCTTGTAGTCGCCCTTGGTCACCGGCATCAGCACGATGAGCAGGAGCAACCCGGGGAACGTCATGATCAGGCTGAACAGCCACTCGGCGACTCCGCGTACGCGCCGCCCGAAGTACCCGCCGACCAGCCCGGACGTGATCCCGATCGCGAGGGCGATGCTCGTGCCGATGAGCGCCGAGACCACGCTCGTGTTGATCGAGAACAGGAGCCTGGCGAAGATGTCGCGGCCGCTCTTGTCGCCGCCGAGCAGATAGCCGTGGTCGCCGGCGCCGGCGTTGACCGCGTCCAGGTTCGCCTCGTTGGCACCGTGGGAGGTGAGGACGGGGGCCAGCAGCCCGAGCAGGACGATGACGACGAGCAGGCTCGCGCTGACGACGGCCTGGGGGTCGGCGGTCAGGCGCCGCAGGGTGGAGCGGCGCCGCGTGTCCGCATGGGGTGTGGTCAACTGACGATCCTCGCCTTCGGGTTGAGCCAGCCGTTGAGGAGATCGACGACGAGGTTGACGGCCACGACGAGCAGCACACCGAAGAGGCTGATGCCCATGATGATCGGCACGTCGCCCTGCAGGGAGGCGTTGAACGCGTACTGACCGAAGCCCGGCAGGGCGAAGATCTGCTCGATGATCAGGGCCCCGCCGAGCATCTGGATGAACTCCAGGGACAGGACCGTGAGGGCCGGTCCGGCGGCGTTGCGCAGGGCGTGCCGCAGCACGATGGAGCGGGTGGGGATGCCCCGGGTGCGCAGGGTGCGGACGTAGTCCTTGCGCAGTTCGCCGATCATGGCGCCGCGGATCTGGGAGGTCAGACTGGCGACCCCGCCCATCATCAGGGCGACCACGGGAATGGCGATGGAACTCGCCCAGCGGGCCGGGCTCTCGCTGAAGTCCGTGTATCCGGTGGCCGGGAACACGTGCAGCTTGACGGCGAACACATAGACCAGCGCGATGGCGACGAGCAGGCTCGGGACGAGGTAGCCGGTCATCGCGGCGCCCTGCGCGAACCGGTCGACGGCGCCGCCGCGTGCGGCCGCGGCCACCCCCAGGGCGACGCTGATGACCGAGGTGGCCAGCAGCGCGACGACGACGATCGACAGGGTGACGCCGAGCCTGGCGGTGATCGCGGAGCGGACCGGTTCGCTGGTGAAGTACGAGGCGCCGAGTTCTCCGCGGACGGCGTGCGTGAGCCAGTCGCCGTACTGCACCGCCAAGGGCCGGTCGAGGCCCATCTGGGCTTTCTGGGCGGCGATTTGCCCCGGGGTGGCGCCGTTGCCGAGGACACTGCTCGCCACGTCGTCGAAGGACGTGCTGAGCAGCAGGAAGGTGATCATGGTCACCAGGACCGCGAGCACGAGGCCCGCGGTCAGGCGACGCAGCACATAGACCGTCATGGGTGGCCGCTCACCCTCCGGACCGCGACGAGTCGGCGACGCCGAACTGCCGGACGGTGGACATCGTGGAGGAGCCGTCGCCTAGGTAGGTGATGCCCTTCTTGGTGGCCCAGTCGCTGCCCAGGTAGAAGACGGGCGCCAGCCACGCGTTGTCGACGCCGAACTCGTTGATTTCCCGGTAGATCCCGGCGGCCTTCGCCGGGTCGAGTTCCCGGGCGGCCTGTCCGAGGAGCTTGGTCAGCTTCGGGTCGGTGGAGTGGAACACGTTGCGGAAGCCGGTCGGGGTGTAGAAGCTGCGGGTCATGATCGCGTCGGAGGCGAGGCCCTCCACGAGCAGGAACATGGGGTACTTGCCGGACGCGACGGCGGTGGTGGTCTGCTGGGCGGGCACCGGTTCCCAGGTCACCTTGATGCCGATGTCGGCGAGCGCCTGGGTGAACAGCGGCTCGAAGGACTTGGTGAAGACGAGGCTCGGCATGGTGACCTTGAAGCCGTTCGGGTAGCCGGCCTCGGCGAGCAGCTTCTTGGCCCCGGCGACGTCGTAGGGGTACAGCTGGTTGAGCGCCTCGTCGTAGGCCTTGCTCTTCGGGTTGAACAGCTGGTCGGTGGCCTTGCCGGAGCCGCGCAGCACCTGCGTGACCATCTTCTGCCGGTCGAAGGCCATGTTGATGGCCTTGCGGACGCGCAGGTCGCCGAGCGGCTTCAGCTTGGTGCCCGCACGGTCGGCCAGGACGAGGAAGGCGCCTGCGGTCGCCTGCACATGTGTGATCCGGAACCCGGCCGCCTTGAGCGCGGGCAGCTGGGAGACGTCGGCGGTGCCGGCGTTGGTCTCGCCTGCCTTGAGGGCGTTGGCGGACGCGGTCGGATCGGTGATCACCCGGATCTTGACCGTCTTGAAGGGGTACGCCTTCTTGTTCCAGTAGTCGTCGCGTCGGTTGAGGACGTACACCGAGCCGTTGACCGTGGACTTCGGGTCCAGGGTGTACGGCCCCGAGCCGACCGGGTTCAGGGCCGTGCTCTTGTTCGCCATCGTCTTCGGGTCGCCGATCACACCGGGCGACGTCGACAGCGCGGCGAGCAGTGAGGCGTCGGGCTGCTTGAGGTTGATGACGACCGTCGAGGCGTCGGGGGCCTCGACCGAGGCGACGGAGGCCAACGACAGCTGGCTCTGCCCCGGCGTCGAGCGGATCCGCTCCAGGGTGGCCTTCACCGCGTTCGCGTCCACCGGGTCGCCCGAGCTGAACTTCATGCCCTGGCGGATCTTCAGCGTCAGCGTGCGGCCGTCCTTGGAGTACGACCAGCTCTGCGCGGCGCCGGGGTGGAGTCCGCCCTTGTTGTCCTGGAGCAGGAGCGTGTCGAAGATCGAGTCCCAGACGTAGGTCTGCTGGCCCTCGACGAGCTGGGCGGGGTCGAACGAGTTGGGTGTGCCGAGGATGGACAGCGCGAGGGTTTGGCCTGCGCCGGAGTCCGACGCGGAGGTCGGGCTGCTGTCGCACGCCGAGGTGGCCGTGGCCAGCAGGGCGGCTACGGCGACGGCGGCCAGTGCCTGGGAGCGCTGTCGCGGCCGTGGCCCGGGCCGGGAAGGCGAGAAGCGGATGCGCATGGGTGGATTCCTTCGTCCTGGAACCTGGAGAGCCGAGGCCTTCGTCAGTGCGTCGGTAGGTCGGTGCGGTCATGCACGGGTGAACGAGCGGGGCGACACACGCGTGGGGGTGTGCGGCGGAGCCCTGAGTGACGTCGGCATGCGGTGGTGAACAGGGCCCGCTGCGCCGGTCGCTGATCCGCTGGCGCACCCTGTCACGCGAACAGTTACCACGTGGTCGAATTTCATTCGGAAGGTAAGCCCCGGCGGGAAGCGCGGGAAGAGTGGGGACCGCGTTCGTAACCAGAGCGTTATCTGGCGTGAACTCGCCGCGTCCCGCCCCTTGCGCTCGGGGCCGCCGCCGCCCACACTCCGAGCAGACCGCGAAATGTTAAGGCTTGGAAGGTTTTTGGAATGGTGATGCGGGATGCGGGATGCGGGAAGAGGAAGCGCACTGTGACCCCGGCCAAGGCCCGCGGCCCGTACACCAAGACCCCGACGAGACGGGCGGAGATCGTCCGGGCGGCGCGCGAGAGCTTCGCGGAACACGGGTTCACGAAGGCTTCGCTGCGGGACATCGCCGAGCGGGCCGGCATCACCCACGCCGGTCTGCTGCACCACTTCCGCACCAAGGACGACCTGCTCGCCGCCGTGCTCGCCGAACGCGACACCGAGGAACGGCGGTACGCCGCATCGAAGGTCCCGGACATGGACCATCTGGCGCCGTACCTCGGCGACCTGCTGCGCCACCACCAGGAGGCCCCCGAGCTGATGCGGCTGTGGATCGAGCTCGCGGCGGCCGCCTCACGTCCGGAGCATCCCGCACACGGATACTTCGTGCAGCGCTACGCCTGGGGAAGCGATCAGTTCGCGCGGGGCATGCGCGGCAAGGCCGACCGCGGAGAACTGCACGAGGCGATCGCCCCCGAACACGCCGCCACCCTGCTCCAAGCCGTGCTCAACGGCCTGCAGCTGCAATGGCTGCTCGACCAGGATCTGGACATCGTCGGCCCGGTCCGGGCCTTCATGAGGATGACCTTCCCGCAGGCCGCACCACCAGAGGACGAAGAATGAGACCTGGCACTCTCGCCGTCCAGCTGTACAGCGTGATCGATGCCCTGGAGGCCGACCGCCCCGGCACGCTCGCGCGCCTGGCCGCGCTCGGTTTCCGTCACGTCGAGCCGTTCGCGCTCGGCCTGTGGAACACGCCTCCCGATGAACTGGCCGCCAGCGCACGTGCGTTGCGCGCGGACCTGGACGAGGCCGGCCTCGGTGTCAGCTCGGTGCACATCGCCGTCTCGGGCGACAGCCAGGCAGCCGCGGTCGAGATCTGCCGCATCCTCGGCACGGACACTGCCTTCGTGCCGATTCCGTGGCTCGTCGACGGTTTCGACGAGCGGTCCCTGGAGAGCCACGACGGAGTGCGCGCCTTCGCCGGTCGTCTCAACGAGGCGGGGCTGGAGCTGGCAGGGGCGGGGATCCGGCTCGGCTACCACAACCACCACTTCGAGTGGGCCCGGCTGCCGGGCGGCGCCCACGCCTTCGACGTGCTGTGGGATCTGCTCGACCCCGAGGTCCTCGCCGAGGTCGACGTCTACTGGGCCGCCGTGGCCGGCCAGGACCCGGCCGAGGTCCTGAAACGTCTCGGAGAACGCGCCGTGGCCGCCCACGTCAAGGACGGGCCCGCCACATTGGACACAGCGCAGACGCCCATCGGTACGGGAGACATCGACATCCCGGCCGCGTTGCGAGCCGGGACCCATCTGCGCTGGCACATCACGGAGATCGACCGCACCGAAGCCGACCGCTTCGAACTCCTCGCGGCCAACCGGCAAGCGCTCCTGGCGGGCGGCCTGACCGTCCTCTGACATCGTCGACCGCTCCGACAGGCGTAGGACTATGCCGGCCTACCGGCTCGCACCTTGACGCGGCCCTCAAACGGCTGCCCACTCACGCCGAGGAGCTCGGCATCGACCCGCGCCGGGTCGTCGTCGGGGGCGAGAGCACGGGCGGCGGACTCGCCGCGGCGGGCGTGGACCCGTGTCGGAGAGAGCGACCTGCTGGCCGCGCCCGACCGTCCCCGCATGGGGAATCGCGGCAGGCCAGGGGGCGGCGATGCGCGAGGCTCTGCCGGACGGCACGTCCTCCGGGGCTGCCGTCCTCGGGAAATGTGCGCCGGTCGGCTCAACCCGCCTTCCCCACGCGGCGGGAGGCGATGAACCTGCCGCAGGGGAGGGGTTCCACCGTGGTGCCGTCGGGGAAGACGACGCGTGCGGTGGTGGCCGGGGGGACGTCGACCGTGACCGTGAGCAGGTCGCCTGTCGTCCGCCACTCGACGGCGATCGTGCCCTGCGGGGACTCGTGCGTGCCCCGGGCCCACGGCACGGACGGGTGCGGGACGGGCGCGACCTCGAAGGACTCCCAGGCGACCGACCCCGGCGTCTGCCGCAGGCCCAGGACGTGCGTGTGCAGGAAGCGGACCACCGCGCCCTTGCTGTAGTGGTTCAGGGAGTCGTGCGCGGTGCCGGTGTCGTCGACACCCTCCCAGTCCTCCCAGATGGTGGTCGCGCCACGGTCGAGCATGTACAGCCAGGACGGCGCGGTGCGCTGGAGGAGCAACTCGTAGGCGACGTCGGGGTGACCCGTATCGGCGAGGACAGGGAGCAGGTCGCCGGTCGCGAGGAAGCCGGTGCCGAGATGCGTGCCGGCCGCGCGGATCAGCTCGACCAGGCGCGCGGCGGCGGCCTCGCGCAGTGCACCGGGGACGAGGCCGAGCGACAGCGCGCGCACGTAACCGGCCTGGGTGTCGCCGACGGTGCGCCCGCCGGGGGAGAGGAACTCGGTACGCCAGGCGTCACGTACCCGCTCGGCGATCTCGGCGTAGCGGTCCGCGTCCTCGGTACGGTCCAGCACCCGTGCCACGCGGGCCAGGGTCGCCGTCGACCGGTACAGGAAGGCCGTACCGATCTCGCCCTTGTCGGCCATGAACCAGGCGACGGGATCGTCCTTGACCGGGTCGACACGGCTCCCGTCGGCCGCCCTCACCCGGGGCTCGGTCCACTCACCCCAGTGGAAGGAGCCGTCCCACAAGTACCGCTCGTGCGGCAGCGGTTCGGCCGAGCGCTCGGTCCGGGACGGGTGGCGGAGCGTACGGGCGGTCGTGAGCGCCCACTCCACCCAGCGGACCATCGCTTCCCAGTTCTCCGCCAGCACCTCCCGGTCGCCGTACGACTCGTACAGCTCCCACGGGACGGCGACGACGGCGTCTCCCCAGCCGGCCGAGCCGGTCATCATGGCGAACTGGTCGTCGAGGTGGTGTTTGATACGGCGGCCGTCGGGCGAGAAGTTGGCGATCCGGCCGTCGGGCAGCTGGTCGTCGCGGACGGAGCGCAGCCATTTGCGGCTGAAACCCAGGACGTCGTACAGGCGGGTCGCGGTGGGGGCGAAGACCTGGTAGTCGCCGGTCCAGGCGAGCCGTTCACGGGTCGGACAGTCGGTGGGCACGTCGACGGCGTTGCCGCGGAAGCTCCACTCGGCGATCTCGTGGAGGCGGTTGAGATCCTCGTGGCCGCTGGTGAAGGTGCCGGTGCGGCGCAGGTCGGAGTGGACGACCCGCATGACGAGGCTCGCCGGGTCGAGCGGGGCGCCGTCGCGGCGGACGCGGGCGTAGCGGAAGCCGTGCACGGTGTGGCGCGGCTCGAACGTCTCACCGCCGCCCACGGACACCACCTCGTCGCGCTGGACGAAGGGGATCGATGCCTGGCCCGGCCGGGTGGCGTCCAGGTGAGCGGTCGTCAGGTCGCCGTCGGGGCCGAGGTGTTCGCCGTGGTCGATGACGGTACGGGTCCCGGCCGGTCCGAGGTCGCTCAGAGTGATCCGGCCGGAGGCGTTCTGACCGAAGTCGGCGATCCAGAGCCCGTCCCCGATCCGCTGGACCGACTGTGCGGGGCGCGACTCCACGACCCGCACCGGCGGGGCCGGCGACCAGGTGATCGCGGGTGCCTCGACCCGGTCCACGAGGACAGGCCGTTCGGTGCCGGGGCCGACGCGGAAGTCGGTGGTCTGCCCGTCCATGAGGTCGGCCCGGGTGATGGCCGACTCCGCACTCGTCCACGTCCCGTCGGTGCGGACGACCTGCCGTGTGCCGTCCTCGTGCACGAGGTGGAGTTCGGCCCGCGCGCCGGGCACAGTGCCCCAGCCGGCAGGTTGGCGGAAGGCGCCCACCTGGCCCCGGTACCAGCCGTCGGACAGCAGGATCTCGATCCGGTTGTCGCCCGTGACGACGGCTTCCGTGACGTCGTGGGCCTGGGCGTGGAGCGTACGGTCGTAGGAGGTTGCCCCGGGCGTGAGTTCGGCGGTGCCGGCCCGCTGGCCGTTGACGTACGCCTCGTACAGCCCGAGTGCCGTCGCGTACAGCCGTGCCGAGCGCACCCCGGCCCGTACCGGGAACCGGGCCGACAGCGCGTATGCGGGCCGCCTGCCGTATCCGCGGTCGCCGGACTCGGCGGGACTGATCCAGCGCGCCCGCCAGTCGGCGGCCTGCAGACCGCTCTCGAACGTGTGCCACCGCGACCACGGCGAGTCGCCGTCGGCGCCGAGCGCCCGGACCCGCCAGGCCACCCGACGGCCGCTGTCCAGCACCGCCCACGGCCAGGGGAGGAACCGGTGCGCGCCCACCGCAGTGGTCACTGCGGGCCGCGCCTCGCCGTCGACGGTGCACTCCACCTCGTACGCCACCGGGCGTGCCGCGTCCGACGGCGGCTTCCACGACAGCCGGGGCGTGGGCCCCGACACGGGGAAGCTGTCACCACCGCTGTCGATGCCCAGGTCGTACGGTGCGTTGTGCATGCTGTGCCTTCTCCGAACTCGGTGGAACAGGATGGTTCTTGCGACGTCTGCTGGGGCGGCGCTACCGGACAGACTTGATCTTGAACTTGACGATGAGGCCCCCGACCAGGGCCAGGACCGCACCGATCAGGTAGAGCTGGGTGTAGTTCTTCTCGCCGCCGTCGCTGACGCCGAGGGTGATGACGAGCGGGGCGATCAGCGGGGCGACGGCGCTGGGGATCTTCTGCGCGAAGGCGACGACGGCGAGGTAGCGGCCGGCCTCGGCCCGGTCCGGCAGGACGGCGAACACGATCGCCTGGTCGACGGCGCTGAACAACGCGATGGCGAACTGCATCAGCACCGCGCCGACGACCAGCTGGGGCAGCGAGTGGGCGAACGCCTCGGTGACCGCCCCGGCGACGAACACCGCGGAGCCGATCAGGGTGAACAGCTTGCGCCGGCCGAGCTTGTCGGAGAGGAAGCCGCCCCCGATGGCACCGCCGGCGGCGGCCATCACGCCCACGGTTCCGATGACCGTCACGATCCCGGCGACCTCCTTGACCGGAAGGTCGAGCCGCTGCGCGTAGAAGAAGGTGCCGAAGGTGGTGTTGAAGTACAGGCCCATGAAGAAGACGAACCGGCCGAGCCAGTTCCAGCCGAAATCCGGGTACTTGCGCGCGTTGAAGCCGTAGCTGGCGACCACGCTCCGCAGCGTCACGCCGCTGGTGCGCACGAGCGCGCGGGAGTCCCCCTCGGGCTTGAACACCGGGAACAGGATCACCAGGGCCGCACCCAGGACGCCCGGGACCAGGAACACCAGGAACGTGCTGGAGGCCACCCCGTACGCGAGGCCGATGCCGATCACGGGGGCGATCTGGGTCATGACACTGGTCAGCGCCGAGACCCGCCCGCGCTGCTCCTCGGGCACCCGGTCCGCCTGGACGTTCTGGACGGCCTGCCCGGTCGTGGCCCAGCCGATCATGCCGACGACCCACGCCAGGCCCAGCAGGAGGACCGACGGTGCGAGGGCCACTCCGACGAGCGCGACGGTGCCGAGCAGGGCGCCGCCGATCATGAAGGGGGTCCGGCGGCCGAGCCGGGAACGGGTCCGGTCGCTCCAGAGGCCGATCAGCGGGCTGAGGACCAGGTAGACGAACTGCGCGGACCCGGTGACGTAGCCGAGCTGTTCCTCGTGCCCGGGCGCCAGATCGGAGATCCGCACCGCGAGCGAGTAGGAGAGGGGCACCATCAGGGCCAGGGAAGCGCCGAAACTGGCGATCATCAGCCAGAGGAGGTAGTCCCTGCCGACCTTCTGCAGCGGCGGCGCCTCGATCTCGGGCTCGGCGGGCGGCTCGGTGGGAACCCCGGCGGCGTCCTGCGGCGACACCGTCAAAGGGGGCACCACCACGCTGACGTCTCGGTCGGCGTGAGGCATGAGGACTCCTTTGTCACATGGTCACGAGGGGTGGCGGCAGCCGACGGGCGCCAGGGACGGCCGTCTTCGGGACGGCGGGCGAGGATGCCGGCGGCACGGTCGATGCCGTACCGCCGACCGGTCCCGGGGTCGAGGCATGGGCCGCCTTCTCGGTCGCGCGGCGCAACGGAAGCGCGACGCCGCGCGCCCCCGCAGCTGTCAGTCGGCCGTGGCCTCGCCGGGCTTGCGGCCGTCCAGGCCGTGCCAGCGTCGGCGCAGGGCGGACGCGGCGGACTTGGGCTTGCGGTCGCGGGTGAACACGCCCTTCTTGTTGCCGTCGACGCGGTGGATGCCGGGCGAGGTCTGGAAGTCGGCGAAGTTCCAGACGTGTTCGCCGACGAACTCGGGGATGCGGTCGAACACGCGGTGGTACATGGCGAGGAAGTCGCTCTGGTACTCCTCGCTCCACGGGGTGTCCCAGACGGAGTGCAGGCCGGGCTGGGTGTCGGCGCCGTACTCGGACATCATGACGGGCTTGCCGAAGCGCTGGACCCACCCGCGCAGGTCCTGTTCCAGATACCCCTCGGCGGTCGCGAGGTCGCCCGTGAACAGGTACCAGCCGTAGTAGCGGTTGATGCTCAGGACGTCGAACAGGTCGCCGATCTGGTCGTTCTGCGGGGTCGCGAACATGACGGCGGCGTAGGTGAGGGGCCGGGTCGGGTCGAGCTTGCGGGCCAGTTCGACCAGGGGCTCGAAGTAGTCGCGCGCGCCGTCCTCGTTGGAGGCCGGCTCGTTGGCGAGGCACCACATCACCACGCTCGGGTGGTTCCTGTCCCGCTCGATCAGCTCCCGCAGGTGCTGGGCGTGGACGTCCCGTGTCGTTCCGCCGAAGTTCTCCGGCGCGAAGGTGGGGGTCGGCGGAACACCGGTGAGCCCGCCCTGGACTCCCAGGTTGAGGCCGACAGCGGCGGTCTCGTCGATGACGACGATGCCGTGCCGGTCGGCGAAGTCCAGGACCTCTTCGGCGTAGGGGTAGTGGGAGGTGCGGAAGGAGTTGGCGCCCGTCCACTCCATCAGCTGGAAGTCGTGCACGAGGTAGGCGTCGTCGTGGCCCTTGGCGCGGACCGGGGTGTCCTCGTGTTTGCCGAAGCCGGTGAAGTAGAAGGGCTCGCCGTTGATGAGGAAGTCGGTGCCCCGCACCTCGACGGTACGGACGCCGAAGGGCTGGGTGTAGCTGTCTACGGTCTCCCCGTCCACCGTCAACTCCACGACGAGGTCGTAGAGATAGGCCGCGCCCGGCTGCCAGAGCGTGACGTCCTCGATGCGCAGGACGCCCTCGGGGCCGTGGCCCTCCGCGACGGTCCGGCCGGACTCGTCCACCGCACGCACCCGCACGGTGACGGTGTCGGCGTGCTCGCCGTCGGCCTCCACGCGGTACTCGACGGTGCCGGCCGTGCCGTCCCGTCCGGTGACGACGGTGAGGTCCTCGACGAAGGTCGTCGGCGTGCTGTACAGGCGGACCGGGCGCGCGATGCCCGCGTAGTTGTAGAAGTCGTGCAGATACGACTGCCGTTCGCGGCCGTCGGGGCCGGTCGTGACGGTGCCGGGCGGGATCGTCACGTTGGTCAGCCGGTTGTCGACGCCGACCGTCAGCTGGAACTCGGCGCCGGGTTCGACGACGCCGGTGAGGTCCGCCTCGAACGGTGTGTAGCCGCCGGTGTGTTCGGCCACGAGCCGTTGGTCGACGTAGACCTGCGCGGTGTGGGTGACGGAACCGAAGCGCAGGATCACGCGTTCGCCGGTCCAGCCGCGCGGCACGCGCACGTCGCGCTGGTACCAGACGACTCCGACGTGGTCACGGATCTCCGGGTCCACGAACAGGTCGTTGTAGCTGGCGGGCACGGGGACTTCGAGCGGTGGGGCGAGACGCGACGCCCACGGGGTCGCGCCGGCCCGGGTGCCGAGAGCGAACCGCCACAGGCCGTCGAGGCCGACGAGGTCGCGGGTGGGGGTGGTGCGGGGCGAGAGCATGGGGTTCCTACCGGGTCGTCGGAGCAGTGGGGGGCGGTGCGCGGTTACGAGGTCTCGCCGGCGTCGGCGAGGAGCGTGCTGCCCGTCATGAAGGCCGAGAGGTCGCTCGCGCAGAACAGCACCACCCGGGCGATGTCGTCGGGCACGCCGAGCCGGCCGAGCGGGCCCGGCTGCATCACGGACATGAACGAGTCGGCGTCCACTCCGGCCGCGGCGGCCGCCGCCATGTTCCCCTCGGTCGGTACGAACGTCGGTGCGACGCCCAGCACGCGGATGCCCAACGGGGCGAACTCCAGGGCCAGTTGGCGGGTGAGGCCGCGTGCCGCGTGCTTGGAGCCGACGTACGCGGCGAGCCCGGGGGCCGTCCCGCGGAACCCGGCCGTGGAGACGACGTTGACGATGACGCCCCCGTGTCCGGCGTCGCTCATCCGGCGCGCGGCCTCGCGGGAGCCGAGGAAGACGCCGCGGGTGTTGATCGCGAACACCTCGTCGAAGGCCTTGGCGGACATCTCCAGCGCGGGCACGCTGGGGAAGATCCCGGCGTTGTTCACCCAGATGTCGATGCCGCCCAGCTCCCGGACCGCGAGGTCGGCGGCGGCCACCACGCTGTCGGGGTCGGTGACGTCCAGGTGGGCGGCCAGGGAGCGGCCGGGGCCTCGGGCGCCGAGCTCCTGGGCGGCGGCGGTGGCGAGCTCGTCGTGGATGTCCGCGACGAGCACATCGGCTCCCGCCTCGGCCAGCCGCTCGGCGACGGCCCGGCCGAGCCCCTGGCCCGCGCCGGTCACGACGGCGCGCCGCCCGGCCAGGGAGACGAGTTCGGTAAGGGACTTGGACGAGACCTCGGGTACGGATATCTGCACGGTGTGTCCCTCCGTTGGAAGTGCGGGTCAGATCCGGCCGCGGCGGGCGGTCTCGCCCAGCCAGTAGAGAGAGGGCTTGGGGCGGCGCTCGAACGTCTCGCGGTCGACCTCGACCAGACCGAAGGTCGGTGCCCAGTGGCCCCACTCGTAGTTGTCGAGCAGGCTCCAGTGCAGATAACCGCGTACGTCCGCCCCGTCGGCGATCGCCTTGCCGAGGTGCTCCAGGGCCTCGCCCGTGTAGGCGATGCGACGGGTGTCGTCGCCGGTGGCGATGCCGTTCTCGGTGATCAGGATCGGCAGGCCGCCGGTGACCTCGGCGGTGTGCCGCACCGCGATGCCCAGGGCGTCGGGCCGGTAGGCGGTGCCCACGAGCGTGTTGTCCGGGTGCTGCGGGTGGGGCTCGATGCCGTCCGGATCGACCCACTGGCTGGAGTACGACTGCACGCCCACGAAGTCGTCGCCGCGCGAGCCCGCCAGGTAGAGGTCCTCCCACACGTACTCCAGATCCCGCTTGTTGTTCTCCGCTCCGGGACGGGCCACGAAGGCGCGGTTGGCGACCGTCCAGCCGACTTTGGCGTCGGTGCGCTCGTGCAGCACCTTTCGCGCGGCCTGGTGCGCCTCGACGAGCCGGTGGCCGATCACCACGTCGGGGGCGGGCAGTTGCGGGCGCGGGCCCTCGTTGTCGAGGGTGGGGCTCTGCCACTCCTCGCCGGCCTGCGGGTTCTGGAAGGCCCGGGCCATGCCGACCATGATGGCCAGCATGTTCGGCTCGTTCATGGTGACGACCCACTCGACCCCTTCGAGGATCGGCGTGACCGTCTCGACGTAGGTCCGGAACCGGTCCACCGCACGGTCGCCGAGCCAGCCGCCTTCCTCCGCGAACCAGAGCGGGCTGGTGAAGTGGTGCAGGGTGACGACCGGCGTCAGACCGAGTTCGAGGGCCGTCTCGATCATGCGCCGGTAGTGGGCGAGTTCGGCGCGCGAGACCAGGCCGGGAAGCGGTTCGATCCGTGCCCACTCGATACCGAAGCGGTAGGCGTTCAGCCCGGCGTCCGCCAGCAACTGCATGTCCTCGCGGTACCGGTGGTAGCTGTCGCAGGCGTCGCCGCTGCGTTCCATGCCCGGGATGCGTCCCTCGTTCGCCCAGAAGTCGCTGTTGAGGTTGTTGCCCTCGATCTGGTGCGGTGCCGTGGAGGCTCCCCAGAGGAACGCGGGCGGGAATTCGGTCATCGTCGACTGCTTTCCTGAGTGTCGGTGGTTCGGACCTCGTGGCACCTGGGCCACGGTCCGGCCGTTCGGGCGCGGGTGGGCAACGGCCCGAGCGCGGAGGGGCGTTGAGGGTTGAGCGAGCTCTCCGGCAGAGCGGGTTGCGGCCCTGCCGGTTCGTCGGTTCGTGAGTGCGAAGTGCCCGACCAACCAACTCTTACCGTGTGGTTAGTTTTCGTTGGGACGGTAGACCGGGATCACAAGGGCGGGAAGGCTGCCGCTCGGCTTCGTGATCAGAACGTTATGCGGCGACGTCTCGGCCGGTGAGGGCTGGCGTCGGCCTGGGCGGGGCGGACGGAAGCGGTACACGTCCAGCCCGTGGCGGCGCCGCCGCTCCCGCGAGGAGCGCGGTTCGTGGCCGCCGGTTGTGAGTGAGATCCCTAGGGCCGCTCGCGAGGTCGTGCGCGGGCGTGCCTTCAGAGGGTGTGGGATGTGTTGCTCGGCGATACGTTCACTGGTCGCCGCGGTCGCTCTCGAAGAGCAGGCGTACGAAGTCGGTGACGGGTCCGGCGATGTCGAGGTCCTGGTCCAGCACCCACTGCAACTGGAGCCCATTGAGCACAGCGTGGAAGAGGACCGCCGCGCTCTCCGGACTGACGCCTTCGCGCAGCCTGCTGTGCGCGGCCTCGCTGTCGAGTCCCTCGGCGAACTGCGTGCGCCCGCGTTCGTAGCGCTCGACGAAGTAGGCGTGGGCGGGATGATCCGGCCGTGCGGCCGCGGCGGCGAGCTCGATCCACAGGCGCATCAGTTCGGGGGCCTTCTGGTGGTGGCGGATGAGCTCGCCGAGATAAGGGGCGAGCTGGTCCAGGCTGTCCACTGCTTCCAGGCCCTGCTGCCATTCCTCCGCGTCGCGTTCGGCGAGCACCTCGGCGAGGAGTTCGTCCTTGTTCCGGAAGTGGTGCAGGAGACCGGCGTGGGTGATGCCTGCTCTTTCCGCGATGTCGCGCAGGGAGGCCTTGGCGTAGCCGTTCTCGGCGAAACTTTCGCGTGCCGCTCGTACGATCTCCGTCCTGCGGGCAGGCGTCTTGGCGTACGGTCCACGCGCTTTGGCCTGGCCCACGGTGCGCTCACTCTCCTCGACGAAGCCCGGTCCGGGACGGTCCTGCGCGGCTGCTGAGACCTCAAAGCTTCCCACATGGTCAAGATTCGTGTCTGCGCACACCCTTCCCCTGTCTGTCGCACGGGTCTAACGTCTGACCAGAAACCAACCGTGCGGTAAGAGTTGGCCGCCGACCCGGTCGGGGTGCCGGCCGTGCCCTTCAGTCCTCGGCGGGGGCGCTTTCGTAGCGTTGGAGGAACTTTTCCACGAAATCGAGGGTCTCGGCGTGCCGGGTAGTCATGCCCATCGTGTTCTCCATCATGAGGATCCGCCCGAGGGCGTTGGCCAGTATGAGCAGCACGGTGGGGGACACCTCCGGCGGCAGCTCGACGCCAGTCTCCGTGAGCCGCCGTGTGAGGACCTCCAGCTGTACCTCGCGGAAGCGCTCGGCACGGGCGGCGAGTTCGGCGCGGATCGCCTTGCGGTGATTGGCCAGCGCGGTGAACTCCGTGGTCAGCGCGTTCCCCGGGTGACTGGTGACCTGCCACAGGGCGCGTATCGGCTGGGGGCCGCCCAGCCGGCGGGCCACCCGCTCCAGCTCCTCGTCGCCCCGTCGTCGCAGCACCGCGAGGAAGAGGTCGTCGAGGGTGCGGAAGTAGTACAGCACCAGCGCCGGGGCGACCTCGGCCTCGCGAGCCACCCGGCGTACGCCGACGGAGGCGTACCCCTCCTCGAGCATCAGCCGCTCGGTGACGTCGAGCAGGACCTGGCGCGTCTTCGAGTTCTCGGTGCCCATACGGCGAGGCGCAGTCATGCCGCTCATTGTCCTTGACGGCTCCGCGGGGCGCTGTTAAACAGTTGTTCAGCACTCGTGTTAAACACTCGTTCAACATGAACGGAGGGCACGGCTGATGGCTCGCATTACGGGCACCCGCACTCTGCGCGTCGAGGATCCGCGGCTGCTGACCGGCACCGGCACCTACGACGACGTCGTACGGCCCGGAATGCTGGCCGCCTGTTTCGTCCGCAGCCCCGTCGCGCGCGCCCGCATCGCCGCGATCGACGTGCCGGAGGCGCTCCAACTGGACGGCTTACACGCCGTGTTCGTCGCCCAGGGCCTCAACCCGGGAGTACCCGAGCAGTGGTACACGTTGAACGGGCGCCAAGATCCCGACACGCCACGGCCGCCGCCGGCCGAGGACGAGGGGTGGTTCGTCGGCGACCCGGTGGCCATGGCCGACGGCGACGGCAACCCCCTCGCCACCACCTTCATGGACCACCTGCTCCCTACGGCCGCCGAGGTGCCCGTCATCGAGCTCGGCCACGTCGAGACACCCGGCCCAGGACCCGGCGGCCGCAAGGGAGTTGGCGAGGGCGGCGCGATCGGATCCTCCCCGGCCGTGGTGAACGCGGTCGCCGACGCCCTCGCACCGCTGGGCGTGGAGATCGGCCGGCTACCGCAAGCGCGTCGGCGCGGCCATGGTGACCCGCTCCTGGCGGCGCGCCGTACGGGAGGCGGTCCAGGGCTGACGGCGACATCGAGATACGGCTCAACAGCCTTCCGCGCCGTGACACCGTGCCGCCCCCGGCTCACCCTCGCCGACTTCCAGCGCGTCAACTGCTTCCTCTCCGGCACCACTTGGGGTGCGAGCACGGTGTCTGCGGCGCCTGCACGGTGCTGCTGGACGGCGAAGCCGTGGGCGCCTGCCTGGTCTTCGCCGTGCAGGCCGCGTTCCGTGAGCGCCACGGGCTCCAGCGCGGGTTCTGCACCCCGGGCTTCGTCGTCTCGGGCACCGCCTTTCTCGCCGAGAACCCCACAGCCACCGACGAGGAGATCCGCGCCGCCCTGTCCGGCGATCTTTGGCGCTGCACGGGCTACCAGGGGATCGTCAACGCCGTCCGGGCTGCCTCCGTGCGTTCCCGGCGCGATGCTCTCGTCCCGCGACGGCGACAGCTTCCAGGGCCGGATCAAGGTCACAGGTGACGTGCCGCCTGGTCGCGTCGGGCACGAACTCCACCGACGTCCTCGTGGACACCGACCTCGCGGGCCTCTCGTCGGGCGGTTCGCCGCGAACCTGCCCGCCGAACTCGCCGTACCCGCACCGGATCCGGCTGCCGAACCTGTCGTACAGCCCGTACACGCCCGGATCCTCTCGTCGTCGAACCCATCGACCTCATCGACGCCGCCGGCGCAAGCGTCCTCAAGCGCATCGCATCGCCCCGCCGGCCACCGCACGCGCCGCGCTGCTCCTTGCTCGTGCTCCTGGTACGCGGCGGCCGACGCAACGACCGGTGACCAGGCCTCCCCGCCGTCGTCACCCCGTCCCGACCCATCCCATCCCGTACTCAGGAAACGAGGTCACTCATGCCCGGACGAGTGGAAGGCAAGGTCGCCTTCATCACCGGCGCCGCCCGCGGCCAGGGCCGCAGCCATGCCGTACGGCTGGCGGAGGAAGGCGCCGACATCATCGCCGTCGACGTGTGCAAGCAGCTCGACGGCGTCACGTTCCCCATGTCCACGCCCGAGGACTTGGAAGAGACGGTCAAGCAGGTCGAGAAACTGGGCCGCCGTATCCACGCCGTACAGGCGGACGTACGCGACCACGACGCGCTCAAGGCCGCCGTGGACGACGGCGTCGCCGAATTCGGCCGGCTGGACATCGTCGCGGCCAACGCCGGCCTCGGCAGCGACGGCGCCACGCTCGACGCCATGGAGGAGAAGACCTGGCGCGACATGATCGACGTCAACCTGACCGGCGTCTGGTTGTCCGCCAAGGTTTCCATCCCGCACATCGTCGCGGGCGGACGAGGCGGCTCCATCATCCTGACCAGCTCCGTCGGCGGCCTCAAGGGCTACGCGAACATCGGCCACTACATCGCCGCCAAGCACGGCGTGGTGGGCCTGATGCGCACGATGGCAGGGGAGTTGGGGGCACACAACATCCGCGTCAACACCGTGCACCCCACCCAGGTGAACACCCCGATGGTGATGCACGAGGCCACCTACCGCATGTTCCGCCCCGACCTGGAGAACCCCACCGTCGACGACTTCGCGGCGGTGTCCCAGGGCATGCACATGCTCCCCACCCCGTGGGTGGAGCCGCTGGACATCAGCAACGCCGTCCTCTTCCTCGCCTCCGACGAGGCCCGCTTCGTCACCGGCGTCACCCTGCCGATCGACGCCGGCGCCCTGCTCAAGTGAGCCGCACACCACAGGGAGATGCGTCCATGACCACTGTCGACACCGTCTACTGGGACCCCTACGACCCGGCCCTCGCCCGCGACCCCTACCCCCTCTACGCACGGATGCGCGAGGAGGCGCCGCTCTACTACAACGAGCAGCACAAGTTCTACGCCGTCAGCCGCCACGCCGACGTCCAGCGGGGCCTCGCGGACTGGCAGACCTACTCCTCCGCCCGGGGCGACATCCTGGAGATCATCCAGGCGGACATCGAACTCCCGCCCGGCACCCTCATCTTCGAGGATCCGCCCGTCCACGACATCCACCGCAAGCTCCTGGCCCGGGTGTTCACACCCCGCCGGATCTCGACCCTGGAGCCACGCGTACGGGCCTTCTGCCGGCGGGCCCTCGAACCGGTGGCGGGAGCCGAGCGGTTCGACCTCGTCGAGGCCGTCGGCGCCGAGATGCCGATGCGGGTGATCGGGATGCTCCTGGGGATCCCGGAGGCCGACCAGCCCGCCATCCGCGACCTTACCGACGAGACGCTGGGCACCGAGGGCGGCGGAAAGATCAATCACGAGGACATCCTCAGTACGGATGCCTTCAAGGACTACATCGAGTGGCGCAAGCGGCACCCTTCCGACGACCTCATGACCGAGCTGATGACCGCGGAGTTCGAGGACGAGAACGGCATCACGCGCACACTCACCGACGACGAGGTCCTGACCTACTGCTCCGTGGTCGCCGGCGCAGGCAACGAGACCACGGGCCGCCTCATCGGCTGGTTCGGCGCGCTCATGGCCCGATACCCGGAAGCCCGCCGGGAGTTGGCGGCCGACCCCACCCTCATCCCCAACGCCATCGAGGAGATCCTGCGCTTCGAGCCGACCGGGCCGTTCACCGGGCGGTACGTCACCAGGGACGTGGAGCTGTACGACCGCACGGTGCCGGCCGGCAGCGCCATCCTCTTCATCCAGGCCGCCGCCAACCGTGACCCCCGCCGCTTCGACGACCCCGACCGCTTCGACATCCACCGCGTCACCCAGCACATGAGTTTCGGTGTCGGCGCCCACTACTGCCTGGGCGCGGCCCTGGCCCGGCTGGAGGGCCGGATCGCGGCGGAGGAGATCCTCAAGCGGTTCTCCGGCTGGGACGTCGACTGGGACCACGCCGAGCTGGCGCAGACCTCGACCGTGCGCGGCTGGAAGACCCTGCCGCTGGTCATCGAAGGAGCCCGATGACGACCGAGCGGTGGAACGTCACCGTCGACACACGGATGTGCGTCCGCACCGGGCTGTGCGCCGCCTCCGCGCCCGAGCACTTCGCACTCGACGAGAACGGCCAGGGGCAGGCGAGGTCCGCCACCCTTCCCGCGTCCGAAGAGGTGCTGGAGGTGGCCGAGTCGTGCCCGATCGAGGCCATCGGTATCAGGGGCGCGGACACCGGTGAGCGAGTCTTCCCGCCGCCGGGCTCCTGAACATTTCTCCAACTGACTGACTGCTAAGGCAGTTGACTTCACGCCAGAGCGAAACTAGATTCCTGTTATGCGGAAATGATGTTCTCGAATCTGCGCAACACTGCTCTTCAAGGGGTCTGGTGTCGTGGTTCAACCGTCCGTGAAGGAACAGATCGTCCTGGCCGCCGAGCGGCTCTTCGCCGAGCACGGCCTCGACGGGGTGTCTCTGCGTCAGATCAGCGCGGCGGCTGGGAACGGCAACAACACGGCGGTGCAGTACCACTTCGGCACGAAGGAACACCTCGTCCAGGAGATCTTCGAGTACCGGCTGCCGGAGCTGAACGAACGACGCAGGCTGCTGGTTGCGCGTCGGCGCCCGGACGATCTCAGGACCTGGGTGGAGTGCCATCTCCTGCCCGTCCTGGAACAGGGCGAACAGGAGGGCAGTCACTACCTCAGCTTCGTCGCGATGCTCCAGCAGCACGGCCGTCGGGACGTCTTCGAACGCCTTTCGCCCGAACTGAGCAAGCCCACCAACGACTTCGTCGAGCGGATCGGCACCCTACTTCCACACCTCCCCGAGCCGTTGCGCGGCCACCGCATCTCGCAGGCCCTGGCCTTCGGCGTACATGCCGCCTCCGAACGTGAACGCACCCGGGCCCGCGGCGGGCACGTGCTGTCCTTCGCCGTCCATGTCGGGGACCTGCTGGACGGCCTGGTCGGCTTCCTCCAGGCCCCGGTGTCCTCGACGACCTCGTCCGTGCTCGGCGAGACCGGGACCGGACCGAGTGAACCGGTCCCGCCGCTTCATCCCTGAACAACCGCCCTCCCACCCACGAGCGGAGGAACGACGTCGCGATGAGTATCGATCTGCACAACGCCGTGGCGGTGATCACCGGCGCCGGCAGCGGGATCGGCCGTGCCGCCGCCCACGCCTTCGCCCGGCGCGGCGCGCGTGTCGTGGTCACCGACCTCGTCGGCGAGCGGGCGCACACCGTGGCCGGTGAACTCGGTGACCGGGCCGTCGCCCTGGAGTGCGACGTGACCAGCCTCGACGACCTGCAAGCGGTGCGGAAACTGGCCCTCGACCGCTTCGGCCGCATCGACCTGGTCATGAACAACGTCGGCATCCTTGCCGTCGGCCCCGTCGAGGACATTCCCCTGGACGCGTGGCAACGCGTCGTGGACGTCAACCTGTTGGGCGTCGTCCGCAGCAACCTCGTATTCCTGCCCGTGTTGTTGGAGCAGGGATCTGGTCACGTCGTCAACACCGCTTCCACGGCAGGCCTGTTGCCCTACGGATTCGACCGCCTGCCGTACACCGCGACCAAGCACGCCGTCGTCGGCCTGTCCGAGGCGCTCGCGCTCTACCTGCGCCCGCGCGGCATCGGTGTCTCCTGCCTGTGCCCGGCCGGCGTCGCCACCAACATCGTCGAGCAGATCAGTTTCTACGGGGAACCGGCATCGCCCCGAGGCCCCGACTTCCCGGTCCTGGACGCCGACTCGGTCGGCGAACTCGTCGCCGACGGCGTCACCCACGACCGCTTCCTCATCCTCACCGCACCGCAGGCCGCCGACGAACTGCGCGAGCACGGTGCCGATGTCGACGCCTATCTGTCCCGTCTGACGAAGGAAGCCCCATGAGCAGCACACTCGACCGGCTCCGCCTGGATGGCAAGGTCGCCGTCGTCACCGGGGGTGCCGGCGCCATCGGCCAGGTCTACGGCCGGGCACTCGCCGAGGCCGGCGCCGCCGTCGTCCTCGCGGACCTCAACGGCGAAGGCGCCGAGCAGGCCGCCAAGACGCTGGCCGCCGACGGACTGCGCGCGCTCGGCGTACAGGTCGACATCACCGACCGCGACTCCGCAGCCGACCTGGCGGCGAAGACCACCGACGCCTTCGGTGGCATCGACATCCTCGTGAACAACGCCGCGTTGATGGCCGAGATACCCCAGGTCGACATCCTGGACCTGCCCACGGACTGGTTCGACCGCGTCATGCGCGTCAACGTCCTCGGCGCCGTCATCTGCGCGGGCGCGGTGAAGGCCTCCATGGTCGAGCGAGGCGGCGGACGCATTATCAACCAGGTCTCCGCAGGCGCTTTCATGGGCGGCGGTATCTACGGCGTCAGCAAACTGGCCCTGGTCAACGTCACCGTCGGCCTCGCCCGTTCGCTCGGCCCGCTCGGCATCACCGTCAACGCCATCGCACCCGGCCTGGTCGAGAACGAGCCGGGCATGCGCAGCCTGCCCGCCGACCACCCCGCACGCGCCGCCCTCACGGCAGCCATCCCGGGCAAGAAGTCCGCGCCCGCCGAAGACCTGCTCGGCACGCTGCTGCTGCTCGCCTCCCCGGCCGGCGAGTGGATCAACGGCCAGGCCATCAGCGTCGACGGCGGCTGGGTCACCCGGCTGTGACGCGCGCCGGGACACGGGTCGGTTTCATCGGACTGGGCAGCCAGGGCGCGCCGATGGCCCGCCGCATCGCCGAGGAGTCGTTCCCCCTGACGCTGTGGGCGCGTCGCCGTACGTCCACGGACGCCTTCGCCGATACGGCCGCCACAGTGGCGGCAACCCCGGCCGAACTGGGGTCGGCCAGCGACATCGTGTGCTTGTGCGTCGTCGCGGATGCGGACGTCGAGGACGTCCTCCTGCGACCCGACGGCGTACTGACCGGCATGGCTCCCGGCGGGGTCGTCGTCCTCCACTCCACCATCCATCCCGACACCTGCCGACGCGTCGCCGACGAGGCCGCCAAGCGGGAGATCGCCGTGGTGGACGCTCCGGTCAGCGGCGGAGGCGGAGCGGCCGCGGAACGCAGGCTCCTGGTCATGGCCGGCGGACAGGAGGCGGACGTCGCCCGCTGCCGACCGGTGTTCGACACCTTCGCCGACCCGGTCATCCACCTCGGACCGCTGGGCAGCGGCCAACTCGCCAAGCTGCTCAACAACTTCGTGTTCACCGCCCAGGTCGGCCTGGCGCTGGACACCTTCTCCCTCGCCGACGGACTCGGCATGGACCGCACCGCGGTCGCACAGGTGCTCGCGCACGGCACCGGCGGCAGCCGCGCCGCGGCCGTCCTCGCCGCTTCCGGCTTCAACACCGACGGGCTGAGCCGGGCCCTGCCGCTGCTGCGCAAGGACGTCGGCCTCCTGCTCGACGTCGCCGACACGGCCCGCGCTCCCCGGCCCCGGACGCTCGCGGACCTCACCACGCACACGCTGTCGACGCTGGACCGGAGTCCGGCGCCCTGACCACCGCCCCACCCGGACGACCCCAAGGCGGCACCGACATGACCACATCCCTGTCCCACGACCTCGGCACCACCGGCCCCCTCGTCGACGGCACCTGGCTCGACACCACGTCCGCCGGCCGACAGGACCACATCAACCCCGCCACCGCCCGCGCCAACGGCACCGTCCTGCTCGCCGGACCGCAGGAGGTCGACACGGCCGTCGCGGCGGCGAAGAACGCCTTCCCCGAGTGGCGGGCGATGTCCCCGGACCGGCGCCGCCGCATCCTCCAGCGCGTCGAGGATCTGATGCTGGAGCGCGTGCCGGAACTCGCCCGGCTCAACACCCTCGAACTCGGCGTCCCCTTCCGTACGTCGGCGGGGCTGGCCCACCTGTCCGCAGGGTGGTTCGGCTATTACGCCGGCTGGGCCGACAAGCTGGAGGGCGCCACCATCCCGGCCAGCCCGCGCATGGTGCCGGGCCTCGACTACACCGTCCCCGAGCCGTACGGCGTCATCGGGATCATCCTGACCTGGAACGGCCCGATCATGTCGGTCGGCATGAAGATCGCCCCCGCGCTCGCCGCCGGCAACTGCGTCGTCGTCAAGGCCCCCGACCTGGCCCCCTTCACCGTGGCCCGGTTCGCCGAGATCGCCCTGGAGGCCGGGCTGCCGCCGGGCGTGCTGCACGTCCTGCCCGGCGGCCCGGAGGCCGGCGAGCGGCTGGTCCGTCACCCCGACGTCGCGAAGATCTCCTTCACCGGCGGCATCCCGACCGCGAAGAAGATCCTCGACGCGGCCCGCCACACCCTCAAGCCCGTCCTGCTCGAACTCGGCGGCAAGACAGCCGACATCGTCTTCCCCGACGCCGACCTCGACGAGGCCGTCGCCGAGACCGTCCGCTCCTGCTACACCCTCTCCGGCCAGGGCTGCAACCTCACCACCCGCATGCTCGTCCACCGCGAGGTGTACGACCAGGTGGTCGTCGCCACCGCCGCGGCGGCCGCCGCCCTGCGCGTCGGAGACCCCTTCGACCAGTCGACCGCCCTCGGCCCGGTCGTCGGCAAGGCGGCCCACGAACGCGTCCTCGGCATGGTCGAACGCGCCGCCAAGGACAGCCGTGTCATCGCCGGCGGCCACGCCACCGACCCCTCCACGCTGCCCCCGGACAACCGCGACGGCTACTTCATCGACCCGACCGTCCTCGCCGACGTCGACCCGCACAGCGAGGTCGGCCAGCACGAGGTCTTCGGCCCCGTGCTGTCCCTGATCCCCTTCGAGACCGAGGACGAGGCGGTCGAACTGGCCAACTCCACGCCCTACGGTCTCGGCACCGCCGTACACACCCGCGACGTGTCCCGCGTCCAGCGCATCGTCCCGCACCTCGAGTCGGGCACCGTCCTCGTCAACGGCGCCTCGGGCCAGCCGCCGGGCGCCCCCTTCGGCGGCTACAAGCAGAGCGGCTACGGGCGCGAAGGAGGTAAGGAGGGTCTGTACGAGTTCCTCCAGACCAAGAACGTCTTCATCCGCGCGTAAGGCGGCGCGCCCTCCGGCCACAGGAGGCCAGGATCGCCGACTCGTCGTTCTGGGAACGGCCTCTCAGCGACTCACTCGCCCCTCCTCGTTCCGCACAGCGTGCCGTGTTCCCGAGCCCCATCCGGCCCGCCAGGGCCACCCCACAACCTACGGAGGCCTCATGGACGACACCAAGGCGGACCGCACCCTGGCAGAGGTCCTGCCCGCCCACGAACCACCCTCGGCCGCCACCCCGTTCGGCCGCGCCGCACGGGACTTCCTCTATGGCGAGGTCTGGTCACGCCCCGGTCTGAGCCGCCGGGACCGCCGCTGGGTCACCCTCACGTGCGTGGCCGCCGCCGACTCGCCCCAGCCCATCGAGGACCATGTCCACGCGGCACTCGCGAGCGGCGACATCGGCCTTGAGGCCATGCTGGAGTTCGTCCTGCACTTCGCGGTGTACTGCGGCTGGCCCAAGGCGTCCCACGTGGAGGGGGCCATCGCCCGGCAGTGGGACCGCATCCACCGCGAACGCGGCGAACAGACCCCTCCCTGGCCGCAGTTGAGCGACGACACCCTCGGTCCCGCCGCCTGGGACGAACGGCTCGCACGCGGCGTGGAGGAGTTCATCGACGTCAACCTCACGCCCGCACCGCCCCCGAACTCGCCGTACCGGCACGCCGGCATTCTCAACTTCGTGTTCGGGCACGTCTGGCAGCGCCCCAGGCTGACTCGGCGCGAGCGCCGGATCGTCACGGTCGCCAGTGTCGCCCTCGACGACTCGCCCGTCCCCCTCCAGACGCATGTCAGGGCCGCGCTCCACTCCGGAGACCTCGGCAAGGAGGAGATGGACGAGATCGTGCTGCAGTTCGCCGCGTACTACGGCTTCGCCAAGGGGGAGGCCCTCGCGGACGCGGTGGAGACAGCGTGGGCGTCCAAGGCCGAGGCCGACATGGCCCGGCAGACGCTCTGACCGGCTTCCGCGCCGTGAGCCGTCGCTCCAGACCATTGTGTTTTGTCCGAACCTGTTCGTAAGCTTTCCACATGGAAGGTATTGAAACGTTTCAATTCCTTCGGGGGAGGGACACCCCTGCTTCCAGCGCTGTGTGCTTACGAAGGGAATCTGAGCCGTGACCGAGGAGAACAGACGTGCGCTGAGCCGCCGACACATGCTCGGCATCATGACGGCCACGGCGGCCGGGGCCTCGCTCCCGCTCGCCGCCGTGGCCAACGCCGAGGGGGCGAGCACGGCGGCAGCGCGCGGGCACCGTGGCGCACCGGCGGAGTTGCAGGTCAACTCGCGGGTCGCCCCCGTGGGAACGGAGACCCCGCCGGCGTTCAGCTGGCTGCCTCCGGTGGCCAGGCAGACGGCGTACGAGATCCAGGTCGGCACCGGGCCGGGCAGGGCCGACGTCTGGCGCAGCGGCAAGGTGGCGAGTTCGAACAGCATCGAGGTGGCCTACCAGGGCGCCCCGCTGCACTCGGGGCGAAACTACTCCTGGCGGGTGCGGACCTGGGACGAGAAGGGCGCACCCGGTCCCTGGAGCGAGCCGGTGACGTGGGAGACCGGCCTCCTGAAGGGCGAGAAGGACTGGTCGGGTGCGCGGTGGATCGGCGGTCGCGAGACGCGGGACCACGACTGGAAGGACCTGACCGGAACCGTCGTCTTCCGCGGTGGCCCCGACACCGCCGGCGGGCTGGCCCTGCTCCTGCGCGCCGAACCCATCGGGAAGACCTGGGGCGAGGGCCTCAACTGGACCGTCCGGCAGAGTGGCGACGACATGCAGTTGGTCATGAGGACCAGCCACTATGCCGGCAACACCTGGGTGGACGACGGCACTTCGGAGCCGGACTGGGGCGTCGACCACTACGACCCGCAGAGCGAGACCAACCCCACCACCGCGGGTACCCGCAGTGTCCCGGTCGGCACGGTCACCCTCCCCGCCTCCACCGGACTGACCAAGGACACCTGGGCCACGCGTGACCACACGGTGGTGGTCGCCGTGACCGGCCTCACCGTGACCACCACCGTCAACGGCGTCGAGGTCGACAGCCGCACCCTCACCGGCGACCAGATCCGCCGTCACGGCAGCTTCGGCTTCGCCGGCGGCACCAGCGCCACCGTCCGCAGCGTCAAGGTGACCGGTACCGGAGCCTCCGACTTCTGGGTCGATCTCACCACGGGCGCCAACCCGTTCGAGAACGGCATCGGCACTCTCGCCGGCCTCACCTTCCCCCCGAAGAACCCGTTCATCCCGTCCAAGAACAGCGTGCTGCCCATCGCCAACCCGGCACCTATCCTGCGCCGAGCGTTCGCCCTTCCCAAGGGCCGCCGCATAGCGAAGGCCCGGCTGCACCTGAGCGCGGCGGGCAACGTCACGTTCACCGTCAACGGCGACCCGATCACCGTCGACGGCGAGCGCGCGACCACGGGCCGGACCAACGTGCCCAGACTGCTCACCGACCAGAGCACCTACGACCGCACGGTCCTCTACGACACCTTCGACGTGACCGAACTGCTCCACGCCGGACGGGAGAACGTCGTCGCCGCGGAACTCGGCCGCGGCTGGTACGGCGTGACCACGCCCCAGGAGTGGTACTGGCAGCTCGCTCCCTACACCGGCCAGCCGCGCCTGCGCGCGAAGCTCGTCGTGACCTACACCGACGGTTCCGCCACCACGCTGATCACGGACAAGGACTGGCTCGGCACGGACGGGCCCACGACGTACGACTCCGTCTACTCGGGCGAGAAGTACGACGCCCGGCGTGCGGAGGAACTGGGGGAGTGGCGCTCGGTCGCCCACCGCGCTGGCCGCGAGTGGCGCCCCGCCACCGTTCTGATCCCGCCGGGCAGTTGCTCGGGCCCTCCACCGAAGTACCACGGCGCGCTGCCCGCCACGAAGATCCCCGACGGCTTCAGACCCGCCGTCATGAGGGCCCACGAGGCGGAGCCGGTGCTGGTCAGCCAGACGCTGCGCCCGGTCTCCCTCACCGAGACGGCCCCCGGATCGGGGACCTGGGTCCTGGACTACGGCCAGATCCTCACCGGCCTTGTCCGTCTCCAGCTCACTGACATACGCCCGGACAAGGAGGGCCTCACCCTTCGGATCCGCGGCGGCAACCGGATCAGTGGGGGCGACGGCACGGCCGCCTCCCCGCTGTCCGTCGAGGAGGAGAACTTCCAGCACGACGCCAACCTCCAGACGCACTACTACACCCTCGGCAAGCGGCCGACGCA
Organism: Streptomyces sp. N50; assembly: GCF_033335955.1. Lineage (GTDB taxonomy): Bacteria > Actinomycetota > Actinomycetes > Streptomycetales > Streptomycetaceae > Streptomyces. The sequence continues at coordinate 9,861,144 of NZ_CP137549.1, forward strand.
GACCTGGGAGCAGCAGTTCAGCCACTTCGGCTTCCGCTACCTGGAAGTGATGAACCTGGAGGTGGTCCTCGGACGGGCCCCCGACCCGAAGCGGGACGCGGACCTGCTGACCGTGGGCGTCGCGCGCACCGGTTTCGCCCGCACCGGCACCTTCACCACGGACAACGCGCTGCTCAACCGCCTTCAGCGCAACCTGGAGTGGGCCGAGCAGAACAACCTCGTCCAGAAGCCCACCGACACCCCGTCACGCGAGAAGAACGGCTGGACCGGCGACGCCATGGCGAGCTCCGAGTCCGAGTCCCTCACCTGGGACGTCAACGCCGTCCTCACCAACTACCTGCGCCACTTCCCCGACACCCAGATCTCCACCGGCCAGCTGCCCATGTTCGTCCCCATCGCCAAGGGCGGCTACGGCTACGACCGCACCCCCGGCTGGAACGCCACGTGGAAGGCGGTACCGGCCTGGGACTCGGCGTACTTCGTCATCCCGTGGGAGCTGTACACGTACTACGGCAACAGCAGCCTCTTCGCCGAGCTCTACGACCACCAGGACACGCTCCTGACGTACTACGAGACGCTGTTCACCGCCGAGAACGACTACAAGTTCGAGGCCTCGCTGGGTGCTTACTCCGGCGCCGAGCCGCCCGGCAGCAACGCCGTCATCAGCCTCGCCTTCTACATCCACTTCTGCGACTACATGGACGAGGTGGGCCGCAGGTTGGACCGCACCGAACGAGCCGCCTATTACGCGAAGTTGGCGCACACGCTGCGCAAGGCGTTCATCGCGAACTACTGGGACGCCTCACTGGGTTGCTTCACTCAGGGCAGCGTCTCCAGTGAGAACACACTCGCCATCGCCTTCGACATGGTCCCCGGTTCGGACTTGAAGTCCGACGACCCCTGCTATCTGGCAGGGACGAAGACGGTCGCGGAGAACAAGAAGGCCCTCGCGAAGCTGTTGGCCGACCGGATCGTGGCCGCGGATCAGCACATCCAGAACGACATGTACGGCTCGCGCTACGAGTTCAACATCCTGAGCGAATACGGCTACACGGACGTGGCGTTGAAGGCGGTCACCCAGACCGGCATCCCCGGCTACGTCTACCAGATCGCCAAGGGCGCGACCTCGCTGTGGGAACAGTGGGCCGACCGGCTCTCGGTCGACCACCACTACCGCTCCAACGTGGCCACCTGGTTCTACCAGAGCCTGGCCGGCATCAGGCCGACCGCGACCGCCTACGAGTCGCTGCGCATCCGCCCGTACATCCCCACGGCTGCCGTCAACAGCCGGGTCCCGGAGAACACCGACGACACCGACCTGTCTCCCGCGACCCTCGACCACGTCAGTGCCTCGATCGACACCGTGCGCGGCACGGTGTCCTCGGAGTGGGGACGCCGCCCGGACGGCCGGATCGACCTCGCGGTGACCGTGCCGTACAACACCGGGGCCGAGATCTGGGTGCCCACACAGGGCAAGCCCGTCAGCGCGCCCCGGGGTGCCGCCTTCGTCCGCGACGACACCTCGGGCGGTGCGCCTTACAAGGTCTACCGGGCGAGTGCGGGCTCGTACCGCTTCAACGCGTGACCTGGCCGGTTCCCTTCTGCGTGGGTCGCGCGGAAGGGAACCCGGCAGCAAGAGTGTTCACCGCGCTGTGCCGACCGCGGCCGACCAGGTATGCGGCGAGGGCGAGGAGTGCGGCCAGGGTGATGAGGCCGCAGACGGCACCCCAGCCGAACTGGACGTAGGCACGGGTGCCGAGCCATGATCCGGCACTGCCGCCGAGGAACGTGCAGGTCATGTAGCCGGTGTTCAGACGGCTGCGGGCCTCTGGCCGCAGGGCGAAGATGCGGGCCTGGTTGGCGACTTGGCCGCATTGCACCGCCACGTCCAGCAGGAGCAGCCCGGCGGCCAGGGCCACGAGTCCCGCCGCTCCGCCCAGTGAGCCTCCGGTGAGTACCGCCGCCGCGGCGAGGGCGGCCAGGACGCACCACAGGTTCACCCGGTCGGCACCGAGCCGGTCCACCCAGCGTCCGGCCGCGGGCGCGCAGAACATGCTGCCCGCCCCGATCAAGGCCAACAGGCCCACCGCCTGTGTGCCCATGCTGTACCGGGGGCCGGTCACCAGGAGGGCCAGGGCGGTCCAGGCGGCGCTGAACCCGCCGAAGACGGTGAACTGGAAGAGCACGGAACGCTGTAGCGCCTTCTCGGTGCGCAGCATCCGCAGAGTGTCGGCGAGCAGGGTCGGATAGCGATCGTGCACGGCCGGGACGTCGTTGGGCAGGGCGAGGCCGAGAACGACGGCGAGCAGCCCGGTCAATACGGCGGCGACGAGGTACGGCGCACGCCAGCCCAGGTGCTCGCCCAGTACGCCGCCGAAGGTGCGGGCCAGCAGGATGCCGCCGATGAGGCCGGCCTGCAGGGTGCCGATCACGCTGCCCCGTCGATCGGGCTCGACCAGGCCGGCCGCCATGGGCAGCAGGAGTTGTGGGACCACGGTCGCGATGCCCACCAGGGCGCCGACCGCGAGGAGCGGGCCGGTGGCCGGGGCGAGACCGGCGGCCAGGAGGGCGAGGCCGGTCGTGGCGAGCAGTCCGGCGATCAGTGGACGGCGGGGGAGGCGGTCGCCGAGCGGCACCAGCAGGAAGATGCCGACGGCGTAGCCGAGTTGGGTCACCGTCGCGACGATCGCCGCGGTGGCCGGGGCGACACCCAGTCCGTCGGCGATGAGCGGGGTGAGGGCCTGCGGGAAGTAGACGTTCGCGACGCCGACACCACAGGCCAGCGCCATCAGCAGGGGCAGCTTGCGGGACATCGTTCCTCTCCAACCGAACGAACTGGATGGTTCGATTTCGAGGCTGACATGTCGGCCCTGGATTCGTCAAACGAACCAGTTCGTTACCCTGGGAGGCATGGCATACGACTCCACGGCGACCAAGGAACGCATCCTCGCGGCGGCGACGGCGGAGTTCGCTGCGCACGGGGTCGCCGGCGCCCGGGTGGACCGTATCGCCGCCGAGGCCAGGGCCAACAAGCGTGCGATCTATGACTACTTCGGGGACAAGAACAAGCTCTTCGCCGTCGTTCTCGAACGCGTGCTGGCCGACCTCGCCGAGGCCGTGCCGCCCAGCGACGACCTGCCCGGCTATGCCGAGCGCCTCTTCGACTACCACCGCGCTCACCCGGAGGCCCTGCGACTGGTGATGTGGGAGGCCCTGGAGGTCGGCGACCAGCCCGTCCCGGCGGAAGAGGCCCGCACCCGCCACTACCAGGACAAGATCGACGCCGCCGAGTCCGCCGGTCCGGGCGGCGACGCGCGTACCCGCGTGTTCTTCACCCTCGCCCTGGCCGGCTGGGGCATCGCCATGCCCCAATTGCGGCGCATGGTCCTCGGCGCCGACTACAGCCTCGACGACCTCCGCGTGGACGTCACCCGGGCGGTACGGGCCTTGCCGACGGATGCGGCGCCTCCTGGCTCGGTGTAGCGCTCGGCCGGCAGGAGCGGTTCATCTGAGGCGTCCCCACACCATGGCCATGCCCTGTCTGCCTCCGGCGCGCATCGCGCGGGCGTAGCCCCTTGATCAACATGGTCATGATGCGCGCGCTCGTAGCGCCGAAGGGATGTCCCGTCACAGGTCCTTCGGGAGGTCGGCAAAGCCGAGAGTGCGGGTGTTCGCGCCCGGTGTCAGGTTGAAGTGGTCGGGGCGGGCCGGGGGTATTGGCTCGCCCCGACCAGCGGGGCACAAGGGGAGTTGAACCGCGGTGCGGTCCGTGCCCCGCGTCAGTGGCGCTCGTACCGCCTCACACGGCGAGCGTTTCCTTCGGTGCCGCGTCGTCCTCCTTGCGTCCGCCGGGGCGTCGACCGAGCTTCTGCGCGATCTCGGCGCGCTTGTGCTCGCGCCTGGCCTTCGCCTCGTCCTTGCGGATGCGCTCGGCGGCCTCCTCCATGGCCTTCAGCTCGGCTCGTACGGAGTCGGTCGGGCGGCGCTCGAGGACGGCGTCGTAGCGCATGGCCAGCAGGTCCAGGGCCTCGGTGTCACTCTCCCTGACCTCGGCCAGGAGGGCTGTGCCGCCGGGCGGGACCTCCTGGCCGAAGGTGCCGACGGCGGCGGTGCTCTCTTCTGCCCGCTGATAGTCGTAGCCTCCGCCGATCAGCGCGCCGACGCCCACGCCCATCAGGATGCCGAGGGGTCCGCCGAGGATGCCGACCAGCGAGCCGACCAGTCCGCCGACCGCTGTGTTGCGCCCCTGCGCGGTGTCCATTCCCTCCGGGACGCGCACCGCACCGTCCTCGAGGCGCTCGATCAGCATGGCGGCACGGACCTCCGTGGTGGCGGGACTGAGGTGCTTCAGGTCGCTGAGCGCCTGGTAGGCGGCGGCGCGGTCGGGGAAACGCAGGGTGACGGCGTTCTCGTTCACGGACATGAGCTCTCCTTCGGTCGGCGGACCCGCAAGGGGCCAGGTCTGGCAGGGGAGGGTCGCGGCGCCCGCTTCGGCGGGACTTCCGTGGCCATCTGTGAGACAGTATGTATCGAAGATGAGTTGTGAGTCAATGCGTCTCACAAGTTGCCGAGAAAGAGGTGTTCCGGTGCTCCGGACCAACGACGATCCCCGCGCTCTGCGCAGCCGCGCCGCCGCCCTGGCCGCCGCCACGGAACTCCTCGTCGAAGGCGGCCCCGAGAACGTCACCCACGCCACCGTCGCCAAACGAGCCGGAATCGGCCGCGCCACCGTCTACCGGCACTGGCCCGACCAGCAGGCCCTCCTCCTCGACGCGCTCGCGGGCGACGTCCGCCCCCTGCTCTCCTTCGACGACAGCCCCGTCCGCGACCAGCTGGTTTTCCAGGCGGAACAGCTGGCCCATCGGCTCAACCAGCCGAGCGCCGTGTCGATCCTCGCCACGGTCATCCAGCGGGCCGAGCGGGACGAGGAGGCGCGGCGCCTCCGCGAGGAGATGTTCGGCCAGGCCGATGAGGACCTCACCCGCGCGCTTGCCACCGCCGTGGAACGCGGCGAACTCCGTCCCGGCGTCCAGGAACACGCCAGGGATCTCGTCGCCCGCATTATCGGACCGCTGCTCTTCGAACGTTTCCTGCACGGCGTACACCTTGAAAAGGACCTGGTGGTCAGCCTGGTCGACGCGGCGCTCGCGCCCTGGCTGCCGAACGCGTGACCCCGTCCGACATGGTCCGACGCCGGACGCCCACCGGAGCGGCTGTCGACTCGTCCACGCCGCTCACGTCCGCTTCGGCCATCTCGCCCGAGCCGCGGGCCGGTCTCCGCGTGTTGTCCGCGCATGCTCGGCGCCGGGGTGGCGCCCCGGGCGCAAGGCGCCGATCGGCACCGTGCCGTCCTGGGGCCCTCGGCCGTTTCGCCGGACCGTGCTCGCTGGCCGGTTCACCGACTGGGTCGACCGGTGTCGCCGCTTCTGTGGCTACCTGTCGGCCGACGTCGTGGGCGCCTACCGTGCAGAGTCGTCGCGGGTCGCTCTCGACGACGCCGGCCGCACGCTTGTGGCGTCCGCGGTGACGTGCACGGTACGCGTGACCACCAGGGCCGCACGGAGCAGGCCCGTCAACGATCACGGTCCGGAAGGCGAGCGGGTGCCGTGGGAACGTGCGGGGTGAAAGCGCAGTGAGGGTGACCCGTATAGGGCTCACCCTCACTGCGCGGGGTGGGGGAGGCGTCCCGGGTCTGTGGCCCCCGGCCCCGGCTACGCGGCGCTAATCCGCCTCAGCGCCATCGCGCTGTCCGAGGGCCTCCGTGCGGCTTCGGCGCGCTCGCCGTCGAACCAGTGCGTCGTCGCTTCCTCCCCGGTGCCGTCGGTGGCACCTTCCGTCGCGTGCGGACCGCCGCGCAGGGAGTCGGCCGGGAGGCGCTTGAGGTCTGCGCCGTACCACAGTGCCAGCATGTCCAGGGTGTCGGTGCCGGTTTCCCTGACCTCGGCGACGATGACCGTGCTGTCGGCCGGGGCGTGGGCGATGCACGTGTCGGCTGCCGCCGCGTTCCGCCTGGCCGCACCGTTCACGCCTTCGGTGACGCGCACCGCGCCGTCCTCCAGGCGCTCGATCAGTACGGCACCAAGGACCTCGGTGCTGGCGGCGCTGAGGTTCTTCAATCCGCTCAGCGCCTGGTAGGCGGTGGCGCGTTCGGTGAAGCGAAGAGCGATGACGTTCTCGTTCATGGGCATGAACCGTTTCCTCGGACCCGGCGGCAGGCCCGCGGCGGACCTGCGACTGGCGGTGCTCGATCGGCAAACCGGTTGTCCGGCCAGCTGTGAGACAGTATGTATCGAAGAGGGGTTGTGAGTCAATGCGTCTCACAAGTTGCCGGAGGGAGAGGTGTTCCGATGCTCCGGACCAACCTCCGGGGATGCGTGGCGAAGGCCCGGGTCGGCAGCCCGGGCCTTCGCGTCGGATGTGCCGGGACGCAGGGGCAGGCGGTTGGCTTCAGCGAGAAGATCCAGCTGCCGTTGGACAGGTCGAAGGACGTGATGCCCGACTTGTCGAACGCGAGGCCCTTGCCGAGGGCGTAGACCTCGTCCTCGGTGAAGAGCGGGATGTAGGGGACCTGGTCGGCAACCTCGGTGAGGATCGTCTTGGCCGCAGTCCAGCGGGGGGCGCGAGGGCCCGCGACGGTGACAACCTGCTGGGCCTTGTCGACCTCGGGGGTGGTCCAGTTGGCGATGTTGATTTTCTGGGGGCCGATGTTGGCCTCGCCGACGAGTTTGCCCAGCAGTGAAGCCGGGTCCGGGTAGCTCGCCCCGAAGCCGAAGGGGAGGGTGATGCCCGTCAGTCCATGCTGGTAGAACTTGGCGTACCACTCGTTGGCGGTGACGGGCTTGGGGGTGATCTTCACGCCGAGCGGACGCATGTTCCGCTGGAGGTTCAGGACGGTGAGTTCCTGCCAGAGGTAGTCCTTGACGTACTCGATGGTCGTCGAGAAGCCCTGCGGATGTGCGGACTCGGCCAGCTCGGCCTTGGCCTTGGCCTCGCTGAGCTCGTACTGGGGCAGACCGGACAGGAAGGTTTCCGCCGACTTCTGCGAGCCGGCCACGCCGGCCAGTTCCCCGGCCGGGACCAGCCCCGTCATCGGCCGGGCGTACGCGTCGAAGCCAGCCTTCATGATGCCCGCGATGTCGACCGAGTGGGCGACGGCCCTGCGAACGTGCACGTCGTCGAAGGGTGCGCGGGTGACGTCCATGGCGAGGAAGTCCTGGGACAGGGACGGGGCGGCGTAGACCGTCGCGCCCGGTATGGCCTTCCACTGGGCGACGCTCTTGCGGTTGGTGACGGGGCCGCCGTCCACCGAGCCGGAGCGCAGGGCGAGTTGGCGGGCCGTGTCGTCGGGGATGACGGAGAAGACGACCTTGTCCGCGGGCGGCCTCGTCCGGGTGTACCGCGGGTTGCGGACCAGGGTGATCTTCTCCGCTGTCTGGGAGGCGAGCTTGTAGGGGCCCGTGCCGATCGGGGCGGTGCCGGCGTTGCCCAGGGTCTTGGCGTGCGCTTTCGCGAAATCGGCGTCTTCGACGAGCGTCGCGAGGGCGATGCCGGCACGTGCCGTCGGGGCGGGAGCCTTGAGCTTCACGGTCACTTCCAGCGGGCCCGTCACACTGACGCTGCCCACCTTCTGGCCGAGGGCGGCGGTCTGTGCCGTTTCGGCGGTGAAGTGCTCGATGCTCCAGGCGACGTCCTGTGCCGTCATTTCCTTACCGTTCGAGAACTTCACCCCCGACCGGAGCCGGTAGACGAGGGTGGTGGTGTTCGGCTGGGCCACCGAGGACGCGAGGTTCGGGGTGAACTCACCGGTGCTGGAGACCCGTTCCAGGGGCTCCGTGACGAGTGACATGACGGCGCCGGTCGAGTTGTTGTCGTAGCTCTTGGCGTAGTCGAGCGACGCGGGCGCGTTGGGCAGCGCCCAGTTGACCACGGGTATGGGTTTGTCGGTCGTTCTCTTCGTCCCTGTGGTCGCGGTGCCGTTGTCACTGGTGCAGGCGGTGGCGGCGACGGTGGTGAGGGCGGTGAGGATCGCGGCGGACAGCATCGTCCGCCGTGAGAGAGGCCTGACGGGTCGGCCGGGCACGGCGGGGGGCATTCGGATTCCTGCTTCCGTTCTGTGCGGGGGGGTCTGAGCAGGGCTCAGCTCTCGCCCGGAGTCGAGGCGAGAAGGCGCTGGGTGTGGGGGTGGCGGGGGAATCGAGGAGGGCCGCGGTCTCGCCGCTCTCGACGATCTCGCCGCCGCGCAGCACGAGGGCGCGGTCGGTCATCTGGCGGACGACCGACAGGTCGTGGGTGATGAGGATCAGGCTCGTGCCGTACTCGGCGCGGACCTCGCGCAGCAGTTGAAGGATCTGGGCCTGGACCGACACGTCGAGCGCCGTGACGGGCTCGTCGCACACCAGCAGCTTGGGGCGGACCGCCAGCGCGCGGGCGATGGCGACCCGCTGCCGCTCGCCGCCGGACAGCGCGCCCGGGTGCTTTCGCGCGTACGAGGCCGGCAGGCCCACGCGCTCCAGCAGCTCAGCCGGCCGCTGCGCGGGATCGGCGCCCGCTGCGACCGCCTCACGCAGGGTCGCACCGATGGTGAGCCGTGGATTGAGGGAGGAGTACGGGTCCTGGAAGACCATCTGCACCAGTCGCCGCACCTTGCGGTGGTCGTTCCGGCTCAGCCTGCGGTAGTCGCCGAGATCGATGTCGCCGAGCCGGATCGTGCCCCTGGTGGGCGTGGTGAGGCCCAGGATGCAGCGGGCGAGGGTGGTCTTGCCGGAGCCGCTCTCGCCGACGACGCTCAGCGATTCGCCCTCGCGGAGTGAGAACGAGACCTCGCGCAGGGCCGAGGTGCCCGTCGTCGTCCTTCGCGGCCGGATGAGCGACGAGGTCCTTCCGTACGTCTTGGTGACGCCCTCGACGACAAGGAGCGGGTCGCCGCCGGGGGCCGGGGGAGGCGTACCCGGGGTGGCGGGGCCGCTCAGGCGGACGCGGAGCTCGTCGTCGATCTCGGCGATCCGTACGCACGCGGATCGCCGCTGTGCCGACCGGGGAGTCAACTCCGGGCGCGTTGCCGCACAAGGAGGGCGCCGCCACTCGCACCGGTCGGCGAAGGCGCAGGTCTCCGCGACGTTGTCGGCGGCCGGTACCTGGCCGGGCAGGGAGACCAGGCGGTCCACGAAATGGGAGACGGGAGGTTCGGCCAGCATCAGGCCGAGGCTGTAGGGGTGTCGCGGCGCGGCGGCGAGCGCGGCGGCCGGGGCGTCCTCCACCACGGAGCCGGCGTACATGACGAGCACCCGGTCGCAGACGGAGAACGCGACGCGTAGGTCGTGCGTGATGAGCACGAGGGCCATGCCACGGTCGGCCCGCAGTCGTCGCAACAGCGCGAGGACCTCTGCCTGGGTCGTGGCGTCCAGGGCCGTCGTCGGCTCGTCCGCGACGAGCAGTTCCGGATCCCGCGCCAGCGCCGCCGCGATCGCGACGCGTTGCCGCATGCCGCCGGAGAGCTGGAACGGGTAGCGGCCTGTGACCGTCTCCGGGTCCAGTCCCACCTCGCGCAGGCGGCGCGAGACCTCCGTGGCGGCTCTCGCCCGGTCGCGACGCGCCTGCGGGGACAGCGATTCCCGCAGATGCGCCTCGACCGTCTGCAGCGGATTCAGTGCGGTGAACGGGTCCTGCAGCACCATGGCCACCCGGCTGCCGCGCAGGGGACGCAGCTCCCGCTCCCGTCTGCCCAGCAGCTCGATCCCGTCGAACAGGACCTCGCCCTCGGCCCGCAGTCCATCGGCGAGTACGCCCATGACGGCGCGGGCGGTCAGCGTCTTGCCGCTGCCGGACTCGCCGACGACACCGAGGGTCTCGCCGGGGGCGAGGTCGAAGCCGACGTCGCGGACCAGGGTCCGTAGGCCCCGGGAGCGGTCCGGGTGCGCGTACACGTGCAGGTGGCGTACGGACAGCAGGGCACCACCGGCCTCCTGGTCCGCACGCATCCGGCGGGTCCGTCCGTCGTCCGTCATCGTCGGTCCGTTCCGGCGGTGCTGCGGTCGTACGCCCAGTCCCCCAGGAGCGTGGCACCGGTCGCTGCGATGGCGATCATGAGGCCGGGTGCGAGAGACATGTACGGGTTGACGGCGAGCAGGCTCTGGCCCTGGCGCAGCAGTTCGCCCCAGTCGGGCGTGCCCGGCGGCACCCCGAGCCCCAGATAGGAGAGGCCGGACAGGCTGATCAGCGCTCCGACGAAGTCGAGAAGCGCGGTCGCCACGACGGTGGGCAGGATGTTCGGCAGAATGTGCCGGAACATGACACGCCAGTCGGGAAGCCCCAGGATCCGGGCGGCTTCGACGTAGGGCAGACGGGCCTGTACGAGGGTCGTGTTGCGGCACAGGCGGATCTGCGCCGGCAGGCACAGCAGGGTGACGACCGCGACGGCGAACCAGTAGCCGTCACCCGCCATCCCGACCACCACGACGACCAGCAGCAACGCGGGAAGGGCGTAGAGCAGGTCGGCGAACCGGTTCGTCACGGCGTCGAGAAGACCGCCCCGGTACCCGGCCGCCACGCCGAGGGGAGCGCCCAGCAGCAGCGCACCCACCGCCACACACAGCGGGCCGACCACGGCGGTGCGCGCGCCGGCGACCACCTGGGACAGGACGTCACGCCCCAACTCGTCCGTGCCGAGCCAGTGCCCGTCGCCCGGACCGGCCGCACCGCGCATCAGATCCTGTTGCCCTGGGTCGTACGGCGCCACCCAGTCGCCCGCCACCACCAGCAGCACGACGACGGCGACGCCCGACGCGGCCAGCGCCACCAGCGCGGGAGCACGGAAGCGCCTCGACACCTTCCGCGCGTCGGCGGTGCCCGGAGCGGGGACCGGGGCCGGGGGGTTCGGCATCAGCCCTCCCCAGCCGTGTGCAAGCGGACCCGCGGGTCGAGAAGGAACCCGAGCAGGTCGACGAGCAGGTTGACCAGGACCACCAGGGCGCCTATCAGCAGCGCGAGTGCCTGGACGACCGGTACGTCCTTGGCGGTCACGGCCGACAGCAGGAGCGAGCCCGCTCCGGGCAGGGAGAACACCTGCTCGATGAAGATCCCGGCGCTGAGCGGTGCGACGAGGAGCATCCCGGCGCTGGTGAGCACCGGGGGCGCGCAGTTGCGCAGCACATAGCCGATGAGCACGCGGCGCGGGCCGAGGCCGCGGAGCCGGGCGAAGGTGATGTAGTCCTGCCGTAACACCGTCAGGGTGGCCGCCCTGGCCTGCCGGACGACGACGGCCGACAGTACGGTCGCCAATGCCACGGCGGGCAGCGTCAAGTGCGTGACCCGGTCGGCGAACCCGTCCCCCGCCCCGTACACCGGGAACCAGTCCAGGGCGACGCCGAAGACGTAGAGCAGGACGATGGACAGGGCATAGGCCGGAGCGCCGAAACCGGCGGTGGCCAGCAGCGAGATGATCCGGTCGGCCGTCCGGCCGTGGCGGATGCCCGCGATCACACCCAGCGGGACGCCCAGCAGCAGGACGAGCAGCAGGCAGTAGACCGCCAGTTCGGCGCTGAGCGCCAGCCGGCCGTAGATCATGTCCGCGACCGGTGTCCCTGACTGGACGGAGATCGACCGGCCGAAGTCGAGGCGGACGGCGTCGGACAACCAGTGCAGGTACTGGACGGCGAAGGGGTCGTCGAGGTGGTAACGGCCACGCAGTTCGTGCACCAGATCCGGAGTCGCCGGCCGGGTGCCGAGCAGGGTCTGGATCGGTGACCCCGGGCTCGCGGCCAGCAGGGCGAAGACCAGGAAGCTGAGGATCAGCAGGACCAGCAGCCCACCGCCGAGCCGTCTGAGGACGAAGATAGCGACGCTCAATGTTCACGCCTGTCACGCAGTGCCGGATGCGGGGAGGGCGGCGATCGGCGCCGGACATCACGGACACCCGGAACCCTATGATCCGGCTGTGCGACGGGACAAGATCTTGAAGCTTTGAGTACCGTAGTTGCACAAGTCGCTCACGAGGCCGCAACCTCCTTGATGGCCAAGGGACTTGACTGGTCCACCGCATCCCACCCCCCTCCGTCGATCGGAAGCGCCATGCTCAGTCACGCCGTCGCCGAAGGGGCCGAACTCCGCGCCCTCGAGCCCTGGCGGGCAGAGGAGTTCTACGAATTCGTCGTACGCTCCGGCTCCCATCTCGCCCCCTGGATGCCCTGGGCGACGGATATCGACGAACCGGCCAAGGCCGCGCAATGGCTGCAGGGTTACGCCGACGACCAGGCCCGCGACGGCAGGCGGGTCTACGGCATCTGGCTCGACGACCTGCTCGTGGGAGGAGCGGGGTTCGCCACGTTCGACGCACGGACCGGAAACTGCTCGTTGGGAGCATGGCTCGCGCCGGAGGCGCGCGGCCGGGGTCTGGTGACACGGGCCACCCGCCTGATGACCGAGTGGGCGCTCGACGCCCGGGGCATGTCCCGCGTCGAGTGGTCGGCGGCAACCGGGAACACACCCAGCCTCGCGGTGGCGAAACGACTCGGCATGGAACGCGAAGGGGTGCTGCGCTCGGCTCTGTCCCTGGGTGGGGTCCGACACGATGTGGAGGTCTGGTCGCTCGTCGCCGACCGGAAGTGACGGGACAGCAGGTTCGAGACGGGTCGGTTGGCCACTCCCTCCTTCGTACGGCTGGGCCGGCACGCCGCGTCACGGCGGTACCCCGGCGACAGGCCCGCACAGGACTCGGGAGAAGCTGGGGATCAACGGTGTCTCACATCTCCCAACGCCGAAGGAGAGACCCGAAGATGACGAACCGTCCGACGCGAGGGAATCCGTCCCGCAGGACCCTGATGAGCGCGACTGCGCTGAGCGGTCTCGCCCTGGCCGCGGGCACCACCGGCACAGCGCGAGCGGCGTCCGCCGACGAGCCGGCCCGCACCGGCCGAGCGGCAACCCCCGAGTCGTACACCGCGATACCCGTCGCCCCCGGTGGCGGCCCCGCCCCCACCGACCGTGTGCACGTGCTCAGGATCGGCCCCCGGGACGCGGCCACCGTGCTGGTCCTGGTGCCGGGCATGTTCGGGGCCGCCAACGACTTCCGGCTGATGGCGAGGGATCTGGTCGCGTCAGTGCCCGGTGTGCAGGTGTGGGCGTTCGACCGCCGGGAGGAGAACCTGGCGGACCGGGCCGGGTTCGGCGGCTCCGACCCCGCCGCCTACTACCTCGACGGCCACTACCGGTCCCAGGACCCGGCGGCCTCCGCCTTCGCCGCCGGGTGGGGGCTCTCGCGCAGCCTGCGCGACCTGCGCACGGTCGTGCTGGCCGCCCGGGCCGGCGGTACCCGGCGGGTGGTGCTCGGTGGGCACTCCTGGGGTGCGACCACCGCACTGGCGTACGCCGCCTGGGACTTCGCGGGGAGCCCCGGGTTCCGGGACCTGGCCGGGCTCGCCGTGATCGACGGCGGGGTGCTCGGGGCGTTCGACGGGACCGGTTCGCCCGTGCAGGACTCGCCGGAGGAGGTCCGGCAGCGGCTCGCGGCGATCGAGGGCGGGGCCGTGTTCGACATGACCCTGAGCGCGGTCGGAGTGGGCACCCGGGCAGAGAGCACCCAGATCTGGTACCAGCTCGCCGGGTGGTACGCCCACCGGGACCCGGGCGGCCGTTCCGTGCTCCAGTCCCGGCTGCCGGACGCGCTGCGGCCCTCCTTCGCGGTGAGCAACGCGGCCCTGCTCGGCCTGCTCGTCGACGCCGGGTTCGGCTGGCCCAACGACATCACCGTCCACTCCGGGCACTTTGCCGAGAGCGCGGACAGTGATGGCGTACGGGGGTGGGTCGATGACGGGATCACACCCCTCGCGCGCGTCGCCGAGGCATACGCCGGTCCGGTGCCTGGTGTCTGGGAGTGGTACTGGCCCGCCCGGCTCTCCGTGGACCTCGACGTCACCGACGTCTACGCCGACACCGACCTCACCCGCTCGCTGGACCTGCGGCTGTACCACGGCGCCGGCATCGACGTACCTCTCTACGCCTTCGCCACCAGCTACTCCAAGGGCACAGTCCTGGAGGGCGCCCGCAAGGTCGAGGCCGGCTCCCGGGTACCGTATGGCGTCTACGAGTCGGACAACGGCATGAACCACCTGGACCCGCTGTTCGCCGCGACGGACCACAACACGGCTACGCACAGCCTCGCGGAGTTCCTGCGCAAGGAATCCTCCGCGCTCCACTGAAGCGAAGCCGAACTGGGACGACACGGGCGCCCGCTTCCCTCAGCCGCGTCCGGCCATGTCCGTGTCAGGGGTGGTGGTCGGCTTCGCTCGCCGCGTTCTGGTCGGTGAGGAGCCGTACCTGTGAACCGTCACCGACCGTGCGCCAGCGGTGGGGAGTCCCTCCACCGAATCCCCCGTCCACTCCGTCCCGCCCGGCCCGCACGGCGGGAACATCGACGTCCGCCACCTCGGCACCGGCGCCCGCCTCTTCCTCCCCGTCCAGGTCCCCCAGGCCCTCTTCTACGTCGGCGACCCGCACTTCTCCCAGGGCGACGGCGAAGTCGCCCTCACCGCCTTCGAAGCCCCGCTGCGCGCCACCCTCCGCCTCACCGTCCACACGGACCCGGCCACCCGCTCCCTGGCCTCGTCGGCCTTGCCTACCTCAGCGCGGCAGCCGACTTCGACGTCTCCCAGGTGGTCGACATCGTCAAGGGCGTCCACGGCCGCATCTCCAAGGCGGACCTGAGGTGTTGAACGGTTGTCGGCCGAGGGCCGAGCTGACGATTGCGGCCGGTGAATTTCACGCATGAAGTTGAGAGTTGTACTTATTGAGCTCCGTCTTCAGGTATAGCGTGGCGACGAGCGGATGATCAACGTCCGCACGACCGGGCGCCGGACACACCGGCCCGCTGCCGACGGAGTCCGGCCCGGCCCACTGACCCGCGTGAGTCTTCGACAGTTTCCTGGGAGCACGGTATGAAGGTCTGGATACGGATGGTCGTCGGGGTGCTGCTGCTCTTCTTCGGCGTGGTGTGGAGCCTGCAGGGATCCGGCGCCGTCGGCGGCAGCGGCATGTCGGGGCAGGCCCAGTGGCTGGTGATCGGGCTGTTCGTGGGCGTCGTCGGCGCGATCCTGCTCGTCGGCGGAGTCAGGAAACTGCGGGCGGGAGCGAGGGCTTGACCGAGAACGCGGACGGCGAGGGCAGGCCGGTCGGGCGGCGGGTCGTCCTCGGCATTCTCGGACTCGGCGCCGTCGCGGTGCCCGTCGGCGGGCGCCTGCAGGACGTGACGGACAGCCTGCTGGCCACCGTGAGCAGCAAGGACCCCACCGGTCTGACCGGGCTGCTGCCGGGCGGCGGGGGTTTCCGCTTCTACTCCGTGGCCGACAGCATCCCGCATCGCTCCTCCGCCGACTACCGGCTCACGGTGAACGGCCTCGTCGACCGCCCGGCGACGTACACACTGGAGGAGTTGAAAGCCATGCCGCGCACCCGCCTGGTCCGGGACGTCCAGTGCGTCACCGGCTGGCGGGTGCCGCAGACGCCGTTCGCCGGCGTGCGCCTGTCCCATCTGCTGGAGGCGGCCGGGGTGAAACCAGAGGCCAAAGCCCTGCATTTCACGTGCTTCGACGGGGTGTACACCGAAAGCCTCACCCTGGAGCAGGCGCGGCGCCCCGACATGCTCGTCGCCTACGAGATGCAGGACAAGCCGGTCACCGCCGCGCATGGCGGACCCGTACGGCTGTATGCCGCGCCGATGTACTTCTACAAGTCGGCGAAGTGGCTCGCCGGGATCACGGTCACCGACCGGGTCGTGCCCGGCTACTGGGAGCCGCGCGGCTACGACATCGACGCATGGGTCGGTAAGTCGAACGGACGCGACGATGACTCGACCGGCTGAACCGTCCGAGCTGATCCGGCGCTTCACCGCCGCGGAGCGCTGGATCCACCGCACCACGGCCGCGCTGATGGGTACGGCCCTGGTCACCGCCGCGTTCCTCTACCTGCCCGCGCTGGCGGAGCTCATCGGCCGCCGACGCCTGCTGGTGACCGTGCACGAGTGGGCGGGGGTCATCCTGCCCGTCCCGCTGCTGGCGGGGCTGGTCTCCCGGGCCTTCCGCGCCGACCTCGTCCGCCTGAACCGGTTCGGCCCGCACGACCGCGGCTGGCTGCGGGCGACGCTGCGCCGACGTCCTCACCGGTCGGGGAAGTTCAACGCGGGTCAGAAGCTGTACGCGGCGGTGATCTCCGGAGCCGTGTTGGTGATGATCGGCACCGGCCTCATCATGTGGTTCCCGCGTCTCACCCCGTTGTTCCTGCGCACGGGGGCGACGTTCGTCCACGACTGGCTGGCCCTGCTCATCGGTGCCCTGGTCTGCGGTCATATCTGGATGGCGTACAACGACCCCGAGGCGCGCACCGGTCTGCGCACCGGCCTCGTGTCCCGCTCCTGGGCCAGGCGCCATCACCCCCTGTGGGAAGCCGAACAGCCCGGCAGCGATCACCAGCTCACCCCGGCCGCGCAATCCGTCGGCACAGCTGCTGAGAACGACGTCGGGCCCGTCGACTGAGAGAGGCCCGGTTGCCGGAGCGACCGGCCTGCTGCGGCGGACCGGTCGGTCGGCTACGACGGCCAGGTCCCGGCCGACTTCCACTCAGCTGAGGCGTTCCAGCACCATGGCCATGCCCTGCCCGCCGCCGACGCACATGGTCTCCACGCCCCACTGTGCGTCGCGCGTGCGCAGCCCGTTGAGCAAGGTGGTCATGATGCGCGCGCCGGTCGCACCGAACGGATGTCCCAGCGCGATGGCCCCACCGTGCACGTTGAGCCTGTCCAACGGGATGCGGAGTTCGCGCTGAGAGGCGATGACCTGAACGGCGAACGCCTCGTTCATCTCGAACAGGTCGATGTCCCCGACCGACAGGCCGGCGTGCGCGAGAGCGCGTCGGGTGGCCTCGACCGGCCCCAGGCCCATGATCTCGGGGGACAGGCCGGACACGCCGGTGGCCACGATCCTGGCCAGGGGAGTGATGCCGAGCTCTCGCGCCCTGACATCGCTCATGATGACCACGGCGGCGGCTCCGTCGTTGAGCGGGCAGGAGTTTCCGGGGGTGACCGTGCCGCCCGGCCGGAAGGCCGGCGGGAGACCGGCGAGGGCCTCGTGCGTCGTGCCGGGGCGCGGGCTGTCGTCGGTCGCGATCACCGTGCCGTCGGGCAGCCGGACGGGGGTGATCTCCCGGGCGTGGAACCCGGACTCGGCGGCCTGGGCGTACAGCTGCTGGCTGCGCAGGGCGTAGTGATCCTGCTCCTGACGGCTGATCCCGCGCAGGCCTGCCACGTTCTCCGCGGTCTGCCCCATGCCTATGTAGACGTCGGGCAGCAGGCCGTCGGAGCGGGGATCGGTCCACCGGCGGTTGGTTCGCGCTTCCTCCACGGCGCGCTCCCCGGCCTCCGCGAATGCCGGGTTCGCAACGTCGTCGGCGTCCGCTCCGGTGGGGCCGAAGTGCCGGTAGCGGGAGACGCATTCCACACCCGCGCTGACGAAGACGTGGCCTTCTCCCGCCTTGATGGCGTGGAAGGCCATCCGGGCGGTCTGCAACGAGGATGAGCAGAATCGGTTGACCGTGGTGCCGGGCACCTCGTCCAGCCCCAGCTGCACGGCCACCCGCCGGGCGATGTTGGCACCGTGCTCGCCGCTCGGCTCGGCGCAGCCGAGATGAAGGTCGTCGATCCGTGTCGGGTCCAGTCCCGGTAGCTGGTCGAGGGCCGCACGGACGGCCGTCACCGCGAGATCGTCGGGGCGGACATCCCTCAGGGAACCCTTGACGGCGCGCCCTATGGGCGTGCGGGCTGCGGCGACTACGACTGCTTCAGGCATGTCATGCACCTCTCAATTTGGCGAATGGGTGCGTGGGGTGCGCCGACTCGTCGGCGGCTCTCCACTGCGAGGAATGCTAAACGGTCCGTTTCGAATGAAGCGAGGGTAGTCGGGGCTGTGCCGGGGGTTCCGGCTGTGCGCACCGAGGGGCGGAGGTATGCGTCGGAGACATCATTTGGTCAGGTCAATGACGGTGATGTGTGCTGTCGCGTCGCTGCGTGACGGCACTGACAGCGGCAAAAAATTACCGGTTGTGATCCTAGACGTTCCGTTTCGATTGACCTAGTGTGTGGGCACCTCGTGCAGAGAGGAGCACTCCAATGACGGTGTGCTTTCGACAGGCGGTGTTCGTTCCGCCGCCCGTATGCGTCGTAGCCGACGAGCTTGGCTTCTTCGCTCACAACGGCCTTGAAGTCGAGACCGTGCTGATCGAGTCGTCGACGGACCAGCGGGACCGACTGCTGACCGACGACGTCGACGTGGGCGTCACGGCCATCGACAACCTGGTCGTCTGGAACTCCCGCGGCGGCGACCTCCGGGCCGTCGCCGAGATCGAGTCGACGACACCACTCCGGCTGGTCGCGCAGCCCTCGGCGAGAGGGCTGGAAGACCTGCGGGGCGCCGTGTTCGGCGTGGACGCGCCCGACAACGGCTTCGCCGTCGTGCTGCGTCATCTCCTCGGTCACCATGGCCTTGCTCCCGGCGCGTACGAGTTCGTGCCGGTGGGCGGAGTGCGCGAGCGCTTCGAGGCCCTGCGCGCACGGTCGATCGACGCGACGTGGCTGGGGCCGCCGCTGGACGAGCTGGCCCGACAGGAGGGCTTCGTCTCGCTGCTCGCGGTCGAGGAGGAGGTGCCGGATTTTCCCGGACAGGCTGTCGTGGCCGGCCCCACGACGCGTCAGGCGGGACGGGAGAACCTCTCGCTCTATCTCACGGCCCTCGACAGGGCGCGGCAGTGGCTGCACGCCACCGAGGACGAACAGATCCTGGACGTGCTGACGCGAGGCGGGTACGGACCGGCCTCGGCGCGGGCCGCGCTGCGCGCGCGCCCCGCCTCGCTGGCTCCTGCTCGTGCCGGTCTGGAGTGCATCCTGACGATGCGCGACAAGCTCGGCATGATGCCCGATCGGGCGCCTGGCGTCGACGACCTGTACGACGGCCGCCCGCTCGGTCTGGAACTGCGTCCGTGACGCCCGACCTTTTCACCTCCGACGGCCATCGCGATGACGCGGGGCGCGTCACGGACGGTCGGGTGGCGGAGAGCGTGCGCCGCATGCTCAGCGAGGACCGGACCCGCGAACTCCTCGGCATACAGGTCGATTTGGCGGCCGACGGGCGGGCGCGCGCACGGATGCGGGTCCGGCCGGACATGGTCAACGGTCACGCCGTCGTGCACGGAGGGCTCGTGTTCGCGCTGGCCGACACCACCTTCGCGTGTGCCGTCAACAGCTTCGGCCCGCCGGTCGTCACGGCGAGTGCGGAGATTGCCTTCCGGCGCCCCGGCCACCTCGGTGACGACCTGGTCGCCGAAGCGGTGACCCGCTCCTGGCAGGGCCGTTCAGTGATCTGTGAGGTCACGGTGCGGCGGGGTGACGTCGTCATCGCCGAGTTCGGCGGGCGGGGGGTGCGTCTCGTGGCGGCGGACGGGAATCCGTCGGCGGGGAGCGATCCGGTCCCGGCCGGTTCGTCCCGACGAGCTGGCCACGAGGAGTACCGCGTCCGTCCGGCGGGCGCGGACACCGACACGGCAGACGGACCGGCCGTGCCAGGGCACGAGCCGGGCCGCTAGCCCTGTCATCGGCCGCGGACGCCGAGCGCACACGTCGTCCGGCGGACACGCGGGATGCAGAGATCAAACGGTACATCCAAGTACCAGAGCCGCTAATGGAGTTCAGGTGTCACAGGACTGTGAAGTCATCGTTGTCGGTGGTGGACCCGTCGGGGTGATGGCCCTCGCGTTGCTGGGCCATGCCGGTGTACGGGCCGTGGGGATCGAGCGCGAGCCCGAGATGTGGCGACAGGCGCGGGCCGTGCACTTCGACGGTGAGACCGTGCGTTCCTTCCAGGCCATGGGCCTGGGAGAGGAACTCTCCGCCCGGGTCAAACCGATGTGCGACTACCGCATGGAGAACGAGGCCGGCGAGACCCTGGTGTCTCATGCCACGGGGCAGATGGGGCCGCAGGGCTGGCACTCGGAGGTCCTGTTCCATCAGCCCGAGGTCGACGGGTTGCTGCGCGCCGAAGTGGCCCGGCTCGCCGACGTGGAACTCCGGCTCGGCACCACGCTGCTGGACATCGAGCAGGGTGACGACTCCGTCCGCTGTACCGT
Organism: Streptomyces sp. N50; assembly: GCF_033335955.1. Lineage (GTDB taxonomy): Bacteria > Actinomycetota > Actinomycetes > Streptomycetales > Streptomycetaceae > Streptomyces. The sequence goes on from NZ_CP137549.1 coordinate 9,881,301, forward strand.
CCGCACCCTGGAGGGGACGACCCGGACACTCACCGCGCGATGGGTCATCGCCTGTGACGGCGGCACCTCGACCGTCAGGCGCACGCTCGGGGTGTCCGGCGAGAACCTCGGCACCGACGATCCGTGGCTCGTCGTCGACGGACACCTGCGGGGGACGGCCGGAATCGAGGGTGACATGGTCTTCCTCGGCCGACACACCCGTCCGGCGCTCTGGATCAGGCTCCCCGGTGACCGGGTGCGCATGGAGTTCAAGGTCCTCCCCGGCGACGACCCGGAGGAGATCGGCACACCGGAGGGCATCGCCCGGTTGAGCCGAGGTGTTCTCACGCCGCAGAACTTCGAACCCGACCGCAGCGTCATCTACACCTTCCGCGCACGGCTGGCCACGTCATGGCGGGTCGGCAACGTGTTCCTCGCGGGTGACGCCGCTCACCTGGCACCTCCGCTGTTCGGCCAGGGACTCTGCGCCGGCCTGCGGGACGTCGCCAACCTGGTGTGGAAGCTCCGGCTCGTCTCACGTGGCAGAGCCCCCGAGTCCCTGCTCGACACCTACGAGTCCGAACGCAGGGACCACGCCAGGTACTGGGTCGAGCAGGCGGCGACGATGGCCGGACTCGTCCAGACCACCGACCCCGCGATGGCTGCCCGGCGGGACGCGCACATCCGCGCCAACCCGGCCGACAGTTATCCGCCGGCACCGGCCCTGGGCCCGGGTGTGCACACGGGCCCCGCCGACCCGCACGGCGGACGGCTCTCGATGCAGCCGATGCTGCCCGACGGGACGCGTCTCGACGACCTCGTGGGACGCCGGTTCCTCCTCGCGGCCACGCCCGAACTGCAGGCCGGGCTGCCCGATGCCGTACGCGAGGCGCTGGCGGAGGAGCCCGAGGTCGCCGTACTGACCTCCCCCCAGCACGTCGGTCAACTGCTCACGTCGGTCGAGGCCCCCGCCGTCCTGGTCCGTCCCGACCGTTATGTGCTCGGGACGGCACACACCCCCGAACAGCTCGAAGCGATGCTCCGGCTTCTGCCCCTCGCGGGCGCCCTGGAACCCCGGCGCGAGACGAGCGCGCCGCGACAGGAGACCACCGCGCGGCACTGACCGTCCCGCGCGCAAAGACCGATTCCCCCACAGGAGTTCACCATGCCCGACCAGCCCATCACCCACCTCCGGCACGTCGACATCGCCGTTCAGGACTACGACAAGCAGGTCGCCTTCTACGAGCAGCAGTGGGGCCTGACCAAAGCCGGTTCCGACGGCGACGTCACCTACTTCGCCGCCGAGGGCTCGCCCGAGCAGTACGTCGTCCGGGTCCGCCGCTCCCAGGACAAGCGCCTCGACCTCGTCTCCTTCGGCGCCGCCGACCGCGCCGCGGTGGACGGCCTCGCCACCCGCCTCGCCACCGACGGCGTGCAGCTGGTCAGCGAGCCGGACAAGCTCCAGACGCCCGGCGGCGGCTACGGCTTCCGGTTCTTCGACGTGGAGGGGCGGACCATCGAGATCTCCACCGAGGTCGCCGCCCGCACCCACCGCAGGATCGAGGAGCGCGAGGACATCCCGGTGCGGCTGTCCCACGTCGTGCTCAACTCCCCGGAGCCCGAGCGGATGATGGCCTTCTACGAGAAGTACCTGGACTTCCGGCTCTCGGACACCAACGTGCACCCGCAGCTCGGCGGGATCATGTGGTTCCTGCGCTGCAACCCACAGCACCACAGCATGGCGATCGCGCGCTGTCCCCATGTCTCGCTGCACCACGCGTCCTTCGAGATGCGCGGTCTTGAGGAGTACATGCGCGGCAGCGGCCGCCTGATGCGCGACGGGATCCACAAGGTCTGGGGTCCCGGCCGGCACCGCGCCGGGAACAACACCTTCACGTACTTCCACGACCCCAACGGCAACACCATGGAGTACACGACGGAGCTGGAGACCCTGGACGAGGACACCTGGCACCCCCACCTGTACAGCACCGACGACCCGGAGACCTCGGACGTGTGGGGGACCTCGAACCCGATGAACGACTTCGTGTCCAGGGAGATGTTCAACGACCCGGACCGGGGGTTGTTCGTCGCACCGCCGGTGTGACCCGGCCGGGCGGACGGGGGTCAGGACTCCTCGTCCGGCGACGGACGCGCCGCCAGGCCGCGGATCCCCAGGTCCACGAGCTGTTCCGCGAGCGTGTCGTCGAGCGGGACGCCGCCGAAGAGCAGGTGGAAGTAGACCGGGGCGTAGAACATCTGGGCCGCCGACGCCGGATCGAGGTCGGACCGGAAGACGCCCTCGTCGATTCCCCTGCGCATCAGCTTCTCGACGGCCGCGGCGCGCTCCTGCCAGAACCGCGCGCGGAAGTTGGCCATCGTCTCGGGGTCGTACTGCCCCTCGGCGATGATCTGGGCGACCAGCTTGCCCTGCGGCCCGGCGTAGCGGGAGATCAGCGACTTGAGGTGCGTCAGGAGGGCCTCGCGCACCGGCACCCCTTCGGGGATGCGGGTGTGCGCCAGGTGGTTCTCCATGAAGGCGTCGATGACGACCGCGGCCTTGTTCGGCCACCACCGGTAGATCGTCGCCTTGCTGACCTTGGCCCGCTTGGCGATCGCCTCCATGGTCAGTTTCTGCACCGTGATGGCGCGCCTGCCGTCGCGGACAAGGAGGTCCATGGTCGCGTCGAGAATCGCTCGACGACTCGATTCGCTTCGTACAGCCACGAAGTGAAACTACCCCACGCACGGCCTCATCTCCCAATGGCAATAGGGGATCGACAAGGCAATTCGTTCGCCATACGATACGAAACGTTTCGAATAGATAGAGGAGCTGAGAAAACATGAAGCTGGGACGGATCTCCACACCTTCCCCCGACGGCGAGCAGATCAGGCTCGTCGCCGTACGGCCCGACGAGGGCAGGGTCATCGACCTGGCCAGGGCCTATGCCCAGGGCAGGCAGGCGCAGCGCGCCACGCCGGACGCGGCCCGCCGGCTGGCCGCCGCCCACTTCCCGTCGAGCATGGCCGCCGCCATCGCCGCCGGGCAGGCGTTCCTCGACGCCGCCCACTGGGCCGTGGACCGGGCCGCCGACGACGCCTCGCTGCCGATCGAGGGGCTGTCCTGGGTGGCGGCCGTCGACCCGCCGGTCATCCGTGACGGACTGACCTTCCCGGCGCACATGAAGGGGTTCTCCGAGAAGGTGGGCGGCGGACTGCCCAACCCCCAACTCTTCAAGACGCCCGGCTACTTCAAGGGATCCACCGGAGTGGTCTACGGCCACGACGAGGAGATCCCCTACCCGAGCTACTCCGAATTCGTCGACTACGAACTGGAGATGGGCCTCATCGTCGGAGCCGCGGGCCGCAACCTGACCCCCGACGGCGCCCGCGCCCACCTCTTCGGCGTCACGATCTTCAACGACTTCAGCGCCCGTGACATCCAGGGGCCCGAGATGGGCATGGGCATGGGCCCGCAGAAGTGCAAGGACTACGCGTACGGCATCGGTCCCTGGATCACGACCGTCGACGAGCTGCCCTCCGTCGACGGACTCAAGGGTGCGGTCCGCGTCAACGGCGAGGTCTGGAGCGAGACCAGCGCCGAGGGAATGATCTACACGCCGGAGGAACTGCTCGCCTACGTCTCCATCAACGACCGGCTCCAGCCCGGCGACCTCATCGGCTCCGGCACCCTGCCCAACGGCTCCGGCCTGGAGCTGGACCGGCGGCTGTCGCCCGGAGACGTCGTCGAACTCGAGCTGGAAGGCGTCGGTGTCCTGCGCAACCGCATGAGCGCCGAGCCGGACAAGGCCCCCTGGTGGCCCGAGCCCCGCCCGTACCCCTTCGGTACGCCGGCGAACTGACGACGGGACCAAGCGAGATGACCAACCCGCACGCCATCAAGCCGGTACGGCGCATCGTCACGGGGCACACCGCCGACGGCCGCTCCACCGTCATCAGCGACGGCCCGGCCCCGAACGTCTTCGTGTCCGACACCGTCGAAGGGTTCGGCGCGATCGTCCCCTGGCAGACCGAACCGGGCGATGTGAGCAACGACGGCAACCAGGACGCGGCCTCCGCCGACATCCAGGTGCCGATGTACCCCAAGCCCGGAGGAACGGTCTTCCGGATCGCGAGCTTCCCGCCCGACGGCGCCTACGCCGACGCCGCCGACTCCCTCTTCGACGACATCGACGGCGAACACGCCCGCGCCGCCGCGGCATCCGCCGCCGGCGACCGCCACTTCTGGTTCCACCGCACCGACAGCCTGGACTACGCCCTCGTCCTCGAGGGCGAGATATGGCTGCTGACGGACGAGGGGGAGACCCTCGCCAGGGCCGGTGACGTGATCATCCAGCGAGGCACGAGCCACTCCTGGTCCAACCGCGGCGACTCGACCTGCCGCGTGGCCTTCGTCCTCATCGGCGCCCTGCCCGTCGACACCGCTGTCTCATGAGCACCGCGCACGACGTCCTGTGGACGCCGAGCCCTGCCCGGCAGGAGGGCAGCGAACTGGTTCGCTATCGCCGTGGGCTGAAGGACTACGACGGCGGCGACGACTACCTGGATCTCTGGCGCTGGTCGACACAGGACCTGGGCCGGTTCTGGGAGTCCGTCGCCGAGTTCGAGGACGTACGGCTCGGAGGTACCCCGGCCGGCCCGGTGGCTCCCCGGGAGATGCCCGGAGGCACGTGGTTTCCCGGCCGTACCGTGAACTACGCCGAGCATGTGCTGCGCCGCTGCCCGGCGGAGGCGCTCGTCGTCGTGGACGACGACGGCACGTCCCAACAGCTCTCGCGAGCCGAGCTTCGCGGCCAGGTCGCCGCCCTCTCCGCCGCGCTGCGCCGGATGGGCGTGGCCCACGGCGACCGGGTGGCCGCCGTCCTGCCCAACCGCGCGGAGGCGGTCGTAGGGCTCCTAGCCTGTGCCGCGGTGGGGGCCGTGTGGTCGGTGTGCTCCCCGGAGTTCGGCGCGGACGGGGTGCTCTCGCGGTTCGCCCAGCTGGAGCCCAAGGTCCTGCTGCTCACGGACGGCTACCACTACGGCGGACGCACGCACGAGCGCACGGACGAGATGCGTACCGTGATCGACCGGCTGCCGTCGGTGGAGCACGTGCTCTGGGTCGACCACCTCCGCCCGGGAAGCCTGCTCACGGCGGACCGCGCCGTGTCGCTCTGGGGCACGGTCACGGCTGGAGGAGGTGAGCCGGAGTTCGACGAGCTGCCCTTCGACCACCCGCTGTGGGTGCTGTTCTCCTCCGGTACCACCGGGGCCCCCAAGGGGATCGTGCACGGGCATGGCGGTGTCCTCCTGGAACACCTCAAGGTCCTGCGGCTGCACTCGGACCTGAGGTTCGGCGACCGCTTCCTCAACGTCGCCAGCACCAGCTGGGTGGTGTGGAACATGCTGGTCTCCGGGCTCGCGGTCGGCGCCACGATCGTGCTGCTGGACGGCAACCCGGTCCGCCCCGACCTGGGGCGTGTCTTCCGCGTCGCCGACGAACACGACGTCGACACACTCGGTGTCAGTGCCGGATACCTGCACGCCTGCCTCAAGGCCGGTCTCGCCCCCGAGCGCGGGGCACTGCGGACGGTGCAGGTGACCGGGTCACCGCTGTCCACCGACGGTTTCCGCTGGGTCCGCGACCGGCTCGGCGACGTGTGGCTGGCCTCCATGAGCGGTGGCACCGACGTGTGCTCGATCTTCGTCGGCGGCGCCCCCACACTGCCCGTCCGCGTGGGACGTCTCCAGGCGCCTGCCCTGGGCGTCTGTGTCGAAGCCTGGGACGGGGACGGCGAGCCCGTGGTCGGCGAGCGGGGCGAGCTGGTGATCACGCAGCCGATGCCCTCGATGCCGCTCCGCTTCTGGAACGACCCCGACGGCCGGCGCTATCGGGAGAGCTACTTCTCCATGTACGCCGGAGCCTGGCGGCACGGCGACTTCATCGAGTTCGAGCCCGACGGCAGCAGTGTGATCCACGGCCGCTCGGACTCCACCCTGAACCGGCAGGGCGTGCGCATGGGCCCTGCGGACATCTACCGGGTCGTCGAGGCGCTCCCCGAGGTGCGCGAAGCCCTCGTCGTGGGCGCCGAACTGGGCGAGGACGGCTACTACATGCCGCTGTTCGTCGCCCTCCAGGAGGGCGCCGACCCCGAAGCGGTGGCGCACCGCGTCAACCAGGTGCTCCGGGAGGAGCTGTCACCGCGGCACGTGCCCGACGAGGTCGTGCCCATGCGCGCGATCCCGCACACCCGCACGGGAAAGAAGATAGAGGTGCCGGTCAAGCGCCTGCTGCAGGGAGCCTCCCTGAGCGACGTCGTGGACCTGGGCGCGGTGGACGACAGCGCGCTGCTCCAGGAATACGCGGAGTTCGCCCACACCCGCCGGAAAGCATGAGGAAACCATGAGCCAGATCCCCTTCTCGCTGGGAACGTTCGCCGACGGACACTCCGGTCCGTTCCCCGGCATCGTCGTGGACGACAAGGTGTACGACACCCGGACCGTCCTGCCCGCGGCCACAACCACGTCGGACCTGCTGGCCGACTGGGACACGTCACTGGAAGCGCTCCAGTCCCTCGCCGACGCGCCCGAGGGCGACGGGCGGCCGGTCGGCGAGCTCACGGTGCTCGCCCCCGTCCAGCCGCCCGGCCAGATCTTCGGCGCCGGGGCCAACTACCGCGAGCACGTCATCCAGATCACCGTGGCGCACCGCCTGGGGACGGCGGACGCCACCGAGGAGGAACTGCGCGAGCAGGCCGCCCGGGAGATGGACGAACGCGCCGCGCACGGCGAGCCGTACGTGTGGGTGGGTGTCCCGTCCGCGATCAGCGGCCCGTACGACGACGTCGTCCTGCCCTCCCTCGGGGAGAACCACGACTGGGAACTCGAACTGGGCGTGGTCATCGGGCGCGAGGCTCGCGAGGTGAGCCGTGACGAGGCACTGGACCACGTCGCCGGGTACACCGTCTGCAACGACCTGACGACGCGCAGCCTGGTGTCGCGACCGGACATCCCGATGATGGGGACCGACTGGATGCGGGCGAAGAACCAGCCCACGTTCTACCCCACGGGCCCCTACCTCGTGCCGGCGCGGTTCGTGCCCGACCCGCAGGACCTCGACATCACGCTCCGGCTCAACGGCAAGGTCATGCAGAAGGGCAACACCAACGACATGATCTTCGGGGTGGCCGCCCTCATCTCGTACGTCTCGCACCGGGTGACGCTGCGGCCGGGCGACATGATCATCACTGGCTCTCCGCAGGGCAACGGCTCGCACTACGGCCGGTTCCTGCGCGCGGGCGATGTGATGGAGAGCGAGATCACCGGGCTCGGCACGCAGCGCAACCTCGTGAGGTAGCCGCCGTCACGTCCGTTGCTTCACCTCGAATCGCAGTGAGTGGGCGGTGAGCTTCTCCAGCAGTGCGATGAGCGTTTTCTGTTCGTCCGCGCTGAGAGAGCCCGCCCACTCCTGCTCGCGCTCGTTGTGCGCCTGGAACGCCGTGGTGATCGCGTGCAGACCACTCTCGGTGAGGGTGAGATTGACCGCGCGCCCGTCGTGCGGGGCGCGCGCCTTCGTGACGAGACCGTCGCGCTCCAGCGTGTTCACCAGCGCCGACACGGCCGCGCGACTCATGCCGGACAGCTCCGCGACCTTCTTTGCCTCGACGGGGCTCGACAGCCAGATCGAGAACAGCACGCGGAAGCCGGGCCAGGACCATCCCCGGGGCCGGTGGACGGTCGATTCCAGGTCGTAGACCAGCATGTTTGCGGCCCTGTGAAGGGTGAGCACCAACCGCATCGCCAGCGGATCGACGCCCGGGAGCTCACGGTTCGCGCGGCTGACCGCATGATCGATGAACGACCAGAAATGCAGGTCCTCGTTGTCCGGCTGCTCGTGATTCACACCAGGAGTGTAGGCCGGACGGCCACCCGGCCTCCGGCCCGCCGTCCCCGTAACAGAACCGGCACGTATCGTTTCGTTTTTCTGGCCGCCACGCCTTCCGGCGTTGATGGTCTCCAGGTTCTGGCCTTACCGAAACGGTACGTCTAGTATCGAGATGGCTTCCCAAGAACGGGCAGGCCGGGTACCGTCCAAATAGTCAAAGCTTTTATTACCTGCTTGGTCAGGACCTCGCGCGCTTCGTCCCCAGCCCTGCTGGACCAGCGCCCCCTCCCCGGCCTTTCGCCAAAGGGCACAGCCGGCGATCGACTCAAGGAGTCCTCCTCATGTCCCAAGCCCTCGCCCCTCCCAGCCCCGGTGCCCTGCGCGCCTGCATGTCCCGGTTCGCCACCGGCGTCACCGTCGTGACGTACGCGGGCGAGGACGGTCCCCGGGGCGCGACCATGAACTCCTTCACGTCCGTCTCCGCAGATCCCGCACTGGTGGTCGTCAGCGTCGCCCGACGCGCCCGCTGCCACGACCAACTGCTCGACAGCTCCTTCTGCGTCAACATCCTCGGCGCCGAACAGGAGCCGCTGGCCCGGCTGTTCGCCGGGGCGCAGGGCGCCGCCGAGCCCCGCTGGGTGACCGGGGCCCGGGTGCCCCGCCTCGCGAATCCCCTGGCATGGATGGAGTGCGAGCCCTGGCGGGCGTACGACGGCGGCGACCACACCCTCGTCGTCGGCCGCGTCACCGACCTCGGCCACCGCGACGGCGACGCCCTCACCTACGCCTGGAGCCGCTTCGGCACCGCGGCCGAGTCCACCGACGGCATCGAACACCTCATCTGAAACCCCGCCCCGCTGATCACCTCCCCAGGAGAACCACCATGGCCGCACGCACCGGCAAGGAATACCTGGAGCGCCTCGCCGCCTCCCGCCCCACCGTCCACATCCAGGGCGAGACCGTCACCGGCGGCATCCAGGACCACCCCGCCTTCCGCAATGTCGTTCAGACCTACGCCGAACTGTTCGACCTCCAGCACTCCGACGACCACAAGGACGTCCTCACCTACACCTCGCCCACGTCCGGCGAGCCGGTGGGCACTTCCTTCCTCACGCCGAAGACCCCGGAGGACCTGGTCAAGCGCCGCAAGGCGGTGAAGGTGTGGGCCGACCACAGCAACGGCATGCTCGGCCGCACCGGCGACTACATGAACAGCTCCCTGATGGCGCTCGCCTCGGCCGCCGACTGGTTCGCCCAGGCGAACCCGGCCTTCGGCGAGAACATCCGCCGCTACTACGAGCAGGTCCGCGAAGAGGACCTGCTGTGTACGCACACGCTGATCCCGCCGCAGGTCAACCGGTCCGTGGCCGGCACCCAGCAGGCAGGCGGCAAGCTGGCCGCGCGGATCGTGAAGGAGGACGACAACGGGGTCGTGATCCACGGCGCGCGCATGCTAGCCACCATCGCCCCGTTCGCCGACGAGATGCTCGTCTTCCCGTCGACCGTGCTGCGCGGCACCCCCGAGGACAAGCCGTACTCCTACGCCTTCGCCATTCCCAACGACACCCCCGGCCTGCGTTACATCGCCCGTGAGCCCCTCGACTACGACCGCCCGCGCCACGACCACCCCCTCGGCTCCCGCTTCGAGGAGTCGGACTGCGTGGTCGTCTTCGACAACGTGCACGTGCCCTACGAGCGCTGCTTCGCCCTCGGCGACGCGGAGCTGTGCAACGGCTTCTACTCGCAGACGTCGTCCGTGGTGCACATGACCCACCAGGTCGTCACCCGCACCACCGCCAAGACCGAGTACATCCTCGGCCTGGTGTCCCTGCTCGCCGAGGCCATCGGCATCGAGCAGTTCCAGCACGTCCAGGAGGACATCGCCGAGATCATCACCACGCTGGAGATGCTCCGCGCCTTCCTGCGCGCCGCCGAGGCCGACGCCGAGATCAACGAGTACGGCGTCCTCACCCCCGCCTTCGCCCCGCTCAACGCGGCCCGCAACCTCTACCCCAAGCTGTACCAGCGCTTCCCGCAGATCCTGCGCAAGCTCGGCGCCTCCGGCCTGATGGCCACCCCGACCGAGCGAGACATCAACGGCCCGGCCGCCGAGGACATCGAGGCCTATCTGCAGTCCGCGACCCTGACCGGCGCCGAGCGCGTCAAGCTCTTCCGCCTGGTGTGGGACACCTGCATCTCGGCGTTCTCCAGCCGCCAGGCGCTGTACGAGTACTACTTCTTCGGCGACCCGGTGCGGATGGCCGGCGCGTACGTGAAGAGCTACGACCGCGAGCCGTACAAGGCCAGGGTCCAGGCCTTCCTCGACCGCGCCTGATCCCGGACGGACGACATGACGCACCCGCTCGGACACCCCCCGTCGAAGATCATCGCCCTGCATCTCAACTACCCCAGCCGCGCCAAGGAGCGCGGCCGGATCCCCGCCCATCCGTCCTACTTCCTCAAGCCACCCTCGTCGCTGGCGGGCACCAAGGAGGCGCTCGTCCGCCCCGAGGGGTGCGAACTCCTCGGCTTCGAAGGCGAGATCGCCCTGGTCATCGGCTCACGCGCGCAGCGGGTGAGGCCCGAGGACGGCTGGCGGTACGTGCGCTGGGTGACCGCCGCCAACGACGCGGGTGTGTACGACCTGCGCTACGCCGACCGCGGCTCCAACCTCCGCTCCAAGGGCGGAGACGGCTTCACGCCGATCGGGCCGCGACTGCTGGACGCACGCCAACTCGACCCGGCCGCCCTGCGGTTGCGGACCTGGGTCAACGGCGAACTGGTCCAGGACGACACCACGGACACCCTGCTGTTCCCGTTCGGCGAGCTGATCGCGGACCTGTCGAGGCAGGTCACCCTGGAGCCGGGGGACGTCATCCTCACCGGCACGCCGGCCGGCGCCTCCGTGGTCGCCCCCGGTGACCTGGTCGAGGTCGAGGTGACCGGAAACGGGCTGTCCACCGGACGCCTGCGCAATCCCGTCGCCGCCGGGCCCGCCCTGGAGCCGTACGGGGCGATGCCCAAGGCCGATCCGGCGGAGCGCGAGGCCGCCTACGGGACGGCTTACACACCCGCGCCCCTGCTGGACAAGCGGATCGAGGAGGGACTGCGCTCGGTCGCCGTCGCCACCCTCAGCGCACAGCTCCGTGCCCGCGGCCTGCCGCACATGTCCATCGACGGCGTCCGCCCCACGCTGCCGGACCGGACCATGGTCGGCGTCGCGCACACCCTGCGCTACCTGCCGCTGCGCGAGGACCTGTTCAAGAAGTACGGCAACGGAATGAACGCCCAGAAGCGGGCGATCGAGGAGCTGCGGCCGGGCCACGTGCTCGTCATGGACGCCCGCCGCGACACCTCCGCCGGGACCCTCGGCGACATCCTCGCGTTGCGTGCCCAGATGCGCGGGGCGGCCGGGGTGGTCACAGACGGCGGCCTGCGCGACAGCGCCGCGGTCACCGAGCTCGGCCTGCCCGTCTACCACGGCGGGGAGCACCCCTCCGTCCTGGGCCGCCGTCACGTCCCGTGGGACAGCGGTGTGCCCATCGCCTGCGGTGGCGCCCTGGTGCAGCCGGGCGACCTGATCGTCGGTGACGCGGACGGCGTCGTGGTCGTACCGCCCGAGCTGGCCGAGGAGTTGATCGCCGACTGCGGGGAGCAGGAGCTGCGGGAGCGCTTCATCACCGAGCAGGTGCGTGCCGGGTACAGCGTCGACGGGCTGTATCCCCTCGGTCCCGACTGGCGCGAACCGTTCGAGCAGTGGCGCCGCAGCCATGACCCCTCGCAAGCCTCGCAAGGAGAATCCGCATGAAGTTCCGCAGCGACCCCTCCGCCATCCGCGGATCCATCGCCCCGGTCGTCACCCCGTTCACCGACGAGGGCGCCGTCGACCACGACAGCCTGCGCTCGCTGATCCGCTTCCAGCTGGATTCCGGTTCGCACGGCATCTCGCTCGGCGGCTCCACCGGCGAGCCCAGCGCGCAGAGCGTCGCCGAGCGGATCGCCGCGATGCGTACCACCGTCGAGGAGATCGGCGACCGGGTGCCCTTCCTGCCCGGAACCGGCTCCCACAAGCTGAACGAGACCCTGGAACTCACCGCCGCCGCCCAGGAGTTGGGCGCCGACGCGGCCCTGGTCATCACGCCGTACTACGCGCGGCCCACGCAGGAGGCCCTCTATGAGTGGTACGCGAGGGTGGCCCGCGAGTTCCCGGACCTGCCGATCGTCGCGTACAACGTGCCCTCCCGCACCGCGGTCGACATCGCCCCCGAGACGGTGAAGCGACTGTTCACCGACTTCGACAACTTCGTCGGGGTCAAGGAGACCACCAAGGACTTCGAGCACTTCTCCCGCGTGCTGCACGCCTGCGGCCGCTCGCTGCTGGTGTGGTCCGGCATCGAACTCCTCTGCCTGCCGCTGCTCGCCCTCGGCGGCGCCGGCTTCGTCAGCGCCGTGGCCAACCTGGCGCCGGGCGCCGTGGCCAGGATGTACGAGCTGTGGGAGGTGGGGGACTTCGAAGGCGCACGGGACCTGCACTACCGCCTGCACCCGCTGGTGGACCTGCTGTTCGTGGAGACCAACCCGGCCCCGGCGAAGTGGGTCCTCGCCCAGCAGGGTCGGATTGCCTCCCCGCACGTACGGCCACCGCTCATCACGCCCACCGCCCCGGGCCTGACCCGCATCCGCGCCCTCCTCACCGAGGGCGGAGACCTGACACAGCAGCTCGGAACGCAGCAGAACGGAGCCGACAAGTGAGCACCGCCCCCGAGGGACTGCCCTCGACCATCCGGCACTGGATCGGCGGCGAACTCGTCGACGCGGCCGACGGCCGCACTTTCGACGTCACCGACCCGGTGTCCAACACCGTCTACACCCAGGCCGCACGGGGTGCGCGGGACGACGTCCAGCGGGCGGTGGAAGCGGCGCGGGCCGCCTTCCCCGGCTGGTCGTCGATATCCAACCGTGAGCGCGCTCGCGTTCTGTACCGCGTCGCCGACGCTGTCGAGGCCCGCCACGACCGCCTCGCCCGGTTCGAGTCGTACGACTCGGGTCTGCCGATCACCCAGGCCAAGGGCCAGGCCCGGCGCGCCGCCGAGAACTTCCGCTACTTCGCCGACGTCATCGTCGCGCTCGGAGAGGAGGCCTTCCGGCAGGGCGAGGAGCAGTTCAGCTACGTGGTCCGCACCCCAGTAGGGGTCGCCGGCCTGATCACCCCGTGGAACACCCCGTTCATGCTGGAGAGCTGGAAGCTCGCGCCGGCCCTCGCCGCCGGCTGCACGCTCGTCCTCAAGCCCGCCGAGTGGACGCCCCTGTCGGCTTCGCTCTGGCCGGAGATCTTCGCCGAGGCGGGGGTGCCGGCCGGAGTCGTGAACATCGTCCACGGCATCGGCGAGGAGGCCGGGCAGGCCCTCGTCGACCACCCGGACGTGCCCCTGATCTCCTTCACGGGCTCGACCGACACGGGCCGCCACATCATCCGTTCCTCGGCCGAGCACCTGAAGACCACGTCGATGGAGCTGGGCGGCAAGTCCCCTGTTGTCGTCTTCGCCGACGCCGACATCGAGGCGGCTCTGGACTCCGTGGTCTTCGGCGTGTTCTCGCTCAACGGCGAACGCTGCACGGCGGGTTCCCGGGTGCTCGTCGAGCGCCCGCTGTACGAGGAGTTCACCCGCCGCCTCGCCGAGCGCGCCGAGCGGGTCAGGGTCGGCCTGCCGTCCGACCCCGCCACCGAGGTGGGGGCACTGGTCCACACGGAGCACTACGAACGCGTCCTGAACTACGTCGAGATCGGCAAGAAGGAGGCCCGGCTGGTGGCGGGCGGCGTCCGCCCGGACCACCTCACCGAGGGCAACTACCTTCAGCCGACCGTGTTCGCCGACGTGTCCCGTGACGCCCGTATCTTCCAGGAGGAGATCTTCGGCCCCGTCGTGGCCGTCGCGCCCTTCGACGAGGAGGCCGAGGCGATCGGGCTGGCCAACGCCACGCAGTTCGGCCTGGCCGCGTACATCTGGACCTCGGACCTCAAGCGCGGCCACCGCATCGCGCACGCCGTCGAGTCCGGCATGGTCTGGATCAACTCGCACAACGTACGCGACCTGCGCACCCCCTTCGGGGGAGTCAAGGCCTCCGGCGTGGGCCGCGAGGGCGGCGCCCACAGCATCGACTTCTACACCGAGTCCAAGATCGTCCACGTCGCGCTCGGCGAAGTCCACACCCCTCGATTCGGAGCCGCCTCATGAGCACCCCGGCACCCGACGTCGTCCGCTCCGCCTACGCCCAGCTGGCCGTCACCGACCTGGCCAGGGCCCGCTGGTTCTGGGTGGACATGCTCGGATTCCACGTCCAGTACGAGAACGCCGACTCGCTCTACCTGCGCGGGACCGACGAGCTCACTCATCACTCCCTCGTGCTGCGCAAGGGCGAGGTCGCCGCTCTCGACCACATCTCCTACCGCGTCCGCACTCCGGAGGACGTCGACAAGGCGGAGAAGTTCTTCCGCCAACTCGGCCGCCCCGTCAAGCGGTTGAAGAAGGGCGAGGGCACGGTCGGCGTCGGGGACGCCGTACGCGTCGTCGACCCGCTCGGCTTCCCGGTCGAGTTCTTCCACGAGATCGAGCGGGGTGAGCGCCTCATCCAGCGTTACGACCTCCACCGCGGCGCCCAGATCGCACGCCTCGACCATTTCAACATCTGCACCCCCGACATCCCCGCCGCGTACGCCCACTACAAGTCCCTCGGCTTCGGCTGCTCGGAGACCATCGAGGGTGACGAGCACGAGCTGTACGCCGCCTGGATGTACCGCAAGCAGACCGTCCACGACGTGGCCTTCACCGGCGGCGCGGGCCCCCGCCTGCACCACCTCGGGGTGGCCACCCACGAGTCCCACCAGGTGCTGCGCACCGCGGACATCTTCGGCGCGCTGCACGAGGAGAAGCACATCGAGCGCGGGCCCGGCCGGCACGGTGTCTCCAACGCCTTCTACGTCTACCTGCGCGATCCCGACGGCCACCGCGTGGAGATCTACACCTCCGACTACTACACCGGCGACCCGGACCACGAGACGTACCGGTGGAACGTCAACGACGACCGCCGCCGTGACTTCTGGGGCAACGCGGTGATCGAGTCCTGGTACAAGGAGGCGACACCGGTTCTCGACCTCGACGGGCGGCAACAGCCGGTGGGCAGCGCCCTGTTGGACGAGTCCGCCGTCCAGGTGGGGGCCGACGGACTCGGCTGACCGAGAGCTTGAAGGGCGGCCATCTGGTCAGTGGCCGCCGGCCCTGCTGAGGCTGCCCGCTGTTTCTGGCGCGCGATACGGAGATCCGTCCAGGCCCTGCCGCAAGACGGGTGGTGCCTATCGTCGTCACATCTGCCGGAAGATACCGTTAGTGCCACATGGAAAAGCGGAGCGGGATCACAGTGTGGGCGGCGGGGAAAAGCCGAATAGTTTGAACGAATTACAGTGCCGAAAAAGTCGGCTACGGAGCCGTCCGGAACACGCGGATCTTCGTTTATAGTACAGCTATGACGATGATGGGGGACGCCAGGCAGAGCAAGGCGCGGCTGATGAGTGACAAGGCCTACGAGACGCTTCGTGAGGCCATCGTGAGCTGCGAACTGGCGCCGGGGACATGGATCAAGGCGTCCGAGCTCTCGGAGTCGCTCGGCCTGGGGCGGACGCCGACGATGCAGGCGCTGCAGCGCCTGGAGGCGGCCGGGTTCGCCCGTCCCGTGAAGCGCAAGGGCTGGCAGGTCACGCCGATGACGCTGCAGAGCGTCCAGGACATCCTCGAAGCCTTCGAGCTGACCGCCCCGTCGCTGGTGGTGCTGATCATCCGCAACGCCACCGACGAGCAGATCGCCATGTTCGCCGAATTGGTGACGACGACGGCACCGGACGACCGCCCCGCGCCCGAACTCAGTCCTGACCTGATGAAGTCGGCGCCGATCCGTTATCTCGTCCAGATTTGCGGCAATCCGGTGATGACGGAAATGGCGCTTCCCTTGGCGACGCATGTGGAACGAGTTCTCCGATTCGGACTGTTGCATGACAATTTCCTGGACCGCGCTCACGTCCGCTGGCGCAACGTCTTCTTTGAAGCTTTGGCTGCCCGCGATGAGAAACGCGCACGGGAGGCGGTCCTCAAGGTGATTCACGTCGGCGCCTCGGAGCTCTACCGGATCCTTCAGGCCGCGGAGTCCATCCGGTCGGTTCCCCTACACGTCGAACGTGCCTCCTGATCAGATCGAGATCCCGCCGTCGACGGGCAGTACGACGCCGGTGACGTATCCCGCTTCGTGGGAGGCGAGGAAGCCCACCGCGGCGCACATCTCGGAAGCGTCGCCGAACCTGCCCAGCGGGATGCCCGCCGCCAGTTCGGCCTTCTTGTCCTCGGGGATGGAGGCGACCATCCGGGTCTCGGCGTTGGGGGAGATCGCGTTGACGGTGACCCCGAACCGGGCCAGTTCCTTGGCTGCGGTCTTGGTGAATCCGATGATCCCGGCCTTGGCGGTGGCGTAGTTCGCCTGACCGGTGTTGCCGTGCAGGCCGGTGTAGGAAGTGACGTTGACGACGCGGCCGTAGCCCCGGGCGCGGAAGTGCGGAACGCAGGCGCGGGTCAGTCGGAAGGTACCGCCGGCGTGGATGGCCAGGACGCTCTCCCAGTCGTCGTCTGTGAGCTTCCACAGGACCTTGTCGCGCAGGATTCCGGCGTTGTTGACGACGACGTCGATCCGGCCGGTCTCGGCGATGACCTGCTCGACAGCCCGGTCGATGTCCTCGGTGCTGCTGACGTCACCGGGGACGGCTCGCGCTCCCACCTCGGCCGCGGCCTTGGTGACCTCCTCGCCGTCGTAGTCGATGAGGAAGACGTCGGCACCGGAGTCCGCGAAGAACCGGCCGAGTTCGAGACCGATACCTCGCGCGCCGCCGGTCACGATCACGGACTGGCCGGTGAAGTCGAAGGACAGGTTCATCGCGAGTTGTCTCCTGAGGGAAGGGGGCTTCAGCGGTTGGGGCGGTCAGAGGAGTTCGAGAAGGGTCGCGTTGGCCTGGCCCCCGCCCTCGCACATCGTCTGGAGGCCGTAGCGGATGTTCTCGGCGCGCATGTGGTGGAGCATGGTGGTCATCAGCCGGGCCCCCGATCCGCCCAGGGGATGGCCGAGTGCGATGGCGCCGCCGCGAGGGTTCACACGGGCCATGTCCACGTCGAACTCCGCCGCCCATGCGAGCACCACCGACGCGAAGGCCTCGTTGACCTCGAAGACGCCGATCTCGTCGAGGGCGACTCCCGACTTGGCCAGCACCTTGCGTGTCGCCGGTATCGGGCCGGTCAGCATCGGCATCGGCGCGGAACCGGTGACGACCGCCGTGTGGATGCGGGCGAGCGGCGTCAGGCCCAGAGCGGCCGCCGCCTCGCTCGTCGTCATCAGCAAAGCGGATGCTCCGTCCGAGATCTGCGAGGAGTTGGCGGCGGTGACGCGGCCGTCTTCGCGGAAGGCCGGGCGGAGCGTGCTCAGTTTGTCGAGGGTCCCGCCGCGTCGTATGCCCTCGTCCTTCGTGACCAACTTGTCGGCCGCCACCACGGGTTCGATCTCCGTGGTGAACAGTCCGGCATCCGTGGCGGTGGCCGCGCGCTCGTGCGAGGTCAGCGCGAACTCGTCGAGTTGGGTCCGGGACAGCCCCCACGCTTCGGCGATCATCTCGGCGCCGATGCCCTGGTTCGGGAACTCCGGGCCGTACCGCTTGGCATAGCGCTCGCCCAGCGGATTGCCGGTCGCCGCCGCGGACCCCATGGGAATCCGGGACATGTTCTCCACACCACCGACGACGACCACGTCGTAGTAGCCGGATATGAGTCCCGCGGCTCCGAAGTGCACGGCTTGCTGCGAGGAGCCGCACTGACGGTCGACCGTGGTCCCCGGTACGGACTCGGGCCAGCCCGCCGACAGAACCGCGGTGCGGGCGATGTCGAAGGTCTGCTCCCCGACCTGGCTGACACATCCCCACACGACGTCGTCGACGAGCGCCGGGTGGACTCCCGTGCGTTCGACGAGAGCTTCGAGGACGTGGGCGGACAGGTCGGCCGGGTGGACGGACGACAGCGCACCGCCGCGCTTCCCCACCGGGGTGCGCACGGCGGCGACGATGACGGCGTCGTTCATGGTCTGCTCATTCCTTCTCGGTCCTCACCGCAGCTCGCGCCGCAGGATCTTGCCGGCCGGGCTCCTGGGCAGTTCGTCGACGATCTCGACGACACGGGGGTATTTGTAGGCCGCCATACGATCCCTGCAGAACACGATGAGGGCGTCCGGACTGGTCGTCCGCCCGGGCTGCAGGGACACGAACGCCTTGACCGTCTGGCCGCGGTATTCGTCCGGGACGCCGATCACCGCGGCCTCACGGACGGCGCGGTGGCCGAGGAGGACGTCCTCCACCTCCCGGGGCCACACCTTGTAGCCGGAAGCGATGATCATGTCGCTCTTCCGGCCGACCAGGTAGAACCAGCCGTCTTCGTCCATCAGGCCCATGTCACCGGTGTGGAGCTCGCCGTCGACGAGCTTGTCCGCCGTCTCCTCCGGCTTGTTCCAGTAGCCGGGGGTGACCTGCGGACCGGAGACGACGAGTTCGCCGGTCTCTCCCGGCAGCACATCCGTGCCGTCGTCGTCGATGACGCGCACGGACGTGTTGAAGACGGGCACGCCGATCGACAGAGCGCCCGTGCCGGGATCGACGGGCGCCGCCACCCCCAGCGGCACGGCGTGCGTCGGCGAGGTGGTCTCGGTCATCCCGTAGCAGTTTTGGATGTCCATCCCGGTGCGGGCCAGGATCTTGTCGCGCAGCTGGGGTGCGATCGGTGCGCCGCCGGAGTAGACCGCCCGAAGCGAGGCGAAGTCGTCCTTGGTCGCCCCGGGCAGTCCGGAGAGATGGTTGAAGGCGGTGATGGCGCCGACGGTGAACGTCGGCCGGTGCTCGCGGATCGCGTCCAGGACGACCGTGCCATCGAAGCGGTGAGCGAGCACGAGTTCCGAGCCGACCACCAACGAGACGCAGACGTGCCCGACGAGCCCCGTGATGTGAAACAGCGGAGCGATACCGAGGACGACGTCGTCCTGGCTCAGCTTCATCCACTCGCGGTAGGTGTGGGTGTTGAAGGCCAGGTTGCCGTGCGTGTTGATCGCCGCCTTCGGCACGCCGGTAGTGCCGGAGGTGTAGGTCAGGACCGCCGGTTTCTCAGCGTCCACGCCGACCGGTTCCGGCTTGCGGTCGTCGTGTCGGGCGCACACGTCCGTCAGCCGGAGGGCCCCGGGGATCGCGGGTGTTCGCGCCACCGGGATGACTCGTTGGTCATCGCGCTTCTGGTCGTCGCGCGCGGATGCCACGAAGACCTGCCGCACCTCGGTCTGCCCGCCGTCGAGCACCTCACGCGCGACCGATACGTACAGATCGTCAAGGCTCAGCAGGGCCGTCGCGCCCGAGTCCCTGAGCAGGTGGGACAGTTCACGCGCCTTGCTCATGGGGTTGACGAGAACCGCGACGCCCCCGGCTTTCCAGGCCGCGAGGAGGCCCACCACGAACGCCGGGTTGTTCTGGGTGTAGAGCGCGAGCCGGTCGCCGGCGGCGAAGCCGCCCTCCGTCAGGGCGATCGCCAGGGCGTCCGAGCGCTGGTCGAGGTCTCGGAAGGACACGGCGCCGTCGAAGTAGGCGATCGCGGTTCTGTCGGGGAACCTGGAGACGGTGCTCGCGAACAGTTCGAGCATCGACTCGGACTCGGGGACGATCTCCCTCGGTAGATCACCGGGGTACGTGGCCAGCCAGGGACGGCGGTTCACCGTGAGTCCTCGGACGCCGCCACGACTTCGTTCCGGAGGACCCCGACGCCCGACACCTCGATCTCGGTCACGTCGCCGGGGGCGAGGAAACGCGGCGGCTTCGCGGCCAGTCCGATACCGCCCGGCGTTCCGGTGGCGATCACGTCGCCGGGAGCCAGGGAGGTGAACCCGGTGACGTACCCCAGAATCGCCGTGAAGTCGAAGACGAGCTGGTCCAGCGTGGCGTCCTGCCGCAGCTCGCCGTTGACCCGGGTGGTGAGCCGTACCGATCCGAGGTCGTCGAACTCGTCCAGCGTGACCAGGTGGGGACCGAAGGAACCGACCCCGCGGAAGTTCTTGCCGGGCAGCCACTGGCTGTTGTGCAACTGCCAGTCCCGTGCGCTCAGGTCGTTGTAGGCCGACAGTCCCGCGATCGCCGCCCGGGCGTCGGCGTCCGTCTCGATCACCGACACATGACGGCCGATGACGATCGCGACCTCTCCCTCGTAGTCCAACTGCCTTGTGTTCGGCGGATGGACGACGGGCTGTTCGTGTCCGACCTGCGTATCGGCGAACCGGCTGAAGAAGGTGGGGTGTTCGGGCTTGTCGACGTGCCCCGTCTCTTCGCGGTGGTCGACGTAATTGACGCCCACACAAAGGATCTTCGCCGGGTCCGGGACCGGCGGGAGGTACTCGATCTCGGCCAGCGAGTGGGTGGCCGCGCGGCCCGCGCTGAGCCGCTCCAGTCGCCCCGTGAGATCGCGTTCCAGGAGCTCTCGGATCGAGGTGGCCTCTCCGCCGAGTGTCTCGGCGCCGTCGATGACGCCGTCATCCGCGAGGACGCCGAACGACACCTTGTCGCCGATGCGGTAGGTGAGCAGCTTCATTGGTGCTTCTCCTCCTGGATGCCGGCGCGTATCGGCGCCGTGTCGAGGCCGACGACTTCTGCGGGGGACCGCCCGAAGTCGTCGGGGTCCTCCGTCGGGACCGGCCGGTCGGGGCCATCGGTGATACGGACGAACATCTGCGGTCTTCCTTGCGGTGTGTGGGCCGCCACGCGCTGTCGGCCGCGACCTGTGTCCCGCGAACATCCGGCGAGGTCTACGGCGTTCAGGCCGCGGTGGGCCCGACGGCGCCCGTGTAGCGGCGACGGTGGAACACCAGCGGTGTCTCTTCCGGCGCGGCGTCGAGATCGGCGACCTCACCGATGACGATGAAGTGGTCCCCGGCCTCGTGCTGGGTCGTGATCCGGCAGTCGATCCACGCGGCCACGCCCTCCAGCACGGGCGATCCGGTCACCGGCGCCGGACGCCAGGACAGGCCGGCGAACTTGTCGGCGCCACTCGTGGCGAACGCCTGGGAGACGTGCTGCTGGTTCACGGTCAGCACATTCGCGCAGAAGGCGCCGGCCTGTCGTATGCGGGGGAAGCTGCTCGACGTCGCCGCGGGGAGAAACCCGACCAGTGGTGGGTTCATCGACACCGAGAGGAAGGTGCCGACGGCCAGCCCGACCGGCTCGCCGCCGTCCAGGGCGGTCACCACGACAACGCTGGTGGGCACCGCGGAGAGGACGTCGCGGAAGCGTGCGGCTTCCAGGGTCGCCCCACTCTCGGCAGAGCCGCTCGGTGAGGCCGGTAGAGATGTCCATGCCATTGCTGCAGTCCTTTTCCGGTCAGGCGGGGACCACGTCGTCGCGCGACAACTTCCTGGGATCGGCTCTCGCCGCCGGACCAGCGGTGCCGCGGCCATGCGCGAACCGTCCGGCGACGCCCTTGGGAAGCCAATGTGAACGTAACACAGACATGTCTGTCTTGAAAACAAACATTTCTATTGACAGTTGTGAGCTGTCGTGTTGCGATCAGAAACATGGTTGCTCAGCGGTCAACCGGACGCCCGCGGGCCTGCCAGTCGGAGGACACCATGACCGATTTCGATCCAGCCCGTACCGCCGTCATCAACATCCACTGGCAGTACGACATCGTGACACCCGAGGGTGCTTTCGGACCGTTCTTCGCCGAGGGAGTACAGCGGCACGGCGTCATCGCCAAGAACCAGCGGCTCACCCGGGCGGCCCGAGCCGCGGGAGCCTCCGTGATCCACATCCGGACGGCCTTCCGGCCCGGCTACAGCGATCTGATCATCAACTGTCCTCTGATGGCCCTGGTGGAGGAGCGCAAGGCCCTCGTCGACGGAACGCGCGGCGCTGATCTCATCGAGGAACTCACCCCCGAGCCCGGCGAGTTGACGATCACCCACACCCGTCTCACCGGCTTTCACGGCACCGACCTCAACGGGATCCTGCGCGGCAAGGGCATCGACACCGTCGTCCTCTCCGGGGTCGCCACCGACCACGCCGTCCAGGGCACCGCCCGCGAGGCGGTCAACCACGGCTACCGCACCCTCATCGTCTCCGACGCGTGCTCGGCGGCCAACGACGAGACGCACCAGGCCGCCCTGGACACCTTCACGCTGCTGGGCGAGATCGTCACCACCCAGGATGTCGAGGCCGCCTTCTCCCGCTGAGCCGCGCACACCACGAGACCCGCACCAGGACGCAGGAGTAGGCCGATGCCGACCGTCACACCGCCCGCCCGCATGCAGTACATCCGCCCCTTCGACCCGGACCAGGCCATCGACACGGGGTTCCCCGGCTACCGCGCGCAGTTCCTCTCCCACCTGGAGAGCGCGATCCTGATCAACAGCCATATCGAGGAAGGCGGTTGCGGCCCCGGCCTGCACTACCACCACGTCGACCAGCTGTACTACCTGGTCGAGGGAACCATGAACGTCCAACTGGGGCACGAGGTCCAGCACATCGATGCCGGCACCCTCGTCTTCATCCCGGCGGGGCTGGCACACCGCAACTGGAACGACGGGCCGGGCGCCGAGACCCACTTCGAGATGCTGATCCCCGCTCCCGGGCCGATGGCCCAGCTGGCGTACATGGTGGACTCTCCCGACGACGTACCGGCCTCCCACCGCACCGACAACCCCGGATACACCCGGCGCGTCGATCCCGACGCCCTGGACGAAGCGATGCCGGGTCTCAGGATGCTGGCGCTGGCCAGTCCGGCGACCGGCGCTCGGCACACGGTCGTCAACTACATGGAAGTCGCTCCCGGCGGGGCCGGCCCGGGCACCCACATCCATGCCTTCGACCAGTACTACCTGGTGCTGGAGGGGGAACTGACCGTCGAGATCGCGCTGGAGAAGCATGTCGTCGGCCCCCGCACGCTGGTGGTACTGCCGGCCGGTGTGCCGCACCGGCAGTACAACGCGGGCACGGTGACGGAGAAGCATCTGGCGGTTCTCTCGCCCGCGCCGGAACCGGTGAAGCCCTGGGACAGCGGTGTCGACTTCAGCGCAAACGGCCACGACGCCACCGGCCCGCAGTCCGTCTTCGAGCAGGTCGGAGCGGGGCGGTCATGACCTCTCTGCACGGTGGGTACCGGCCGCGCCCGGAGCGCCTGGCGCTGAAGCGGGGCGCGGTGGACTTCTCCGACGACGACGGTGTGGCGGCGATCATGAAGCTCGTCGCGGGCGCGGAGCTGCCGCCGGTGGGGGAGACCGCCGGCGATCCCTTCGTGGGGATCACGACCGACGGGCAGCCCCTGACCGACCTCTTCACCCTGGCCGACGAGGGCGCACCGACAGAGCGGGCGGTGCACAACGCACGGGGTTATCTGGACCAGCTCACGGCGGAGCAACAGGCGCTCGGCGTGCTGCCGGTCGACGCCACCGAATGGCGGGTGTGGTCCAACGCCTTTCTTACGTTCCCCGAACACGGCCTGCTGCTGCAGGAGCTGCCCGGGCCCGTGCAGGATGCGGCGCTGTCGGTGATCGAAGCCACCGTGAGCCCCGAGGGCTACGCGCTGATGCGCGAGGCGATGCGTCTCAACGCCGACCTGGGCAAGCTGGTCGGCAAGTACCCGGACACACTCACCGAGTACTGCTACCGGTTCACCCTGTTCGGCGAGCCCTCGCTCCAGCAGCCGTGGGGCTGGCAGCTGGCGGGTCACCACATCGATCTCCACGCGGTCTTCATCGGCGGCCAGTTGGTGCTCACACCGACCTTCCTGGGCGTGGAGTTCGGCGGTGAGGCCGTGTTCTCCGACCATCGCGAGCGCGCCCGGGAGTTCATGGAGTCCCTGAGCGCGGCGCAGCGCGACCGGGCCCTGCTGTACGGCTCGATGCTGTCCGCGGACCTTCCGCCCGAGCTGTCAGGCATCGTCGACGGCCGCCACCGCGCGGCAGCGGGCCGGGACAACCGGGTGCTCCCCTACGTCGGTCTGGCGGGCGACCTGCTGACGCCGGGCCAGCGAGAGCTGCTGCTGTCGCTCACCGACCCCTACCTGGAGAACCTGCCACCGGAGCCTCGTGCGCACCGCCGCGACCAGATCGAGCGCTTCCTCGGCGACACCCACCTGGGGTGGATCGGGACGTGGGACCCCCACGCGCCCTTCTACTACCGGGTGCACAGTCCGGTCGTGCTGATCGAGTACGACAACCACGCCGGCATCTTCCTAGACAACGACGAACCCGAGCCGTACCACGTGCACACCATCGTGCGCACCCCCAACGGCGGTGACTACGGCAAGGACCTGCTGCGGCAGCACTACGCGCACCAGCACCAGCACCAGCACCCGCACACGTGACGTTGGACAACTCGTATCGGATGGGAGACCGCCATGGACGTCGGTTTCATGCCCGGCATTCGTCGGCACCCCGAGGAGCTGCGCAGCCTGCAGCAGATCTACCAGGAGCACATCGACGACGCGGTATACGCCGAGCAGCTCGGATTCACCCACGTCTGGTTCGGTGAACATCACTTCTCGTCGGATCAGGCGGCCCCCAGCCCGTTCCCGGTGCTGACCGCGATCGCAGGCCGCACGAGCCGGATCCGCATCGGCACCTACCTGACCGTGCTGCCCTTCCAGCATCCGCTCCTGGTGGCCGAGGAGGCCGCCACGCTCGACATCCTCTCCGGGGGCCGATTCGAACTCACCGTGGGCGCCGGGTCGTTCAACGAGGAGTTCCGCACCTTCAACGTCGACGCCGCCGAACGTCAAGGCCGCCTCTACGAAGGGCTGGACATCATCCTCAAGTGTTTCACCGAGGAAGAGTTCAGCCATCAGGGCAAGTACTTCACCTTCCCCGACGTGCGGATGACCACCAAACCGTTGCAGGAGAAGCTGCCGGTCTGGGTCGCCGCCAGCGGTCCTGTCGGAGTGAAGCGTGTCGCGCGCCGAGGACTGAACGTCGCCGGTGCCTCCGCGTTCGGTCCGCAGATCGTGGAACTGTTCGACAGCGAGCTGCGCGCCCACGGGCACAACCCCGCCGACCACGGGTCAGGGCTCCTGGCCATGGTGCACATCGCCGAGGACGAGGACCAGGCTTGGGCCGAGGCCGCCCGCGGGGTCCATCACTGGCTCAGCTGGCTCGCCGGTCACGAATTTGTGGGGATGGGAGTCACCAGTGGAAAACCGGACGTGCCCGAACCCGCGAAGCTGCGTGACTGGGCCGCCAACCCACTGATCCCGTACCACGTCGGCACCCCCGACCAGGTCGCCGAATCGCTGCTCAAGAGTGTCAGGTCGGCTCGACACACGAACCTCGCCCTTTCCTTCCGCCAGGTGTTCATGGACACGGCCGCGGTCCACCACTCCATGGACCTGTTCGCCGAACACGTCATGCCCGAACTCCGGGCCTGGCAGCACCCCACGACCACCGCCGCTTCAGACAAGTGATCAATGAGTTCAGGAGACATGCCATGCGTGCTGCAGTAGTGAACAGCTTCGGCGGACCCGAGGTCGTGGAGGTCGTGGACACCGAGGTGCCCGAGCCGGGGGCGGGGGAGGTGCGGATCAAGGTGGCCGCGGCGGCGTTGAACCCGTGTGACATCGCGGCCCGTTCCGGGGTCTACGGGGGAGAGGGACAGCGGATAGGGCTCGGCTGGGACGTCGCCGGGACGATCGACGCGGTCGGCGAGCAGAGTGACTGGAAGGTCGGAGACAACGTCGTTGCGCTCCTCTTCGGCCTGGTCAAGCCGCTGGGCACCCATGCCGAATACGTCGTCGTACCCGCGGACGCCGTCGCCAAGGCGCCCACGACGGTGGACTGGGCGCACGCCGCGACCCTGCCGCTGAACACGCTGACCGCGCTCCAGGCCCTGGATCTCCTGGAGTTGACGGAGGGACAGTCGGTCCTGGTGACCGGCGCCGCGGGCGCGGTCGGCGCCTACGCCGTGCAACTCGCCGCCCGCCGCGGGCTCGTGGTGACAGGCCAGGCGCGGGAGGGCGACGAGGAGTTCGTACGGTCGCTGGGGGCGGCGCACGTCACGAGCGGGGAGCCGAAGAGCGTCGACGCGGTCCTGGACGCGGCGGTCCTCGGTGAGCAGGCCCTCGCATGGGTGCGCGACGGCGGCGCCTACGTCGGCCTCCTGCCGCCCTTGGTGCCGCCGGCGGAGCGTGGCGTGCGGACCCATGCCGTCGAGGTGAACGCCGACGGGGCAAGCCTGGCCGAACTGGTCCGGCTCGCGGACGAGGGAGCGCTGACCCTCCGAGTGGCCGGGACCTACGCCCTGGAGGACGCGGCCAAGGCGCACGCCCGGTTCGCGGAGGGCGGGGTGCGGGGGCGGTTGGTGCTGCTCCCTTCGTAACGCTCGCATCACAGAAAGGTTCGGCCGAGCCGAGCACAGGAGGACCGCTCCCGCGGCCCTCGCCCTGACAGCACCGTTCTCAAGGATCGAGGTTCCCATGACCACCACTACTGACCTGGCCGATGTGACAGGCACCGACTCCGCCGCCGGCCGCGACCGACTGCTCGCCACCCTGGACGCGATGGCCGACGACCTCCAGGCCGAAGGCCCGGCCTGCGACGACGCGGGCAAGCTCACGGAACGCACGGTGGAGTTGCTGCGAGACAGCGGCCTCGGCTGGATGTATGTCAGCAAGGACCTGGGCGGCCTGGCGTTGTCTCCCAGCGACTCGGCTCAGGTCCTCGAACGCTTCGCCTACATCGACGGGTCGATCAGCTGGACGGGAGGAATCTTCGCGGGCGTCGGCTACCTCACGGCCTTCTTCGACAAAGCCGTCGAGAAAACACTTCTGGCCGACGGGGTGCCGAACTTCTCCGCGACCGCCTACCCCGGCGGACGCGCCGTCCGGGTCGAGGGCGGCTACCGGCTCACCGCGTCCTACTCGTACTGCAGCGGGCTCCCGAACGCGGACTATGTGCTGTGCAACTCCCTGGTCTTCGACGGCGACCAGCCCGTCCCCGGCCCGCCGGTCATATTTCTCGTACCGGCCTCGGCGACCACCCTCCGGGGCAACTGGGACACGATCGGGCTCCGCGGCACCGGCTCCGTCGACTTCACCGTGACCGACTACTTCGTTCCGGATCACCACGCCGTCCCGATGTCTCCTCGCCTGGCCGCAGGCATGCTGGCAATGGTTCACCTCGGGCGCCAGACGTGGGCGTCCGGCACCACCCGTCGACTCCTCGACGAGCTCGCCGCCTTCGCGAACCGTGATCCCAAGCCCGGAGCGACCCGGCTCGCGGACAACCCGGTCTTCCGCACCGAGTACGCGGACTTCGAACTGGCCTACCGCTCCGCACGCGCACTCGGGGCCGAAGTGTTCGCCGAGGTCGACGCCTCGGTGGCGAGCGGGGAGCCCCTCAGCCGCCGGCAGACCAGTCTGCTCGCCGGAGCCAGCGTGCACATGCACGACGTCTGCCGGGACGTAGCCCTGTGGGCGTTCAACAAGGGCGGAGGCACCGCACTGCGCGCCGGAACGCTTCAGCGCGTCATCCGCGACGCCATCTCCGGTTGTCAGCACGCGGTGATCAGCCGCAGCCAGCTGGCGGACATCGGACATGAACTCGTCGGCGCGCCGCCGGAGTTGCAGTGGATGGGAACGGCACTTGTTGCCATGCCTCCTGGTCTGTGACCGCGAGGCACTAGTCGCGCGAAATGGGCGGTCAGCTCGGGATCCCGAACTGACCGCCCACTTTCATGGCGCTACGGCGTGACTCAAGGGGTGACGAGGGTGGCGTCCGGGGGAAGCTGGAAGTCCGGTCCGTGAGCGAGGAAGTCGGCCACTAGGGCGCCCAGATCCTCGGCGCGGTCGCCCTGCACGTCGTGCGCGGCATCGTGCAGGAGGACGAAGCTGCAGTCGGGATGAGGCGGGCGAAAGTGCGTCCGTTCCGGGGCGGGATCAAGCCGTCCTTCTCGCCGAACACCACCAGCGTGCGAACGGAAAGTTCAGGCAGACGTTCGGCGATCTGCTTCGAGTAGTCGGGGTTCGCTCCCTGGAGCCTGGAGATCAACGCGAACATCCGGGCCTGGGAGTCGGGGTGAGGCGGTACGAAGACCGGCTCCCGCTCGGGGTGGACGCGAACCTTGGCAAGGGCTTCCTCAGGTGTGCCGTTCCCCGGTGAGGGGTCGGCCCCTTCGTGGAACGTGCCCGGCGTGTCGAGGACGAGAGAGGCCACCCGTTCCGGGTGATCGAGGGCGACGTTGAGGGCGACGTCGCCGCCCAGCGTGCTTCCGAGCAGGTGGAAGCTCTTGAGTCCGAGGTCCTGGGTCGCCTGGTGGACGGTGTCGGCCAGTTCCGTGAGTGTCAGGTCGCGGCCGTCGTCGGGCTCGTCGCCCCAGCCGGGCAGTGCGAAGAGGATGACGTCGTACTGCTCGGCGAGGCGGTCGAGCATGGGGGTGAAGCGGATACCGACGGCGCTGTGGATCACGACGAGGGTGTCGCCGGAGCCGGCGCGGAAGTACCGGATGGGGTGACCGTCGGCTTGGGCGACGCCTTCGGCGAAGGCGGAACCGTACTTTGCGGATGCGGATGTCATGGGGCCAACTTTCTCTCACAGAGGCCTCATAGGCCCATTGAGACATGTTTAAATTACCTTACGTAAATATTTCAATTGCGATCTGAAGTGTCAAGTGTGACGCTGACTGTGCGTCCCGAGCTGGTCACTTCACGAACGCCTCCGGCCCGCCAAGGGACGCGGGCCGGAAACGGATGTCGTACGGCGGTGTCAGTCCTCGAAGTGACGCTGGAGGCCGTCCCAGACCGCGTCGTAGTCGTCCTGGAGCGTCGGCAGCGCGAGGGCGGCGGCGGTCGGGATGACGGGCAGTCGGGTCTCGAACAGGAACGTGAGACCGTTGTCGATCTTGCGAGGCTTGAGCTCCGCCGTGCTGGCGGTCTCGTAGGTCTCACGGTCGGGGCCGTGCGAGGCGAAGCAGTTGTGCAGGCTGGCCCCGCCGGGGAGGAAGCCCTCGGCCTTCGCGTCGTAGGTGCCGTGCACGAGCCCCACGAACTCGCTCATGACGTTGCGGTGGAACCACGGCGGACGGAAGGTGTTCTCGGCGACGAGCCAGCGGTCGGGGAAGATCGCGAAGTCGGCGTTCGCCGTCCCGGGGATTCCGCTGGGCGAGGTCAGCACGGTGTAGATCGACGGGTCCGGATGGTCGAAGGAGATCGTGCCGATCACCATGAAGTTGCTCAGGTCGTACTTGTAGGGCGCGAGGCTGCCGTGCCAGCCGACGACGTCGAGGGGGGAGTGGTCGTAGTGGGAGACCCACAGGTTGCCGAGGTACTTGTTGAAGACCCGCACCTCCTCGTCCCGGTCCTCGAAGGCCGCCGTCGGGTACAGGAAGTCCCGGTGGTTGGCCAGGCCGTTGGCGCCGATCGGGCCGAGTTCGGGCAGCCTGAAGATCTGGCCGTAGTTCTCCAGGGCGTATCCGCGGGCCACGCCGTCGGGCAGCTCCACCTTGAAGCGGAGGCCGCGGGGGACGACGAGGATCTCGCCGGGGGAGACCGCGAGGACGCCGAGTTCCGTGGCGACGCGCAGACCACCCTGCTGCGGGACGATCAGCATCTCGCCGTCGCTGTTGACGAAGTACTCGCGGTCCATCGACCTGGCCGCGGCGTACATGTGGATGGCGACGCCCAACTGCGCGCGCACATCGCCGTTGCCGCCGATGGTGAACAGCGACTCGACGAACGTCTTCGGCTCGGCGGGGAATTCGTAGGGGTCCCACCGCAGGCGGTTGGGGGAGGGAGCGGCGTTCGCGATCGGGCTCGCGGCCAGGCCGCCGGCATCGACCTGCCGGAACGGGGAGTGCTTCGCGGACGGTCGGATGCGGTAGACCCACGTGCGCAGGTTGTCCTGGCGCGGCGCGGTGAACGAGGTGCCGCTCAGCTGCTCGGAGTAGAGCCCCAGCGGTGCCTTCTGCGGGCTGTTGCGGCCCTGCGGAAGGGCCCCCGGGACGGCTTCGGTGACGTGCTGGTTGCCGAAACCCGAGAGATACGCGAGGTCGCGCGCGGAAGCCGGTCCGGTGATGTCGGTGAGTGACCTGTCAACTGTGGTCATGAGTAACTCCGTTGGGTGTTGGGGACCTGGGACGGGCTCAGGTCGCCTCCAGGACGCTGACGTAGTTGGCCACCGCGAGCCCGCCCATGTTGTGCACGGCGGCGCGACGGGCTCCCGGCAGTTGCATGTCACCTGCGGTGCCGGACAGTTGCATCGCGGCCATCACGTGCTGGGAGACCCCGGTGGCGCCGACCGGGTGGCCCTTGCTCTTCAACCCGCCCGAGAGGTTCACCGGCAGACTGCCGCCCGGAAGACGGTGCCCTCGTCGAGCGCGACGCGCCCCTTGCCGCGGGGTGCGATTCCGAGCACCTCGTACATCACCAGCTCGGCGATGGTGAAGCAGTCGTGCAACTCGATCAGGTCGAGGTCGCCGAGCTCCACGCCGGCCATGCCTTTCGCGCGGTTCCAGGCGGCGGCGCTGCCGGCGAACTCGACCGGGTCGCGTTTGCCGGCGGGCAGGAAGTCGTTCGCCTGGCCGAAGCCGATCAGCCGGACCGGGCTCTGGGCCGCACTGCCACTCGGCCGGGTCGTGAGGACGAGGGCCGCCGCGCCGTCGGAGACCGGCGAGCAGTCGGTGCGCCGCAACGGACCGGCGACGACGGGGTTCTTGGGTGACGTCGTGGCGCAGAACTCGGGGGTGAGCTCCTTGTGGAGGTGGGCCCACGGATTGGCCAGGCCGTTGCGGTGGTTCTTCGCGGCGATCTGCCCGAGAACGTCGCCCAGGTCGCCGTACCGCTGCTGATAGGCCTCGGCGACCTTGGCGAACAGACCGGCGAAACCGGTGCGGGATTCCTGGCCGGCGAGTTCGTAGTCGGCCCCGAGCAAGGCGGCGCCGACCTGCTCCGCCGGGGCGTGGGACATCTTCTCGGCGCCGATCACCAGGACCGTCCGGGCGGTGCCCGCGAGGAGGGACTTGACACCGCCGTGGACGGCCGCCGAGCCGGAGGCGCAGGCGTTCTCGACCCGGGTGGCGGGTACGCCGAACAGGTCGTCGGAGATCTGGAGGGCCAGGGACGAGGCGAAGGCCAGCGGCCACAGGCCCGAGTTGAACTGGCCGAGCCAGATCTCGTCGACGTCCCCGGCGTCGATCCCCGCGGCGGCGATCGCGTCGCGGGCGGCTGCGATGACGAGGTCTTCGAGAGACTGGTCGCGCAGTGAGCCGAAGCGCGTGTGCCCCCAGCCGGAGATGACGAGGTCGGTTCCGAAGGTCTGGGCGAGAGTCATCAGGCAGCCGCCTCGTACGCGGAGCCGACGGTGAACTCGGCCTCGGTGACGGCACGGAGCTCGTCGACCGTCACCCCGGGGGCGGTACGCGCCAGCACGAGGTTTCCCTCGACGACGTCGAAGACGGCGAGGTCGGTGATGACACGGTCCACGACGCCGACACCGGTCAGCGGGAGGGTGCACTCGCGGACGACCTTGGAGGATCCGTCCTTGGCGCGGTGGGTCGTCAGGGCGATCACACGGCGAGCCCCGGCGACCAGATCCATGGCCCCGCCCATGCCCTTGACGACGGATCCCGGGATGCTCCAGTTGGCGAGGTCTCCGGATCCCGACACCTGCATGGCTCCCAGGATCGTGAGGTCGACGTGCCCGCCGCGGATCATCGCGAAGGAGGCGGCCGAGTCGAAGACGCTGCCGCCGGGCAGCACGGTGACGGTCTGCTTGCCCGCGTTGATCAGGTCGGCGTCCTCGTCCCCCTCGTAGGGGAACGGGCCCATGCCCAGGAGGCCGTTCTCGCTCTGGAGGGTGACCTTCACGCCCTCGGGGAGGTGGTTGGCGACCAGGGTGGGGATGCCGATGCCGAGGTTGACGTAGGCACCGTCTTTCAGCTCCGAGGCGGCGATGGCGGCCATCTCGTCGCGGGACCATGTCATGACTGCTCCTCTTCTTCGCACGCGGCTCTTCTCATTGCGCGGCTTGCGCGCACGCGGGCGTCTCGGTGCGCTGTCGCGTGGTGCGTTGTTCGATGTGCTTGACCCGGCTCGACGTCCGTACGACGCGCTGGACGTAGATGCTCGGCGTGACGACGTGGTCCGGATGGATGGCGCCCTCGTCGACGACCTCGTCGACCTCGGCCACGGTGACCCGGCCGGCTGTCGCGACGACCGGGTTGAAGTTGCGGGCGGTGAAGCGGTAGACGAGGTTGCCGGTGGTGTCCGCGCGGTGGGCGCGCACCAGGGCGAGGTCGGCGACCAGACCCCGTTCGAGCACGTACTCGACGCCGTCGAAGACCTCGGTCTTCTTGCCCGCCGCGACCTCGGTGCCGACCCCTGTGCGGGTGTAGAAGGCGGGGATTCCGGCGCCGCCCGCTCGGAGCCGTTCGGCCAGGGTGCCCTGGGGGTTGAACTCCACCTCCAGCACTCCGTCGAGGTACTGCTGCGCGAAGAGCTTGTTCTCACCCACGTAGGAGGCGATGACCTTGCGGACCTGACCGCCCTCGATGAGCACGCCGAGGCCGATCCCGTCCACCCCCATGTTGTTGGAGATGACGGTGAGATCCCGGACGCCCGACGCGCGGACCGCCGCGATCAGGTCCTCCGGGATGCCGCTCAGGCCGAACCCGCCTACGGCCAGGGTCATCCCGTCGGACAGCAGATCGTGCAGCGCCTCGGTGGCGGTGGGGTTGATGACAGCCATGTCGGTTCCTTTCACGATGTGCGGCTCCGCCGCGTGGGGGCGGCCGTCCCCCACCGGCCCCGCAGGTTTGTCACCGTTCTTCCAGCGGAGTGCTCAGCGCCGTTCGACGACCGGCTCGGACGCGAGCGTCTCTCCTTGCAGGCACAGCTCCTCCACGAGTCCGAGGGCTGCGCCTTGAGAGGTGGCCGTGCCGTAGACGTAACGGTCCGGCCGGACGATCGCCCAGGAGATCCCAAGACGGGAGGCCCAGTCCACGAGGGTGCCGTCGAGGTCGACCACCTCCGAGTCCCTGGCACTGGCCTTACGGCCGTTCTCTCCGCCGGTCGATGTCCTGACGGTCACGTGTCGGGCACCGAGTGCTCGGCACGCGCTCTCGAAGAACCGCCCTGAGCCGTCGCCCTGGCCCGGGTCGGACTCGTCGTCGTTCTCGATGCTTACGACGGCGAACCAGTCACCCAGCACCTCGTCGAGGCGGACCCGGTCACCGCTCGCGTCCTTCACCCACGGCTGAGGGAACTGGGTGCCGGCCGCCACGTTCGGCGGCGGCGCGATCAGCCCTGCCGACAGCGGCGGGATGACCTGCTGCCGGGTGGGGTCCGGACGCAGTCGGCGTGCCTCACGGAGCCGGGTGTCCCGAGCCCTTGCGCGTTCCGGATCGAGTTCGCCGATGATCTCGCCGAACGACTTCGCGAGACCGACGACCTCAGCGACGTGCGGACGCATTTCGGCCTCGTAGGTGTCCAGGACGTGTTCGGGCCAGCCGCGCTTGGCGACGGCGTCGAGTTTCCAGGCGAGCCCGGCCGCGTCCCGGATTCCGGCGCACATGCCTTGCCCGAGAAACGGCGGCATCTGATGGGCCGCGTCGCCGGCGAGCAGGATTCGTCCGCGCCGCCAGTTGTCGACGACCAGGGCGTGGAACCGGTAGACGGCGACCCGCGCGATCTCGAGAGCGTCGACATCGACGAAATGGGACAGGACCTTTCTCAGCACGGCATCGTCTTTGAAGTCCTGGGGGTCCTCCGACGGAAGCACCTTGATCTCCCAGCGCCGGAGCGAGCCGGGGCCGATGATGAAGGTGCCAGGCCGGGAGGGTCGGCAGTACTGCGTGGCCCTGGAGGGAAGGTCGGTGTCGGCGACGAGCTCGGCGTCGACGATCACCCACCACTCGTCGAAGTCGAGATCGGTGATCGTGGGTTGGACGAGTGAGCGGGTCCGGCTCCTCGCGCCGTCGCAGCCGACCAGGAAGTCCGCCTCGACCTGTTCCGTCTCTCCGTCACGGTCCAGGACGACCACGACGGAGTCCGCGTTCTCGGCCGCGCCGACCAGGGAGGTCCCTGGTCGTTGTTCGACATACGGGTAGCGCTCCAGCTCCCGCCTCAACCGGGCTTCGAGCCGCGGCTGGTAGAAGAGGAAGTTGGCTTCCCAGCCCAGCGGGTGCGGAGGCGGAGCCGGGTAGAACGTCTTGATGAGCCCGCCGTCGACACCGAGGTAGTCCGATCCCGGATGAGGGACGCACTCCTGTGCGACCTCATCGGCGATGCCGATGGCCTGGAAGGTTCTCATCACCTCGTGGTCGGCGGTGATCGCCCGGGCAGCGGATAGACCTCGTGCGCGGGGTCCGCGATCAGGACCCTCCACCCTCTGCGCGCGAGGAGGTTGGCGAGAGTGACCCCGGTCGGGCCCATGCCCGCGATCACAGCGTCGTACCGTTTCATCGCGGCTCGCCCGCGGGCTCGCCCGTCTTGTTCAGCGCCGTGATGCGGTGCTCGAGCGGGCCGAAGACCGACTCTCCGTCGGCGAAGGCCTCCATTTCGAGCACGTCGCCATGAAGGAGCCAGGGGGTGCGTACGGCGCCGTAGGTCGCGCTCTCCCAGATGCGCACCTCGGCGAGACAACCGTGCCCGTTCTCGGCGTCCTCGTTGGAGACAGCGCCCGCGCCGAGGATGGTGCCGGCGGCGAGGTCGCGCGTTCGAGCGGCGTGGGCGATGAACTGCGGGTAGGTGAAGTACATGCCGGTGCCCGAGTCGGGTTCGCCGATGATCGATCCGTTGCGGCTGGTCCGCACCCGCAGGTGGAGGCGCTCGCCGTCCCACTTGCCGCCGAGCTCGTCGGGGGTCACCGCCGCGACGGCGAACCCACTGGTCGGCTTCGCCTGGAGGAACCCGAAGCCCTTGGGAAGCTCGCTCTGCGTCAGGGTCCGCAGCGTGTAGTCGTTGAGCAGGACGAACAGCTTGATGTGGGCCGCCGCCTCCTCGGCGGTGGTGCCCATCGGGACGTCGTCGAGCACGACCGCGAGCTCGGCCTCGTAGTCGAGGCCGAGATCCTCGTCGGGGATCACCATCTTGTCCCGCGCCTTGAGGAAACGGTCGGACAGGCCCTGGTACATCAGGGGCTCCGTCTCCCAGTTCGGCGGCATTTCCGCGCCTCGGGCGGCCCGCGCCTTGCGCATGTGGTCGAGGTAGCCGGAGCCGTCGAGGAACTGGTGGTTCCTGGGAAGCGGACTCGCCATCTCGAGATCGGCGACAAGCAGGGCGCCGGTGACGCCGTCCCCGTCGAGGGCCTCGCTCAGCTTCCGCAGCGGCTCCTCCACCTCGGTCCAGTTCTCGAGCGCGGCCTGGAGCGTCGACGCGATTCCGGTCGCCGGTACGGCACGGGTCAGGGTGCGATCGAGGACGACGAGAGTGCCGTCACGGCCTCCTTCAACCAAACTGCCCAGCTTCACTGTGTGGTCCTTCCCCAGTCGGTCGGGTATGGGCCCATTGAAGAGTCCGCTCGCACGCGCTGTCATGGCGGGTTTCCGTTTATCGGAATGGAAATTCTTTTACTTCTGCCGTGGTTACCGGGCTGATGCATGGACGGTCCTTGACTTCCGTTGTCCATCGGATCCACTATCCGGACCATGCCGCAGACAGGGACCGTGGGCTCGCTCAAGCGTGGAGTCGTCGTACTGAAGGCTCTCGCGAGCGCCGGGCCCGGCGGACTCGCGCTGACCCAGATCGCCGAGCGGTGCGGCCTGCCCCACTCGTCCGCCCACCGAGTCCTGAGCCAGCTCCGCGAAGCTCATCTGGTGCACCAGGACTCACCCGACGGCATGTACTCCCTCGGACCGCTCGCCTTCGAGCTCGGTGTCGCCGCCGCCCAGCAGTTCGACATCCGGGGCCGGAGCCGTCCCGCGCTGATCACCCTCGCGACCGAACTGGGTGACACCGTCTTCCTGATGATGCGCAGCGGCTCGGAAGCGGTCTGTCTCGAAGTCGAGAGCGGCCCGGCGCCCATCCAGGTCGTAACCCTGCGCATCGGCAGCCGCCGTCCGCTCGGTGTGGGAGCCGCAGGTCTCGCCATCCTCGCGGCCATCGAGCAGCCGGAACGCGATGACGTGCTGCGCGACGTCGTGGAGCAGATCGAGCACGACTGGGGAATCACCGAACAAACTCTCGACGAGCTCATCGCCCGGACCCGACGCCAGGGCTTCGCCCACATCGAGGACCAGATCACGGTCGGCGTCGCCGGGGTGGGCATGCCGATCCGCGACCTGTTCGGGCAGCCGATCGGCAGCGTGGGAGTCGCGGCCCCGATCAGTAGGATGCCGACGGCACGGGTCCGTGATGTGGCCGACGCCGTGGGACGCGCGGTCGGCCACATCGAGACGCGACTCTTCGCACATGGACCACGAGTTCGGCCGACCAGGGGGTCGTGACCTCGCCGTGCGCACAAGCGAGCTGCTGCTCGATCTCGACGCCGGCCCCTGAGGGGCGGCGCCGAGATCACCGACGATGCGGCTCGTGCGGTCAGACGGAGGTCAGGACTACTTCGAGGGCGCGACCTCGATGTAGGTGGTGCCCTTGACCGGGCGGTGGTCGTAGGTGCCGGTGACGGCGGCGCCGCCTTCGTAGCGGGGGCCGGTGATCACCAGCTCCTGGTCGTTGGTGTAGGTCTTGACGTTGAGCTTGGCGTGCTCGCCGGGGATGGTGACCTTCCAGCGGGTGGGGTACTTCTTGCCGGTGGTGGGGCTGGTCCAGAGGGTGGAGTTGTCGGGTGTGAGGGTCGCCTCGGCGACGGTCTGGGTGCCGTCGGGCTTGAGGACGGTCGCCCAGCTGTTCTCCTTGCTGTCCTCCGTCTTCCAGAGGCTGACCTTGTCACCGTTGGACAGGTTGAGGTTCATCCAGCCCCATGAGGCTTCGCCTGCGGCGATGTCGGGAAGGGGCCCCCACTGGCGGTCCAGCCAGGACTCTCCGCGGACCTTGTCGGTGCGGCCGTTGAGCGTCAGTGTGCCGGAGGTGGCCATGGTGGGGAGCGCGTACTCGTAGTTCGGGTATTTGGCGTCGCCGAACATGGGGAAGTAGCC
Source organism: Streptomyces sp. N50 (assembly GCF_033335955.1). Lineage (GTDB taxonomy): Bacteria > Actinomycetota > Actinomycetes > Streptomycetales > Streptomycetaceae > Streptomyces. Next base: position 9,918,335 of record NZ_CP137549.1, read on the forward strand.
CGTCCCCATGTTGTAGAGAACGTTGCCCTGCGGCAGGAAGGTGACGTCGATGGTCCCCTCGGGGACCTTGGCGTGCAGCTTCTGCTCCTTGATGTCGCCGGTCCAGCTGATGTTGTCGGTGTGGATGTCCACGCCCTGCTTGTCGGACAGGCCTGCCCGAGCCGGGAGGATGGCCTCCGACCTGGTGTACCAGCCGGTGTCCTCATCGGTGATCGACACAGCTGAGGAGGCTCGCCCCTGCTTGGCGTCACCGGCGCTCAGGTAGTGGGCCAGGAATCCGTAGTGGTGACCCCCGGCGGTCACGTGTGCGGTCACATACCAGGACTCGTTGACCCGGTCGGGGTTGGCGGTGAGGTCGGCGGCGGGGTCGACGGCGACCGGGAGGCTGGTCTGGTTCAGCCCCTTCCCGGAGGTGGTGCTGTGCGCCGCGGTCTGCCCGGAGGCTGTGGTCGCGGTGGCCGTTCCTCCCGAGACGAGGGCGAGCGAGGCGATGAGTGCGGCGGTGACGGTGGTCGCGCCGACAGTGGTCTTGCGCATGATGACTCCTTGTGCAGATGTCCTGCACGGATGGCATGAACGTACGAAACGGTTTCGTACTCTCGAAGGTTGCAGTTGTGGGCGGAAGGGAAATCCGCTGACGTCGGATGGGCGCTGCGCCGGCTCGTTGGCGGGCGGCGTCTGTCTTCGGGCGCTTCGTGCCGACCGCCCGAAAGAAATATCCAACACCCGTAGGATTATTGATATGGTGGCCCGTGTCAAGCCGGTCTCCGGGCAGGGGCCGCTGCGTCGGATCCGGGACCGGCGCCGACCTGGGACGGTGCTCAGCCGTACCGACAGGGGCGGATACGCTGGTGCGATTGACGGGCACCCGCCCGCAGAGCCGACTGAGGAGGACACGTGGGAGGCAAGCCGACCACCACCCGACGCCCGGGGCGTCCCGGCGCGGATTCCGCCGAGATGCCCTCTGCGCCGGACGTGCTGCAGCGGGGCCTAGAGGCGTTCGCGGAGCTGGGATACGACCGGGCGTCCGCGCGGGAGTTCGCACGCCGTCTCGGGGTCGGCCCGACCTTCATCAACGACCGCTACGGTTCCAAGGCGGCCTACTGGCGTGCGGTGGTGGATGCTGCCCTGGGGGCTCAGATCACCCGCATGGTGCCGGCCGCCCCGGGGAGCGACGACGAGGACGTGGTGCGGCAGTTCGTCAGGGAGTTCTACCGCACCACCATCGGCGAGCCGTACCTGGCCATGCTGATGGCGGACGAATCCGCGCGGGACACCGAGCGGCTGGACTACCTCTACCAGAGCTACATCGAACCGACGCTGGCCCTCGTCACGCCCAGCATCGAGAGGCTGATGGCATCCGGGCGCATGGCACGGGTCTCGATCGACATCGTGTTCTTCGCCATCGTCACTCCCGTGTCGGGACTGGTGCAGGAGCCGCTCGCCCGGCGCGTGGGCGGCTACGAGCACATGACGCAGGCGGACCGTCTCGCCAAGGCGGAGGCCCTGGCCGCACTGGTGATGGACGGCCTGCTGACCCCGGGTGACGCAAAGCGCCGGTAGCGAGATGTGAACTGGCGTGTTCCGCGTGGGAGGACTAGTGCGCCAGCCGTCCAGGACGTGGTCAGCGCCTCCAGTCGCCCACCTGCTCGGTGTAGTTCGTGCCGGTGACCTTCTGGCCTTCGTAGACCCCGGTATAGACAGCGGGTGCCTCGTAGACGCCGTTGCCGGCCTTGTCCGCGGCCTTCTGGTCCTCGGGGCCGTTGACGCGGACGGTGAGACGGGTCTTCAGCGAGGGGATCTCGACATGCCAGCCGGTGGCATAGGTCTTGCCGGTCTTGGCGCTGGTCCAGGTCCTGTTCACGCCGTCGGCCAGGGGCTTGACCGCCGCCAGGTCGTAGGAGCCGTCCGGATGCAGGACGGTGGCCCAGGAGTTCTCGCTCTTGCTGTTCACGGCGTCCCAGAGGGCGAGCGTGTCGTTGTTCGGCAGACGGACGCTCATCCAGGTCCAGCGCATGGTGGGATCGTCCACGGGGGTTTCGCCCCACTGCCGGTCCAGCCAGCTCTCTCCGGAGATCTTCTGGGTCTTTCCGTTCAGCGTGAGGGTGCCGTTGGTCCGCATCGACGGCAGGGCGAATTCGTACTGTGTGTCACCCAGCATCGACCAGGTGCCGGTCCCCGCGTAGTTCAGGGCCGGGCCCTTGGGAACGAGCTTGATGTCGAGGCCGCCCCGCGGGGTGGTGGCCTGCAGTGACATGCGCTGCGCGTTGCCCTTCCAGGTCAGGCCGGGCATCTTGATGTCCAGCCCGGTGGTGCTCCAGTGGTAGTCGTTCTTGGCGATCGGGACGTCGTACCTCTTGTACCACCCGCTCGTCTTGTCCGTCACGACGACCGAGAGCGAGTACTGATCGACGTTGGGCTGACGCAGCGTGATGACGTGAATGCCGAAGTCGTGACCGCCGGCCTTCACTTCGCTGTTGACGTAGATCGAGTCGGTCCAGGTCTTGCCGCTGGTGGGGGGTTGGGCGGCGAGGCCGGTCGAGGGGTCGAAGGCTGCCGGTATCCCCTTGCCGGTGGTGATGTTGGCTGCCTTGCGCGATTGGGGCGCGGCCTGGGCGGCGGGCAGGGCCGCCATGCCGACCATGGCTGCGGTGGCGGCGGAGACGATGCCCAGTTTTGCCCGCTTGTTCATCTTCATGGATGTTCTCCCTGGAGTGCGGGGGACGGCTGTGGAGCCATTCGCTCAACGCTCGTGGAGTGATCATAGGGGTGCGCGGGCTGGTCGCTCAATGATTGTTGAGTAAGTTGGCGGGGTGACGTGGAACACCGTGCGGAGGCGGGTGGCGTTGCCTGGACTCTCGGCTCTGGGAGGGCGAACGGCCATGGGATGACCCTTGGTCAGGTACGGAGCGGCGATGCGGTTCACCAAGCAGGCCCCCGGTGCCCAACTGAACGCCCTGACGCCGGACTTGATCCGCGCGGGCACGCCGGTGGCCGCAGTGGTGTGCGGCGAGCGGGGAGGGCCGGATCCCCTCCCCGCTGGTCTCGATCCAGCTCCCCGGCGGGTGCGCCTCGGCGGGTTCCGTTCGGACCGCGGCGGCTTGAGTCGCTCATTGCGTACGACCGCCGGGCCCGGCCCGAAAGCCGCTCGGGGTGCCCGGCGGGCCTCTGGTCGCTGGCCTGTCCGGCGTTGTGGTCGGTCACGCCTGATACGGGCGGTGGATCATATGGTCGGCCGCAGGGCGACATGCGCGTCGGCCGCACCCGTCACAGCCGTCTCTGATATCTCAGGGCGGCGCTGCCCGCCGCCTCGCGGCTGGAGGACGGGCGAGGCGAGGCCTCAGTCGGCTTTCTGATGGCCCTTCAGTGCTGATTCCGGCAGCAGTACCTCGACGGCCGGACGCAGATGGGTGACGAGGTCATCGACGCTGGCATGCTCGACGGCGGAGGCCTTCAGTACATAACGCGTGATGGCGACACCCAGCGTCAGCGCGCCCACCAGCTGGCCACGCAGCTCGCTCGATTCGCCGTCGGATGCACCCGAAACGCGGCTGTGCTGGGCGATGGCCGTTACGTTGAAGAGTTTCAACGCCTCCTCGGCGCTCTCGTCGTGGGTGAGCATGGAGCGAAAGGTGGAGGCGGTCGCCTCCGGCTGTTCGTCCATCGCCTCCAACACCGCGCGGATCATCCGCTCGCTCAATCCCTCAGCCGGTCCGGCTGCCACCGCCGCCATGTCCAGATTCAGCTGCACCGCGGCCCGGAACAGTTCCTGCTTGCTGCCGAAGTGCTGCATGACCAGTGAGGGATCGCACCCCGCCCGTCCGGCCACCGCCCTGATCGTGGCCTTCTGGTAGCCGGACTTGGAGAACTCCTGCCGGGCGGCATCCAGGATGGCCGAACGCGTACGGGCGCGGCGCTGCGCCCTGGTGTTGATCGGCGTATCCGACATCACATCACCCAATTCGCTCAACGCACGCTGAAAGTCATCCCGGCGCGCACCTGCGATGACTCTATATGCGTTGAGCGAAGAGGCCCCATAGCTGACACACGCCCGCCGGTCGGGTGGGGTTCAGCAGTCGTTGTCCGGGATGAGCGCCTCGCGCTGAGCCGTCTGGGCCACTCGCATGAGGAGACGGCGGAGGTGGTTGGCGTCGTCCTCGTCGAGGTCGGCGAGCAGGCGTGCCTCGGCGAGGGAGAGGCCGTGTTGAGCGCGCTCGAGGTGGGCGCGTCCTTCGTCGGTGATCAGGACCTGGCGGGCCCGTCGGTCCCGCGGATCGGGCCTGCGCGTGATCATCTGGCGGGCCTCGAGATCGTCGAGCAGGTATGTCATGACGGTGCGGTCGAGGTTTACCTGCTGTGCGAGGGCGAGCTGGGACGGGGGCTCGCCGTGAGCCAGGGCGACCAGGACGAGGTAGCCCCGCGGCCCGCCCGGCAGGTCCGCCACGGAACTGGTGGCCATTCGGCCGAAGGTCGAGGAGACCAAGCGGAGCGCCCACCCCAGCTCCGACTCGACCCCGGTTCCGTTGGCAGGGGAAGGGGATGCGCTCATCCGGCCAATCTACCGCACTCGCACAGCCTGCCAGATAGTCTTGTCGTCAGAACATCTGTCGGGCATAGTTTCTGGCCAGGAACCCAACCTGCGCGGACAGGAAGTGAGAACGTGATGAGTGCCGGTACCCCGCTGCAGGGCAGCACCGCCCTCGTGACCGGAGCCACCGCGGGCATCGGCCGTGCCGTGGCGCAGCGACTGGCCGAGCAGGGCGCGGAGGTCGTTCTTCACGGGAGAGACCGCACCCGCGGAGAGGCCCTGGCCAAGACCATCGAGCAGGCGGGCGGATCCGCCCGGTTCGTCGCCGCGGATCTGGCCGACGCCGAGGACACCCTGCGGTTGGCCTCGGAGGCCGGCGACATCGACATCCTCGTGAACAACGCGGGCGTCTTCACCGCCTTCACGCCGACCGCGCAGACCGACGCGGCCGCCTTCGACCTGCACGTCGCGGTCAACACCCGGGCCCCGTTCCTGCTGGTCGGCGCCTTTGCCCCGGCCATGGCCGCCCGGGGACACGGCTCGATCATCACGATCGGGTCGAGCTCCGTCAGGACCCCCGCGCCGATCGGCGCGGCCTACGGGGCCTCCAAGGCCGGCGTCGAGCTCCTCACCCGGTACTGGGTCACCGAGTTCGGTGGCAGCGGGGTACGGGTCAACACCGTCTCACCCGGTCCGGTGGTGACTGAAGGTCTCTCCGCCGCGCTCGGGGACCAGATCTCAGTGCTGGACCAGGCCAGCGCCCGGGGCCGGGCGGGCGAGCCGAGTGAGATCGCCGACATCGTCGCCTTCCTCGCCGGCCCCGCGAGCAGCTACATCAACGGCGCGATCATCTTTGCCGACGGCGGCGAGACCAGTCGGCTGCCGGTGTGAGGAAACCGCCGTGGAGATCCTCTCGATCGGTGCCACCAGGCTCGTCGACGGCGTCGTAGCCCGCCGCCTTGCCGGTGTCCGGAGCATCACGTCACCCAGGTCGCGGCGGTCGCTCCCAAGTTCCTGGGCATCACCCCGGTCTCAGAGGATCTGCCGGAATGAGCCGCCGCCAGAACCCTCGGCGTCTCGCTGACCTGCCAATGAGCTCCGCCCGCTGACCTCGTCATCGCTCGCGCGATGACCGGCCCCGGCTTCTGGCGGAGCGTCACGCCGCCCCCTGCGCAGAGCCAGGGCGTTCCGCCGGCGACGAGCCGGCACCTTCCGTCTATCGGCACCTGCCGAACTGCTCACCCGAACGTGGAGCCCGAATTGTCCGCTCTCGCACGCTGGTGCTATCAACGCCGGCTCGTTGTCGTCCTCCTGTGGCTCGGCATGCTCATCGGGCTCGCCGCCCTGTCGCAGGGCGCCGGAAGTGCCTACAACAACAGCTTCTCGCTACCGAACACCGAATCCACCCGGGCCCTTAACCTGCTGAAGTCGTCCTTCCCGGCGCAAGCAGGTGACTCGGACACCGTGGTCTGGCATGTCAAGACCGGCTCCGTGCGCGACAGCGCGACGAAGACGCGGATGACGGGCACGCTGGACAAGATCTCCAAGCTGTCCGAGGTCAGCGATGTCACCAGCCCCTACGATCCGCAGGGTGCGGCCCAGATCAGCAAGGACGGTCGCACGGCCTACGCCCAGGTGAACTTCGCCAAGGTCCAGCAGGATCTCGACAAGTCGGACATCCAGCGGGTGATCGACACCGCCGAGGCGGCCAGGACCGACGGCCTGCAGGTCGAACTGGGCGGCCAGGCGATCCAGAGCACCGAGCAGACGCCGCCGGCCACCAGCGAACTCGTCGGCGTGGTGGCGGCCGCCGTGGTGCTCTTCCTCGCCTTCGGTTCGCTGTTCGCCATGCTGTTGCCGATCCTGACCGCGGTAGCCGGGGTCGGCACCGCCATCCTCGCCACCGGCCTGCTCAGTCATGCAACGACCATCGGTGAGATCGCCCCGACCCTGTCCGCCCTCATCGGTCTCGGTGTGGGTATCGACTACGCCCTCTTCATCGTCACCCGGCACCGCAAGGGCCTGCAGTCCGGGCTCGACGTCCAGGAATCCCTGGTCAGGGCGGTGAACACCTCGGGACGTGCCGTACTGTTCGCCGGCGGCACCGTCTGCATCGCCCTGCTCGGCATGTTCGTCCTCCAGACCAAGTTCCTCAACGGAGTCGCCATCGCCTCGGCGCTGACGGTGGCGCTGACCGTGCTCGCCGCGGTCACCCTGCTTCCGGCCCTGCTGGGACTGCTCGGCACACGGGTCCTCGGCCGGCGGGCACGGCGCCGGCTGGCCGAGGGCGAGCCACTGCCCGAGAACGCCACATCCGGCCCCTGGGCGCGCTGGGCCGCCCTGGTGCAACGGCGGCCGCGAGTGCTGTCCCTGGTCGCCCTGGTGGTGATGGTCGTCCTCACCCTTCCCGTGTTCTCCCTGCGTCTGGGGTCGTCCGACGCAGGCAACAACCCGGCGTCCACCACCACGCGCAAGGCCTACGACCTGTTGGCCGACGGCTTCGGCCCCGGCTTCAACGGGCCGCTGCAACTGGTTGCCGAGGCCCCCACTGCCGCGGACAAGGCCGCTCTGACGAAACTGTCGGCCCAGTTGAAGAACGTCGAAGGGGTCGCCAGCGTCGCCGCCCCGCCCATTCGACAGGGTTCCACGGTGGGCATCGTCCAGGTCGTCCCGACCACATCCCCACAGGACAAGCAGACCTCCGACCTGATCGATCACCTGCGTGACAAGGTGATCCCCGCGGCCGAGAAGGGCACCACCCTCAAGGTCCACGTCGGCGGATCGACCGCGATATTCAACGACTTCGCGACCGTGCTCACCGGCAAGCTGCCGCTGTTCATCGCGGTGATCGTGATCCTCGGCGGGCTGCTGCTCCTGCTCGCCTTCCGCAGTCTGCTGATCCCGGCCGTCGCGGCCGTGATGAACCTGCTGGCCGCCGGAGCCTCCTTCGGCGTCCTGATCGCGGTGTTCCAGTGGGGCTGGGGCTCGGACGCCCTGGGGCTCGGCCGGGCAGGTCCGGTGGAAGCCTTCCTCCCCGTGATGATGATCTCCATCCTGTTCGGTCTGTCCATGGACTACCAGGTGTTCCTGGTCAGCCGGATGCACGAGGAATGGGTGCACACCAAGGACAACGCCCGAGCGGTGCGGGTCGGCCAGGTGGAGACCGCGCGGGTCATCACCGCTGCCGCCGCCATCATGGTCTGCGTCTTCATCGCCTTCGTCTTCGGCGGCGAGCGCACGATCGCCGAGTTCGGCATCGGCCTGGCCTCCGCGGTCGCCCTGGACGCCTTCATCCTGCGCACCATCCTGGTCCCCGCGTCCATGCACCTGTTCGGCAAGGCCAACTGGTGGCTCCCGGCCTGGCTGGACCGCAGGATGCCCCACCTCTCCGTCGACCCGCCGGACGAACCCCTGCCGGCCCCGTCGCCGGACAGCCCGGCTCCGGAACCTGAACCGTCCACCCGCCCCTGAAGACCGTCCTGCACAGCCCGGTGGAGGAGGTGCCTGGGTTCATCGGCCTCCTCCACCGCCCCCCTCCGGCGACCGCCCGAGTCGTGTGCGTCGTCCGTTCTCCCTGACCAGGTGACTTCCATGACCAATCTGCTGGTTCTCGGCGGCAGCGGCCGTACCGGAATCCATGTGCTCATTCAGGCCGTGGCACGCGGCCACCGGGTTCGCGCGCTGGTGCGCGACCCCGACGCCGTCCAGGCCCCGGTCGGCGTCGAGCTGATCCGGGGCACGCCCTCGAACGTCGACGACATCCGCAAGGCCGCCCAGGGCAGCGAGGCCGTGGTCAGCGCGCTCAACAACTCCCGCGCATCCGACAACCCCTGGGCCAAGTCCGTCAGCCCGCCCATGTTCATGACCGACGCGATCCGCAACACCCTGACTGTGATGGGCGAGCAGAGCATCCGCCGGATCGTGCTCACCTCCACCCAGAACTCCGGAGACGGCAGGGATCAGGCCAACCCGGCTTTCAAGGCCCTCGTCAAGCTCTCCAATCTCAAGGCCACCTTCGACGACCACGACGGGGTGGACGAGGTCGTACGCGCATTCGGCACCGACTGGACCCTCGTGCGGGTGGTCCTGCTCGCCGACAAGCCCCTCGTCACCCCGGTGTGGGCCGCCGAGGCAGGGACGGAGAAGCCGGGCAGGCGGATCAACCGCGGTGACCTCGCCGGCTTCCTCCTGGACACGGTCGAGCAGGGCACGTGGATCCGCAAGGCTCCGGTCGTCTGGAACGCGGGCGGCTAACCACTCCTCCGCCCGGCACGGGAGGCGCCGCTGAAGAGACCAACCCGACTGGTTGACATATCAAAGAGATGAACTGATATTTCAAGGAACTCGCGGCGTATCAATGACGACGCGTTCGGAGGACCCCTTGAACTCGCCCACTCCCGTTATCGCCGGTGCGGTCTCCTTCCGCAGTGCCGGATGGACTCCGCGGCTTGTCCTGTCCCTGATCTCCCTGGTCTGCCTCGTCGAGTCGGCGGCCTTCGTCAACATAGCCACCAACACCGCGCTTCCCCGGATCATCGGGCACTTCAACACCACCCAGGGCGGCTGGCTGGTCACGGTCGCCGCGCTGGCCGGAGCAGCCTCCTCCCCACTGTTCGGCAAGCTGGCCGACCTGTACGGCAAGCGCCGGATGATCCTGATTTCCCTGGTCGTGGCCGGCCTTGGCGAGATCCTCGCGGCGGCCGCTCCCGCGTTCTGGGTGATGATCGTCGGCCATGTTCTGCTCGGCGCGCTCACCGCCCTGCTGTTCCTGTGCTACTCGCTGATCCGGGACGTCTATCCGAAGAAGCTCGTTCCCTTCGCGGCGAGCGTGTCGGTGACGGGCATGGGGCTGCTGCTGGTCGGTGCGCCGTTCCTGATCGGCGTGCTGATCGACAACTTCGGATTCCGTTCGGTGTACGTCTTCAACCTCGCGTGGCTGGCCGTGACGGGGGTGGTCCTGGTGCTGACCACGCCGGAGACGAGCGTGCGCCGTCCCGCGCGCATGGACGTGCGCGGTGTGCTGTTGTTGGCCGGCGGTGTCACGTTGATCCTGCTGCCGGTGAGCAAGGGCGCGGACTGGGGGTGGGGCTCGGCCCGGGTCATCGGTCTGCTGATCGGCGGCGCGGTCGTGCTCGCGGTCTATGCTCTGCTCTCGCTTCGGACCCAGGAACCGGTGCTGAACCTGCGGGTTCTGGTCCGCCGGAGCGTCCTGTTCGGCGTGCTGGGCGGGGGTATGGGCAACAGCCTCGCGTTGGTGCTGACGACGCTGCTGGCGTTGCTGGCCATGACGCCGCGGAAGCTGGGCGGAACCTACGGCCTGGGCTACTCGGCGACCCACTACGCCCTGGTGACTGTGCCGTTCACTCTTGCCAGCGTGGTGGCCGGCATCACGGTCGGCGTGCTGGTCCGGCGCGTCGGCCCCCGGTTGCTGATGTATCTGGGCCTGGGGCTGCTCACCGCCGGCTCGCTGGTCCTGGTGTCCGCGCACGACACGCTCGGCAAGATCCTCGTCGCGTGCACGATCGCGGGTCTCGGGAGCGGTGCGGCGATCGCCTCCATGCCGAACCTGGTGATCGCGGGCACGTCGGAGTCGGAGCAGGGGGCGATGTCGTCGGCCGGCGGACTCAGTTCGGGCCTCATCGGCGCCGTCATGACCACCACGGTGTTCGCCATCATGACGCCCACCGCCAAGTCTCCGGCACCCGGTGTGCTCATCTACGGCGACTCCGGTATCTCGACCGCGTTGCTGGCCGTTGCCGGTGTCGCATTCGGCACCCTGCTCATCGGTGTGATCTTCCTTCGCTCCCGCGACGGTGGGCTGGCCGAGAAGCAGGGGCTGGCACCCGTAGAGGGAACCGCGCTGGCCGTGTAAGGCGAATGGCTTGGCCGTGGCGGTCATCTGACGCCACGGCCGAGCCGGCGCGAGCGTGGTCGAACCACGCCGTCTGTATGTCATTTGTGCCCGACTGCGGGTCAGTCACGCACCGTGGTGATCTCGCTGGCGACGACAGACGGCCAGCGGGTCAGGATTCTCAGGACGCGCGCGTGCAGGTCGCCGATGTAGTCGCGGGCTAGCGCGGCGGCGGCGTCACCGTCGCGGCGTTCGACGAACTGGACCAACTCCGCGCCGAGCGAGGGAGCGGCCATCGAGGTGTCGGACTCGGTGAGAATGAGCGCCAGGACGCGGGTGATGTCGTTCTGCAGCCGGTCGTGGATCCTGACCAGGTAGTCGTTGTCGGTCGCCGCGGCGAAGAGTGCGAAGCACGCGGCGACCGCCTCGACCCGCCGCATGGGCTGCTCGTCGACCTCGCCGCTGCCGGGTATCGCCGTGGAGAGCGCGGCGATGATGTGCCGGCGCTGTTCGGCGGTGGCGTCCTGCACGCCGAGCCTAATGGTCTCGGGTCCGACGATCCGCCAGAGCGTGAACAGATCGTCGACGGACTTCAGGGTGAGCGGGGTCACCTGGTAGCCCTTGCGCGGCATCGTCTGCACGAGGCCCTCGTGGCTGAGGCGGCTGAGTGCGTCGCGGATCGGGGAGATGCCGAAGCCGGTGGTCTCGGCAAGTGAGCGTTCGGTGAGGCGCCGGCCCGGGACGATCCGGCAGGACACGATGTCGGCCCGTAGCTGTCGGTAGGCGGCGTCGCCGAGGGACAGGGGTTCGGACGAGGGCACTGACACGTTGCTCGCTCCCGCGATCGAGGCGCTCGGTGATATACCAGCCAAACGATGATAGCGCTCACAGGCGGACACCGACCGGCCCCCGCGCCTCATCCGGCGACGTGGGTGGTGTAGGTGGTGTGGCGTGGCCTCAGCGCCGCAGCGGAAGTACGACGCCGTCGCCGTTCTTCGTCCGGTCGGTCAGCAGGCGCACGGCCGACGCGCGGGTTGCCGCCGCGGCACGGCGGGTCAGCCGCGTGACTCCGAGCGCGTCGCGCCGGTCGATCACCGAGTGCCATGCCACGCCTGCGGCCAGGAGCGTGTCGACGCAGTCGGCCGAGATGAGGATCAAGGCCAGGACACGCCACATCTCGCACGACAGAGACCGGTAGACCTCGATGATCCGGTCGTTGCGGGAGGCGTTCGCGACTAGGTCGAAGGTCTGTTCGGTGATGTCGAGGAACCGGACGACCCCGTCCCGGTCCAGTGGGCCGGCGAGCACGGCGTTCCCGTCCACCATCAGCTGTCGCAGCTGGGCGGCCTGCTCCGGGTCGGCCCGGCTGGTGCCCAGCGCGGCCATCTCCGGGCCGAGCAGTGCCCAGACTGCGAACAAGTCGTTGACCGACTTCAAGGTGAGTGGGGTGATCCGGTACGCGTGGGGGGAGACCGCCTGGACCAGGCCGTCACCCGCGAGGCGCGTCAACGCGTCGCGGACCGGGGGCGACCCCAGTCCGAATCGGACGGCGCTGGCGTGCTCGGTGAGCGGCTGGCCGGGGACCAGCTCGCCAGTCATGATCCGGGTCCGCAGCATGCGGTAAACGTCCTCGGGCGACTGGGCTTCTGTCGCCGACGCAGGTCCGTCCGCCATGGTCCCGCCTCTCGGCCGAACGTCCCGCAATCGGTGCGGCGTGCCACACCGGTGTGGCCTGACGAACGGCATGTTATGACGACAGATCTGAAGTGTCATAGCGGAGTTGGAGAGTATTTAAACGTATTGGCGCAGCTCGCGGCGTGCCAGGGACATCTTGTGCACCTCGTCCGGCCCGTCGGCGATACGCAGCATGCGGGCCTGGGCATACAGCTCGGCCAGGGGGAAGTCCTGGCTCAAGCCGCCACCGCCGTGGGCCTGGATCGCATGGTCGATGACCCAGGCGGCCATCCGCGGCGCGGCCACCTTGATGCCCGAGATCTCGATCGCCGCACCGCGGTTGCCGACGGTGTCCATCAGCCATGCCGTCTTCAGCACCAGGAGGCGGGTCGTCTCGATGCGTATGCGTGCTTCCGCCACCCAGTTCTGAAAGACGCCCTGTTCGGCGAGCGGTTTGCCGAAGGGGGAGCGCTCGTGGGCTCGGGTGCACATCAGGTCGAATGCGCGCTCCGCCATGCCGACCAGGCGCATGGCGTGGTGGATCCGGCCGGGACCGAGGCGTGCCTGCGCGATGGCGAAGCCGCCGTGCAACTCGCCCAGGAGGTTCTCCCGAGGGACCCTGACGTCGTCGTAGAGGATCTCGGCGTGACCGCCGTGACCGCTGTCGGAGTAGCCGAACACACTGGTCGATCGCAGGACGTTCACCCCGGGGGTGTCGAGCGGGACCACGACCATGCTGTGGGTGCGGTGGTGTTCTCCGCCCGGATTCGAACGGCCCATCACAACGGCCACCTTGCAGGCGGGGTTCATCGCGCCGCTGGACCACCACTTGCGGCCATTGATCCGGAAGCCGCCCTCGTCCTCGGTGATCAGGGTGTCGATGTTGTTCGCGTCGGAGCTGGCGACCAGGGGCTCGGTCATCGAGTAGACGGAGCGGATCTCGCCGTCCAGCAAGGGCTGGAGCCACCGCTCCCGGACCGACGGCCTGGCGAAGTGCGCGAGGATTTCCATGTTGCCCGTGTCGGGCGCGGAGCAGTTCAGTGCTTCCGGCATGATCCACGGGCTTCGGCCTGTTGTCTCGGCGACATGCGCGTACTCGAGGTTGGTCAGGCCCGTGCCCCGCTCTTCGGGAAGGAAGAGGTTCCACAGGCCACGGTCACGGGCTGCCTTCTTGAGCTCCGCCATGACCGGCGGGGTTTCCCACGGACCGATCTCGGTCTTCTGCCGCGCGTACACCGGCTCTGCGGGGATGACGAACTCGTCCAGGAACTGGGTGGCTCGTAGCTTGAGGTCCCGGATCTTCTCGGTCTCCCTGAAGTCCATCGCTGTTCCGTCCTGTCGTCTCGATCGCGCACTCGGCGGCCCGCGCCCGGGGCGGATGGCGCGGACAGAGACGACGTCTCCCTCGGCCTCTGCCGGGCGAGTTCGGCTCGGTGGCCGTTGCCGTTCGGCGTTCCGAAGGCCGGGACCAACCTTGCCACAGGTCCCCTTGGCGGTCCACTGGTCCACATTACGGATCGAGGTATTTCCTGTCCGACCTCGTCTCATCGGCCGGCACCGTGGGCCCGGTGGGCCGGAGCGATCGGCGTGACGCCCGGAAGCCGCCAACTGCGCGGGGCTGGTGGGGCTTCTCGACGAAGGGCCGCGCGGCCGTGGCCACGCAGCCCCCTTCCGCCATCCCGCAGCTGAGCACCGGCTGCGGGATCTGGGTAGACGTGGTCTGAACTGCTACGCCCCGAAACGACCCCACGCGACCGCAACCGGCAAGGCGATGAAGCGCAGGTTCACGGCAGCCTTTGCGGTCTCGGAGCGACGGAGGTGGACCACGGACCCAACCCCGGTCGGCACGATGCCGCCGAGAGCGGCCCAAGGGGTCAGCACCGACGTGATACCAGTGGCATCCGGGAAGATCGGACCGAAACCCACCAGTGCGCCGAGCGGCCCCGGCACGGGACAACCAGCAGAGCGGCAGTTCAAGCGCTCCTGGAGGACGAACGTTCAGCACTCCGGTGGCAGCATGTTCGGCGGGCGGGACGCTGTCGGCTCGGATGCACAGCGGTACGCACCGCCGCTCTCCGACAGAGCGGTGCTGATCGAGTCATCGGTCCAGCGGTTCCGATGTGGCGAACACGCTTGTCGGCAGGCGACATTCGCGGAGCGGCAACGGCGGCGAGCTCGACGACGTCGTCGGCACTCAGTCCATGCGGATGATTCCCCGGCCCAGTGCGGCGGTGACGGCGGCGGTGCGGTCGCCGACGTCGAGTTTGGCGTAGATGTGCAGCAGATGGGTCTTGACCGTGGCCTCGGACAGGCGCAGGGCGCGGGCGATCTGCTTGTTGCTCTGTCCCCGGGCCACGGCGGACAGGACCTCGAGTTCCCTGCCGGACAAGCCGCCGCCCCGGTCGCCGCGCATATGGGCGAGGACCTTGGCGGCCACCGTGGGCGACAGTGCCGCACCTCCCCGGGCGGCGGTACGGAGGGCCTCGCAGAGCTCGTGTCGTGCGGTGTCCTTGAGCAGGTAGCCGACCGCGCCGGCGTCGATCGCGGCGGTGATGTCGGCGTCCGTGTCATAGGTCGTCAGGACGAGTACCCGCACCTCGGGGTGGGCGGCGCGGATGGCGGCGGTCGCGGCGGTGCCATCCATACCGGGCATCTGCAGGTCCATCAGTACGACGTCGGGTGCGAGCGCAGCGGTCTGGCGCAGTGCCTCGGCACCGGTGGAGGCTTCGCCGACAACTGTGAGGTCGGGCTGGGTGGAGAGCATGGCGGCGAGCCCGTCGCGGACCACGGGGTGGTCGTCGGCGAGGAGGACCCGGATCGTGGGACCGGTCGCAGGACTCATGACGCCGGGGCCAGACGTTCGGTGCCCGACACGGCGGCCGAGGCTTCGGGGGCCGGGGAGTCGACGGGGAGCCGCACCGTGACCGCGATGGTAGTGCCCTCGCCCGGGGCGCTTTCGACCGCGAAGGTGCCTTCCAGGGCGGCGATGCGCTCCCGCATGGTGATCAGCCCGATGCCGGTGTGCCGGGCGGCGGGTGCGAAGCCGGTGCCGTCGTCCTGGACGTCGATGGCCAGGACATCGCCGAGGTACGAGAGCGTGACCGCCACGCTCACCGGGCGGGCGTGGCGCCGGGCGTTGGTCAGTGCCTCCTGCACGACGCGCAGCAACTCGCCCTCCGTAGCGGTCGGCAGGGCGACCGGTCGGCCGGTCACGACCGTGTAGGCCTCGATGCCGGTTTCCTCCGTCAACCGTGCGGTGAGCTCGCGGACCGCGTCCGCCAGGTGCGTGCGGTCCAGCGGCGCCGGGCGAAGGGCGTGCACGAGGCGGCGGCTCTCGACGAGGTTGTCCCGAGCTGTCCGCATGGCCTGTTCGACGCGGCGGGCCGCGGGGGAGCCGGGCGGCAGGTCGTCACCCACGGCGTCCAGCAGCATGGCGATGGACGCGAACCCCTGGGTCAGCGTGTCGTGGACCTCCCGGGCCAGGCGCTGGCGTTCGGCCAGGGTGCCCGCCTGGCGTTCCGCTGCCGCTCGTTCGGCCTGGGTGGCGGTGAGTTCGTCCAGGAGCCGCTGCCGCTTGTGACTCTCGTGGTCGAGGGTGGCGACGTAGCAGGTGATGGTGACCGCCACCGCGGTGCCGAACACACAGCCCATGAGCTCCCGCACGTCGACGGAGCCGTGCGTGGCGAAGCTCTGCAACGACCAGGCGGCGCCCAGCACCAGTACCGCGCCGGTCGACCACCAAGGCCGCCGCAGCCAGTACGGGCTCAGCACCGCCACGGCGACCGGGAGGAACGCGGAGTCCACCACCGCCATGACCGCCCACACGGCCAAGGCCCCGACAAGGTAGAGCGGCGGCGGGCGATCGGCGCCGCCGCGCAACGCGATCCCGTACACGTACCAGAGGGCGAGCCCCAGCGCCGGGCCGATCCGCGACAGCGCAGCGCCGGTCGTCATGTGCGTCCCGGCCAGCGACCCCGGCATGGACAGAGCGAACACGGTCGCGAAGAAGGCGTGCTGCCCCATGACCTTCCAGCGCTCCCACTCCCACGCCTGTTGCAGTGCCATGGCCCTCAGCGTAGGCGCAGCGGCGTCGCGGAAGAATCAGCCGGCCAGTGGGCGCGGGTCCACCGATCGGTGGACGAAGAGCACGTCGATCGGTCGATGTGTGGGAGGGGCGCGGACGGCGACGATCGGCCCGCGACGACGGCCTGCCGTTCTGGCAGACCGGGGGTTCGCGTGGTACGCCGCCGCGTACACCGCCGGTCGCACCATCTTCTCTCTCACCATCTGGAGTCGCCATGTCCTCCGTCTCTGAGGCGCTTCCCGTACGTCGGGGTCCGCTCGTGGTGGCGGGAGGTGTCCTCGGCGCCATCCTGCTGTCCTCCCTGGCCAACGCGTTGATCGCCGTACTGGCGCACGCGCTGGGTGCACCGGACGACTTCGACCCGCTGAAGCCCCCGGCGTACATCTTCCTGACCACGCTGGGAGTGCTGGGAGGAACCGTCGGATGGGTCGTGGTCCGCAGGTTTTCGCGCGATCCCGAACGGCTGCTCCGCCGGCTCGTCCCTTCGGTCGTCGTGGTCTCCTTCGTTCCCGACTTCTTCCAGTTCGGCGCCGGCGAGGCGACTGGTGTGGTGGCACTGCTCCTCATGCACGTCGTGGTCGCCGTGATCGCGGTGTCGGCGTACCGCAGGGTCATGCCGCTGAACTCGGTGCGGTGATCCCGCGCGGGCCAGACCACGTCCGTCCCGCTGCGCCAAGGCCCGCCTGCGCCAGACGGCCCCCGAACTCCCCTCCCTCGTCGACCGGTTGTCCGTGTGGCAGTACGAACCCGCCGGTGCCGTCGAGTTGGGAGCCCAGGTGCGGCTGAGCTGGCCGGAGGGTCTCGGGCTGCGTGGAGACGGAGACGCCGGCGGACCGGCTGCCGCTTACCCGCGACGACCGCCTCGACTGGCTGGTCAGGGGCGGTACATCGCTGCCGGCTTCTGTACGGCGACTCGCTCCCGTGCCCGGCGGCGTCGCGTATGTCGCCGGGGAGGCGCGGACCGTGCGAGCGGTGCGGCACGGGCTCGTGCGGGAGGCAGGCTGAGACCGTCGGTCGGTCCTCACCAAGCCGTTCTGGGCGCCGGGCAGACGTGGCTGGAGTGACGACCGGCTCCTTCGCGAACAGCCTCCCGTCTCCCGCCTGGACTCGGTGATCCGGCTGCGCCGCTGGGGCGGCCGTCTTCTCAGGCGGTCGGGGGTTGTCCGGCCCAGGCGGTACGCAGGAGTCGGCCGAGGCCCTCCGCGGTCACCTCACGAGGGTTGGCGTAGGGGTTGGCCAGCGTGACTTGGACGATCCGGTCGACGGCGCTCTCGGGCATGCCGAGCTCCCGCAGGGATCGCGGGGCGCCGAGCCGGCCGGCGAGGTCCCACAGGTAGGTGGCCGGGTCTACGGGGGTGCCGAGGGCGCGGCCGAGAGCGGCCACCGCCTTGGGTGCCGCGCCCTGGTTGTAGGCGAGGGCGTGGGGAGGACCACGGTGTGGGTGGGGGCGTGGGGCAGGTCGAGGGTGCCGCCGAGGGTGTGGCAGAGCTTGTGGTGCAGGGACATCGTGGTGGCCCCGAGGCAGGTGCCGCACAGCCAGGCGCCGTACTGGGCCCGGGCGCGGGCGTCGAGGTCGGTGCCATCGGCGACGATGTCCGGGAGCGCGGCGGCCAGCGCCCGTACGCCTTCCTCGGCCATCAGGTCGACGATGGGGGAGGCGTCGGGCGCGTAGAGGGCTTCCACCGCGTGCGCGATTGCGTTCATGCCGCTGGTCACCGAGACGTCCGTCGGCAGCGCGACGGTGAGCGCGGGGTCGTACAGCACCGAGACCGGCAGGACGCGTGGGTCGCGGCCGGTGCGCTTGACGCCGTTCTCGGTCAGACCCCACACGGGCGTCATCTCGGAGCCGGCGTACGTCGTCGGTACGGCGATGACCGGCAGGCCGTACCGCAGGGCGACGATCTTTCCGAGGCCGATCGCCGAGCCGCCGCCGACGGCGACGCAGCCGTCCGCGTTCACCTCCTTCGCGCGTCGTTGGGCCTCTGCCGCCGACTCGGTGGGTACGTGCATCCGGGCGTGGGGGTGGATGTCCACCGCGCGCGGGCCGATGAGGCCGGCGACCATCGCCGCGAGCTCCCGCTGTCGGGGCGAGCACAGCACCATGACGCGCTTGAGGTTCGCGTGGTCGATCTCGTCGGCGAGCCGGCCGAGGGCGCCGGTGCCCATGACCACCCGCATCGGCAGTGCCTGGTAGGCGAAGGCGAGCGGGGTGTTCATCACTGGGCGTCCTTGTCCGTCGCGGGCTCGACGGTGATGTCGAACTCGGCCATGCGGAACGGAGCGGTGACCCGGTACTCGCGGGCCTTCTCCTCGTCGTCGACCTGCGCGAAGTCGACGACGAGGCTCTCCTTGACGGCGAAGACGGCGTCCGAGTCCAGGTAGGGGCCGTCGGCGACGAAGATGTGCGTCGTCAGCGTTCGGTGGCCGTCGGCCTCGACGATGAAGTGGATGTGCGCCGGGCGGTAGGGGTGCCGCCCGGTGGCGCCGAGCAGCGTTCCCACCGGGCCGTCGGTCGGAATGGGGTAGTGGCTCGCCACGATCGTGCGAAACCACACCCGGCCTTCGCCGTCGGTCCGGAACAGCCCACGCCCGTTGCCCAGCGGCTGGACGTCGGGCTGCTGCACGTCGTAGAAGCCGTCCTCGGTGCACTGCCACACATCGACGCTCGCTCCGGCCAGCGGGCCGCCGTCCGCCGACGTGACGCGGAGCGAGACGACACAGGGTGTTCCCGTGCCCATGAGGTCGATGTTGTCGCCGCTCTCGCGCTCGGGGGACTCGACGACGTGGAAGGGTCCCAGGACGGTGCTCTCGGTGCCGCCGCCCTGCTCGTTCACGGTCTCGACCAGCATGGAGACACCCAGGACGTCGGAGAGCAGGATGAACTCCTGGCGGGTGGGGCCACATGTCTGCCCTACGGCCGTGAGGTAGTCCACCGCGTACTCCCACTCCTGGATCGTGGGACGCAACTCACGGATGTAGTCGTGCAGATGTAGGACGAGCCCTTGGAGCAGTTCACGCAGGCGCGGGTCCGGGGTGTCAACGAAACTGTCCACGACAGCGGCCGTGATGGCCTTCGTCGCCTCGTCGGTTCCGGGCATGACAAACCTCCAGTGGTGGCGCGTTCCTCGACCGGGCTCGCGGCCCCGATATGCGTCTGCTGCCGTCGCACGCCGGGCGGTGCCGGGCGAACGAGTTGAGGGAAACGCTAGGGAGCCACGGCCGGGGGCGATATCCGCGGAGCGCGACCGCCAGCCGAATCGCGCGACGCGTTCGGACGGCCGGTCAAGGGCGCGGTCAGGAGGGCTCATGGTGGACTCGCGTCCACCGCCTGTGTGACGAGGCTCGCACCAGACCGATGACCTGGCGTGATCTGTCGAAACCCGTCGATCACCCCTTGTTGCGAAGACAGGGCGCGGATAACAATGGCGCATGGGCCGCTTCCCCTTGGCGAGCCACGTGCTGTGCCGCGACTCGGGCTTCGAGGATTTCCGCGAACGCCTAAACGAGCTGTTCTACCCGGCGGAGGTCACCCCGCTGTCGGGTCCTGAGGGCCCCGGCGGCGAACTCCGTGGCACCCGCACCGAGCACGTGACCGTCGGCCTGATGACCTTCGGCCAGCGCACGCGTGTCGATCCCGGGCGGACGCCGTCGCACTACCACGTCAACGTCGTCCTGCGGGGGGCCATCGAAGCGGCCACCGGCCGCCAGGAAATGGTGGCCACCGCCGGAGACGCGATGGTCTTCACACCGTCACAGCAGCATCGGCTGCTCAGTTGCGATCAGGGCGAACAACACCTGGGAATCAAGATCGACCGGAGTCTCGTCGAAGCAGAACTCGAGGCCCTCCTGGGCCGCACGCCGCAGGCTCCGCTGGAATTCGCGTTCGACTTCGATCTGACTACTGCGACCGGGCGCAGCTGGCGCAGCACCCTGGACCTGTTGCTCGCGGAGTCCGACAGCACCGGCGGGCTCATCGGCCGGCTCCCGGTGCAGCGGCACTTCGAGCGCCTCCTCGTCAGCAGTCTGCTGCTGGCGCAGACGCACAACTACACGGAGGCGCTGCTGCGTCCACAGCCTCCCGCCTACTCGCGGACGGTACGCAGGGCCGTCGACCTGATCGAGGCCCACCCCGAGACCCCGTTCACCGTGGGGGACCTGGCCCGGGCGGCAGGCGTCAGTGTCCGACGTCTCCAGGAAGGATTCAGGGAGCACCTCGGCGTGACCCCGCTGACGTACCTGCGCAACGTCCGCCTGGACCGTGTGCACGCCGACCTTCTCACCGGAGCCACCGGAGTCACCGAAGCGGCCGGGCGGTGGGGCTTCACTCACCTGAGCAGGTTCTCCGCCGCCTATCGCCGGCGCTTCGGTGCCACGCCCTCGGTGACATTGGCCGAGGCCGGCGGGCGCGACCTCGGCGAACGGATGCCGACATAGCCGACAGCGCGGCTGACGCGCCGGCCACTGTCCCACGCGGCGGGGAAGACCTCTGGGAACTTTCTGGGAACGGGCGGCACGACGGTCGTGGGCGCCGCGTGACCTGCGGCGCTCTCCCACCGGCTCTCAGAAACCTCCCAGAACCTCTCGGGAACGTCGTACCCGGAACCGCCAGTGTGTGCGGGTCCCCTCGCATGCGGCCCCGCGAGCGAAGCGGTGTGTTTCCCTTTGGCTGCCACCACGCCCCGCCTCCGGACCATGCCTGGTCCCGGCCCATGGCCTGGTCCGGAGGCGGGGTCCCCACGCCGCATCGTGCCGGTCCGGCTGATTGGCACATGGCAGAAGGGCCTGGAAGGCGCGGTGGCCGTGCTGTGCGCGGTGGTCGCCATGGCGGCCGCGCGAGGACGTCGACGGCACGATGAACCGCATCACCCGGGAGTCCGAACGCCTCACCCGGCTCGTTGAGGACATGCTCCAGCTGGCCCGCCTCGACGAACATGCGTTGAGGACCACGGGGAGCCCCAGTGGTTCGCACACGCCCGGCATCCCACCGGACCTCGACTGCACCCCCGCCGACCTGCGCACCCTCGCCCTGCACGACGTACGCGCCCTGGACCCGGCCCGTACCGTCACACTCACCGAACCGGCCGACGGCCCGCCCGCCCCCGCACCGGCCCTCGCCGACGAGGCCAGGCTGCGCCAGGTCGTCACCAACCTGGTCGGCAACGCCGTCATCGACACTCCACCCGGCACTCCCCTCCGGATCGGCGTCGGTACGGTCGACGACCATGCCGTCCTGGAGATCGCCGACCAGGGACCAGGCCTCACTCCGGAGCAGAGCAGCCGTATCTTCGAACGCTTCTACCGCGCCGACACCTCACGCAACCGTGCCACCGGCGGCTCGGGCCTCGGCCTGTCCATAGTCCACTCCCTGATCACCGCTCACGGCGGACACATCGAGGTCGAATCGGCCCCCGGCGAGGACTCCTCATGAAGGTCGGCCGCTCGGCGCGGCGCGTTGTTGCCGGAGCAGGGGGGCGAGCACGCCGCTGCGCTTGAACGAAGTGACGACCAGGCGGGTGTCGACGGCATGGGCGGTGGTCAGCGCTGGAGAGGTCGTCACGAAGTCGTAGAGCTCGCGACGGTCGCGGGTGATGATGTCGGCGAACAACTGGTGTTCGCCCATGATCGCGGCGGCATACCGGATGCGCGAGTCGTCGGCGAGCAGAGCGCCGATACGGTCGACGTCATGCGGGCCAGCCTTGATCCACAGCACCGCCTCGGTGCCGAGACCGAGGTGGTGCGGTTCGACCACCGCGCGAATCGTGAGCCGACCGTCGCGTCGTAGGGCCTCAAGCCGTCGACGAGCCGTGGATTCGGCGACGCCGAGCAGGCGCGCCAGCCGGTCCGTGGGGATGCGGCCGTCTTCTGCCACTGCCTGGGCGAGCGCTCGGTCGGCGCTGCTGAGCGCCTGCGGTGCGCTGTCCGCCGACTGCGGTGGCGGGACGAAGGGGCGAAGCGCTTCGGCCTCTTGCGGCTGCAAGAGGCCGGGGTGCCACTGGAAGCCCGTGCGGAAGTACTTCATCACCGGCAGTGTCGACATGGCGACCAGGCCGGGCGTTCCGGGCAGGTCGTCGTGGAGCAGTGCGGGGAGCGCGCCGGGAGCGGTGCACACCTCGGTCACGCAGTCGGCCGGTCCGGTCAGCGTGTAGGTGAACGTCGTGTCGGTGCGGTGCGCGAGCGCCGTGGCGGTGAGGCGGATCGTGTGGGTGGTCCCGCTGATGCTCAGGATCGAGGCCGTACCGGGGGTCTCCCATCCTGAGATCACCACGGTGCCCGATTCCAGAAGAGCGGTACCCCGTCGGCTGATCGTGCGTTCCGGCTCGCCGAGCGTCTCCGCGATCAGGCGCCATGGGGCTCGTCCGTCGATCTGCAGCGCCCCGACGATCCGCCGGTCCAGGGCATCGAGCGTCATCGGCCAACAATATGGCCAGATTCGCGATCTCGCCATCAGTCGTTGCCGGTTTGCGCCAGGCGCAGCGAGTCTTTGGCGGCATCGATACGTCGCGACCGCCCCGCGTCGCACGCGACGTTCTCACTCGACCCCCGGAGACGAATCATGGCAAGCACCGCCGACGGCACAGCCGCCCTCTCCTTCACCACGATCGCCCGCGAGGCGGTGACCGGCACGATGCCGTCACTTCGCGAGGCCACGGACCGCCGGCCCTGGCTGCGATTCCTCGATTCCTGTCTGCGCGGGATCGGTCAGGGAGGGCTGGTCAACAACCCCGTCGGTGGCCTGTTCTTCCTGGCCGCGATCGCGACGTTCTCACCGTGGGTGGGTGTGGCGGCGGCGGTGGGCGTGCTCGCCGCGACGGCGACCGCCGAGTTCTTCGGCCTCGACCGTACGCACATCGGCGCCGGTCTATACGGCTACAACGGAGCCTTGGTGGGCACGGGCCTGGTCACCTTCCTCGGTCCCCAGTGGAATCTCGCGGTCCTCGGCTATGTCGTTGTCGGCGCGGCGCTGACGAGCCTGGTGATGGCGGCGCTCGTGGTGACCCTGCTCAAGACATGGAACGTGCGCCCGACCGCGCTGCCGTTCAACATCGTGCTCACCTTCCTGCTGATCGCGCTGCTGCACAGCTCGCGCGGGCACGCCGGTCCGCTGGTGGCCGCCAAGAACGTCGGCGCCGTCGACCACGTCGACACCGTGCTGCGCGCAGCCCCCGGCGGCCCTGGAGCGAACTCGCTCGCCAACGTCTACGAGGCGGTGCTCCACGGGATCGGTCAGCTGTTCTTCCTCGACAGCAACCTCGGCGGCTACCTGATCCTCGCCGGCCTGGTGATCTGCTCGCGTCGGATCGCCGTACTCGCGGTGCTCGGCTCGGCAACCGCCGTGCTGACCTCGATGGCGCTGGGCATGGACGGCTTCCGTATCCACCTCGGCGTGCCCGGTGTCAGTGGATTCCTCACCTGCGCCGCGCTGGGCGCGGTGTTCCTGCGCCCCTCGATCCGCTCCTCTCTGATCGGCGTGGCCGCTGCCGCCGCCAGCGCGGTCTTCCTGGCCGCCCTGACTCCCGTGGTCACTGCCTGGGGGCCGCCGGCGGCGTTCTCCCTGCCCTACTGCCTCGTCACCATCCTCGTCCTCTTCGCCAGCGGCGCGCAGCGCACGGCCTCGACGCCCTTGGCGCAAGCCGCGTGACCACCCGCCCCAGCCGGCCCCACCGACCTGCGAAGGAAGCCGTCGTGACCGACACCCCCGCCGACCACATCGACCTCTGGGTCGCGCTGCCCACGCCGTTCCTCGCCGACGGGGAGGTGGATCACGCCGGTCTCCGGCTCAACGTCGAGAAATGCGTCGAAGCGGGTCTGGACGGCGTCTACTGCAACGGCCTGATGGGCGAGGTGTGGGCCCTGGACCCCAATGAGCGCAAGGCGGTGCTCGAGACGATCGTCGAGGCCGGCGCCGGACGCGTCATGGTCAGCCCGGTCACCAGCGGCCGGACACTCAAGGAGTCCCTGGACTACACCCGGCACGCTCAGCAGGTCGGCGCCACGCACGCCGTGCTGAGCGTACCCACGGACGCGACCGGGGACGGCGAGCTGGTCGAGTCTCTGACCGCGGTGATCGGCGCGGTCGACATGCCGTACATCCTGTTCAACCCCGGCCGCGACGGCAGCCGCGCAAGCCTCCTCACCCCAGGGGCCTTCGCGCAGCTGTGCCGGATCGAGAACATCCGCATTCTGAAGACGACCTCCACCGACACCGAGAACAACCGGCTCCGGCAGATCGCGGCCGGGACCCACGTGCTCGTCTCCGACCCCCTCGAAGAACACTTCTTCACCAACATGACCCAGTCGGGTCAGCGGGTCCTCTACTGCGACCCCGAGGGCTACCTCTACCAGTCCGCGCACAACCGGCCGGTCCGAGAGTACGTAGACCTGTACCTGGCGGGCCACCATGACCTGGCCAGGCAGCGGTTCGACTCGCTGGACTTGCTGCGCGCGGTGTACCGCAAGTGGATCATCGGCCCGCTGGAGCGCGGTGCGATGCCGAACGCGGCACTCAAACGCTGGTGCGAAGCCGTCGGGATGGCCGGTGGACCGGTGCGCCCGCCCCTGGCCGAACTGAGCCCGGCCCAGTGCGACGAGTTCGACCGAGACCTCGCCGCGGCGACCCAGGCCGTTGCCGGACCGGTCCCTTTCTGACCCGTCCCCCGTAACAACCATCCGCCGGAATGAGAACGAAGGGACATCCGCTCGATGACGCACACCATCACGCACTGGTGCGGCGGTCGCTCAAGGGCCGGCACTTCCTCGCGCTCCGGCGAGGTCTCCAATCCGGCAACCGGGGAGGCGACCGCCCGCGTGGCGCTCTCCTCGGCCGACGAGAAGGCCTCGCTCTTCGGTGACACCCGCGCCTACGGCGAAGAGAGCGTCCCATGTCCTTGATCTACATCGACATCCACGACAACCGGACCCCGGACGAGATCACAACTCCGCTCGACGCCGTCCACACCGCGGTGGTCGACGCCTTCGAGGTCCCCGAACGCGACCGCTACCAAATCGTGAACGTCCACGCCCCCGGTCACCTGGTCGTCCAGGACACCGGGCTCGGCATCCGCCGCACACCGAGGGTGGTGGTCGTTCGGGTGGTCAGCAAGAGGCGCAGCCCTGATAAGAAGCAGCGGCTCTATGAGCTACTGGCCACGAGAACGAGGCGGAGGACTGGTCCTTCGGACAAGGCCGCGCGCAGTTCACGACCGGGGAACTCCCCAACTGACAGGTCTGCACTTGGTCTCCGAATGCGGAGACGGCCGTTCCGCGGACGGCCGTTGTCGGACGCGCTCGACGTAGGGGTGCCAGTGACGGGGCTGTGCTGGATGCTGCGCGCGGGCGGCCGAAGTGGTCCAATCTTCATATTCATCTGAGAGTCGTCGGCCGAGCCGCGTGGACGGCCACAGTCTCGTTGCAGGACGGCCGGGACGGGAGGCGGGGTTGGGCGAGCACATCGGAACGTGGGCGAGGCGGTTGCGTCCGGCGGCCGTGGACGCCGAGGAGCCCACCTGCACGCTCGAAACGGTCCGTCGTGCGACCGATCAGGTCGGTGACCAACCGGTCGCGTGGGCGGTCGGGGCGGCGGCCGACATCGTCCAGGGCAACGCGTTCCCGGACCTGACCGGTGGCGGCCCGAAAGGCCCACAGGTGCTGCGCTCCGCCATCGAGTCGATCGTCATCTCGACGCTCCTCGCCATCGAGGCCGACGGACACCCACCGGCCCAGCTC
Source organism: Streptomyces sp. N50 (assembly GCF_033335955.1). GTDB lineage: Bacteria > Actinomycetota > Actinomycetes > Streptomycetales > Streptomycetaceae > Streptomyces. The sequence continues at coordinate 9,944,195 of NZ_CP137549.1, forward strand.
CCGCCCGAGGCGGAGGCGCAGCTCGTGGACATGGTCCACCGCCGGGTTCCTCTCGACCTGCTCCTCACTCATCAGCGCAGGATCCACTCGCAGCTGGCCGACCACTTCATGGGCGGCTGCCGCTCCCTGGTACCGGGCCCCGATCTTGCCGCGTCACTCGAACACGTTTCCCATGTGCTCTTCGAGTTCGCCGACACGTTCGCCACCATGACCGCCGAGTCGTACACCGCCGAGAACGAGCGATTCCTGAGGAGTACCGCCGCTGCCAGGTACGAGACGGTTCTGGCGCTGCTGGCGGGAGAGGGCGCCGTCGACGCGGCGTCCCGACAGCTGGCCTACCCCCTGACGAACGCCTACCACATCGGCCTGGTGCTGCATCCCGCGACCTCGCCGAGCGATACCGCGGATCATCTTGACCAGGTGGCCCGGTCCCTGCTGCGAGGCATCGGCGCGGACGTTCAACTGGTGGTGGCGGTGGACCGTACCGAGGCATGGGCGTGGGGAGCGTTCAAGGCAAGGCCACCGAGTGAAAAACCGCTGCTGTCCGGCGGGTCCGACGTACTGGTGGGCATGGCGTCACCACACCGAGGCGTCCAAGGCTTCCGGCGCACCCACGACGAGGCCCTCGACGCGGCGCGGGTGGGGTCCTTTGGCGTGCGCTCGACAGCGGACACGGGTGTCGTCCGGTACGACGAGATCCGGTTGCTCTCGCTGCTGATCGCGGATCCCGACAAGGCCGCTCGTTTCGTACGGGACGAACTCGGCGCACTGGGATCGAGTGCGGGTTCCGCGCAGGTTCTCCGCCGGACGGTGCGGGCCTACCTCGACTGTCACGGCAGTCCGCAGGAGGCCGCCAAGGAGCTCCAGGTCGCGAAGAACACGGTCATCTACCGGGTCAAGCGGGCTGAGGAACTCCTCGGCCGCTCCCTCAGGGATTCCCAGCTGGAGCTGCACGCGGCGCTCCACCTCGCGGAGCTGCTCCTCGATCCGGACGACACCGGTCACTGACGGGGTTTTGGACCCCGGGTCCAATCGGCGTCGAAACGTTGGTGGGTCAGGCAGAGAGGCCCTCGTCACACCCGGACTTCAATCGAGGGCAGGACGACAGCACCGGCCACCGCTTCGGCAGGTGAGCCGCCGAGGCAAGGAGGCCTCATGACGACTCTCGATGACGTCACGACGTTCGGACCGCAGGCGCAGGCCGAGGTTCGCGAACGTCTCCTGCAGACCGCTCGCGAGCTGCGGCCGCTCCTGCGTGAGCACGCCGAGGAGTCCGAGCGCAACCGCCGTCTGGCCGAGAAGTCGGAGCGGGCTCTGCGCGAGTCGGGGTTGTTCCAGGCCACGGCGCCCCGCCGGTCGGGCGGGGCCGGCGGAGACGTCCGGACCCTCATCGAGCTGTCGGCCGAGATCTCCCGGGGGGACTCGTCCGCGGGCTGGGTCGCCTTCATCGCCAACACGACCGCGTTCGGCATGGGCCTCTTCCCCGACGACGTACGTGAACTGGTGTACGGCCCTGCCCCCCGCAACGTCGCGATCAGCCAGTTCGCCCCCGGAGGGACCGCCGAGAAGGTCGACGGTGGCTACCGCATCAACGGCAAGTGGGGTTTCGCCTCGGGCTGTTACCAGGCCCAGTGGACGCTGAACGCCTTCCTGGTCCTCGACGCGGAGGGGCAGCCCTCGGAGGTGCGGTGGGCGCTGATGCCGCTGGCCGACATGCGGATCGAGGACACGTGGTACGTCGTCGGCATGGCGGGGACCGGCAGCAACACCCTCGTGGCCGAGGACCTCTTCGTCGAGGACCGGTGCACCCTGGACCTCGAGACGTTCATGGGTACGGCCGTCTTCCCGATCTGGCACGAGGACGAGACCAGCTACCGGGCGTCGCTGAACAGTCTCGCCTGTCTCGGTCTGTGTGGTCCGCTGCTGGGCATGGCCGAGGCCGCCTGGGACTTCACGACGGAGAACCTCGGCAAGGGTCGCCCCATCAGCTACTGGGCCTACTCGGACCGCCGGGACGCCCCCAGCTACCGCCTCGCCCTTGCCGACGCGCGGGTCGCGATCGACGCGGGCAGGATGCATCTGCTCAGGTCCGCCGACGAGATGGACGACGCCGCCCGTGAGGGCCGCGTCCTCGACAGTGCGGCCCGGGCGCGGATCCGCGGCGACTCCGAGATCGCGACGCGCAACTTCCGCCAGGCCGTCACGCTCATGCTCGACATCGTCGGCACCAGCAGCTTCGCCCAGTCCAACCCGCTGCAGCGGGTCTGGCGTGACCTGACCGTGGCCAGCGGCCACGGGCTGAACAACCCCCTGCTGAACCGGGAGATCTACGGCCAGAGCCTTGTCGGACGCGACACCGCGGAGATCGGTTCGCTCTGAGGCCCTCGCGGCCCGGCCCTCGGGCCTCCACAGCGCGACTCGACACGTCGAAAGGAACTTCCGCCATGACGACATTCGCCATACCTTCGCCCGCTCACCCCCCGATCCACCTGACCGCGGCGGAGCGGGCGGAGTCACTGCCGGCCGAGACCTTCAGGTCGGCGTTCCGGATGCACCCCTCCGGGGTCGCCGTCGTGACCGCCGACCTGGGTGGACGGCCGGTCGCGATCACGGTCAGCTCGCTGGCCTCCGTCAGCGCCGAACCGCCACTGATCGTCTTCTCCGTCTCCTCGAAGGCCTCCAGCAGCTCCGTCCTGCGGCGAGCCGACAGCGTCGTCGTCCACATGGTGGGCAGCGACCAGCTCTGGCTCGCACAGCTCGGGGCCACCAGCGGGGTCGACCGCTTCGCCGACACGAGCGCCTGGACGCGGTTGGCCACGGGCGAACCGGTCTTCTCGGCAGCTCCTGCGTGGGTGCGGGGAAAGGTGGTCTCCCGCATCGAGGCGGGGGAGGCCTCGATCCTCGTCGTCCACGCGGTGTCGGCGGCCGTGCCCGAGGGGGCCGCCGAGCCCGTGCCGGCTCCGCTCGTCTACCACTCGCGGTCCTGGCACCGGCTCGACGAACGTTCGAAGTTGGCGTAATCCGGGTTGCGGTTCCCGCGCCGGGTCCGACGGCCCTGCTCGTTCCCGCCGCGGCGGCTACGGCGCGCCGGTGAGGTTGCGCATCACCGCGTGGAGCTGCGGCGGGGTCAGCGGGGCGGCCGGGAGCGGGTGGGCGGCTTCGGTGCGCAGGCCGTCGAGGGTGAAGGCGATGCCGCGGCGCCAGCCGTCGGAGGCCGCGTCCGTGAAGGCCCGGGCCAGCAGGCCATTGGTGCCGAAGACGAACAGTAGGTCCTCTTTGGTGAAGTCGGGGCGCAGGGCGCCGGCCTCCTGGGCTCGCCGGATGATGCGCGTGGAGGCGGCGTCGGTGCTCTCGCAGACAGCCATCAGGCGTTCGGCGTCCGGATAGCTGCCGGTGACCACGTCCCTGATTACGGGATCGGTGACCTGGAGTTCGCACATCTTCTCGATGTAGTACCTGAATCCGTCCCAGGCGTCATCACTGGTCAGGGCCTCTTCGGCGACCTTGTCGAGCCGGTCCGCGACCAGCTCGGCGACCACCTCGTCGATGAGCGCCTCGCGGCTGCCGAAGAGGTTGTAGAGCGTGCCGTGGCTCACGCCTGCCCTGCGGGCGATCTCCTTCAGCGGGACCTTGAGGCCGCGCTCACGGAAGAGTTCGGCTGCCGCGGTTCGCAGCTTCTCCGCGTTGCGTTGCGCGTCGGCCCGCATCCGGCGCCCTCCTGGTCGTGTAAGCGGCGTCCATGGTCGCATTCTCGAGCACCTTAGAACTTGACCTGTGGGTCAAGTTCGATGGTAGCGTCGGAGCTGAAGTTGACCCTTGGGTCAAGATATCTCGCGGCAAGGAGAACTCCGTGTCCAAAGTGATCGCCGTCTTCGGGGCCGGTACCGGCCTGGGCCTTTCCGTCGCCCGCCGCTTCGGCCAGGAAGGCTTCCGCGTCGCCCTGGTGGCCCGCCGCAGGGAGCGGCTCGACGCCCTCGTCGCACAGCTCGCCGACGAGGGCGTCGAGGCCGTCGCCTTCCCCGCCGACCTGTCCGACCCCGAGGGGGTTCCCGCCCTGCTGGACGCCATCCGCGGCCACTTCGGGCGGATCGACGTCGTCGAGTACGGGCCGATCGGAGCCGAGCAGGCCTTCACGTCCGCCGCCCAACTGGACGCGGCCACTCTGGAAAAGATCTCCCGGGTACTCCTCCTGACTCCGGTGGAGGTGTTCCGCTCCGTGCTGCCGGAGATGACGGACCGCGGCGACGGCGCCCTCCTGATGACCACCGGCTACTCGGCCGTGCAGGGCGTGCCTCACCTCAGCGGCCCGGGCCCGGCGATGTCCGCAGCCCGCAACTACGTGTACGCGCTCAACGGCGAACTCGCCGGTACCGGCGTCTATGCCGGCACCCTCACCATCGCCGCCATGATCACCGGCAGTGAGGCGGCCGAGGCAACCGCCAAGGGTGACATCGAGCTTCCGGACAATGGTGTGGAGTTCCCCGTCGTCCACCCGGACGAACTCGCCGAGCACTACTGGGACATGTACACCCGGCGTGACCGCGTCGAGCAGGCTCACCCCGTGGAGTTGACCCCGCAGACCGCTGTCCCGGCGTTCACCGCGCAGGCCGACGCCACCGCGTAAGCGGACGGCAGTGGCCGCCTGGTGGGGCGTAGACAGCCGCCGGGTGCAGGTCATCAGCGACTGACTGTTGTCGTCCTCAGCTGGCAGCGCGACCATCACCAGTAACCAGATATCCAACATCCGCGCATGAATATGCATTCGGTTGAAAGGGGACGCTGGTGACACTCGCCTACGACGTCGGCCGAAAAGCCGCCGCGGTGCCCGACCGCCTCGGCGCCGACACGCTGTCGGCGTTCGAACTGTGTCGGGACACCGACCTCGCCGTGGTCACCAGAACGCTCGACGACGTCCTCGTCTGTCCCGGCAGTTGGGAGTTGCTGAGTCCCGGCGCCGAGCCGGAGCCGTCAGTCGTCCGGGCCGTTGAGCTGACGCATCTGACGCTCTGCTCCGTCCAGTTCGGAACCGAGGTGCGGATCGTGATCGACCCGATTCAGGCGTACCACGTCACCGTGCCGATCACCGGTCAACTGCTGTGCCACTTCGGCTCTCGCGACGTCACCGTCGGTCCCGGCCTTGCCTCCGCGGTGACCACCGGCAACCCCGCGTTCATGCCGCACTGGAGCGCGGGGGCCGAAGTCCTCTGCATCAAGATCCGGCAGGACGCGCTGGAGAGCGAGCTGGCAGCGATGATCGGCCGACCGGTCCGACCGCCCGTGCGGCTCGGAATAGGGCTCGATCTCACCACGCCCGCGGGCCAGAGCTGGCTCTCCGTGCTCGGTTTGCTGCTGAACGACCTCGCGACACCGGACAGCCTCTCCCGCACCTCGAAACATCATCGCGAGCAGTTGGAGCGGTTGGTCGTCAGCACGCTCCTGCGCGCACAGCCGCACGACTACTCGGGCGACGTGTGGAGCGGGCAGGCGCCGGCGCGCTGGTCGTCGGTCAAGCGTGCCGTCGAGGCCATTGACGATGCCCCGGAACTGGCCTGGACGCTGACGTGGCTCGCGGAGGTGGCGGGGGTGAGCGGGCGCCGCCTGCAGCAGGGGTTCCACGCTCAGCTCGGGATGTCCCCGATGAAGTACCTGCAGAACGTTCGTCTCGAAAGAGTGCATCGCGATCTCCTGAACGATGCGGGACCGGTCGGCGACCTCTGCACACGCTGGGGATTCACACACCTCGGGCGATTCGCCGGTGCCTACCGCGAACGGTACGGCGAACCTCCGTCGCAGACCCGCCGTCGTAGCCGGTCGGTCCCGGTCTGACCAAACTTTCGCATCCCGGATCGTCCGCTTCGGAATCCGGATCGCACGGCATCGCCGGCCCGCTGAGACTTGCGCAATCGACTGTCAACGCGGACAGGAGCCTCCGATGCCCGAAACACTCAGCCAGTCAGCCGACCGCACGGCAACCGACGCCGACCTCCTCGCGAGGGCGACGGGCCTGCGTGAACTGCTCCGCAAGGAGGCTGCCGCCGGGGACGAGCAGCGCAACATCACCGATACCGCAGTTGCCGCGCTGCGCAACGCGGGTATGTTCCGGCTCGGCACGCCCAGGCGGTGGGGCGGCTATCAGGCAGGCATGCGGACCACCCTCCAGGTACTCGCCGAACTCGGGCGGGGCGACGCGGCCGCCTCCTGGGTCACGATGATCTACGCGGTCACCAACCTCGCGGCGTCCTTGAACACCGACCGGGCGCAGGAGGAGATCTGGGGAGACAATCCGGACGCGGCCGTCGCGGGCACGTCCAACTTCATGGGCAGCACGGCGGTGAGGGTGGACGGCGGCTACGTGGTCAACGGGAAATGGCCGTTCAACTCCGGTTGTCTGCACGCGGACTGGACGATGACGCCGTTCCCGATTCTCGGCGAGGACGGCGGCCTGGCGGGCGTCGGGTTCGGCCTCGTTCCCTACACGGATCTCAGCATCGAGGACACCTGGCACGTCGCGGGAATGCGCGGCACCGGAAGCAACACGGCAGTCGGTACGGACGTGTTCGTCCCCGACCACCGCGTCATCGAATTCGACAGGATCGTGTCCGGGGGTTCGAGGTCCGAGCATCCGGAGGCACGGGAAATCCCGGGATCGGTACAGATCGCGATGATCCTGGGACTCATGGGACCGTTGCTCGGAGCCGGTCACGCCGCTGTCGACCTGGCGCGGGAGGCCATCGACAAGGGACGCCCGGTGATCGGGTCCATTTACCTGAAGGCGGCGGACTCACCCACTCACCAGCTCAATTACGCGACCGCCGTGTCGAAGTTGGACACCGCGTATCTGCACGTCCTTCGTGCCGCCGACGATGTGGACCGGTCGGTGGGAACAGAGCCGCCCGACGACGTGACCCGGGGCAGGATCCGCATGGACATCGCGGTCGCACTGCAGAGTCTCCGCGAAGCCGTGACGCTGTCCATGAGCATCGGCGGCGCCGGAAGTTTCGCGACCGTGAACCCCGCCAACCGGGTATGGCGGGACTTCGAAACAGGCGCGCGGCACGCCATCTTGAATCCCGGCATCGGAGCCGAGACGTACGCCCGGGCGCTTCTGGGCCTCGAGCCCATCGCCGTCTTCTGAACAGAACTTCCCGACTCTCACGCGGACTATCCACCCGCCGACGTCGGCGGTTCTCGATGAGGAGCGATGAAAAGATGTCAATGAAGCAGGCGCCGCAAGCGGGCGACGTCGTCCACACGGACGTTCTGGTCGTCGGCGCCGGACCCGCGGGGCTGACCGCGGCCGCGTTTCTGGCCGAGTACGGCGTCGACGCGATCACTGTGACCAAGTACCCGTCGACCGCACCCACCCCTCGCGCGCACATCACCAACCAGCGGACCGTGGAGGTGCTGCGCGACCTGGGCATCGAGGACCGGGTCCGCGAGATCGCCATGCCCGCCGACCTGATGGGCACCAACGTGTGGGCGACCTCGTTCGCGGGCGTCGAACTGGCACGCATGATGACCTGGGGCGAAGGCCTGGACCGCCGCAGCGAGTACGCGGCGGCGAGCCCGTGCGACATGTGCAACGCACCCCAGAACGTTCTGGAACCCGTGATCCTCGCGGCCGCGAGGGAACGCAAGGCCGACATCCGGTTCAACACCGAACTCATCGACATCAAGCAGGACGACGAGGGGGTACGGGCCACTCTGCGGCGCCGCGACGACGGTGCGGAATACACCGTCGAGGCCCGCTACGTGATCGGCGCCGACGGCGGGAACAGCACCGTCGCTCGCGTTCTCGACTTCGCCATGGAGGGCGAGGCCGGTATCGGCTCGGCCTTCACGGTCTGGATCGAGGCGGACCTGACCCGTTTCGCCAAGCACCGTCCCGGCGCCCTGTTCTGGGTCTCGCCCCCCGGCACCAACGTGTTGTGGAGCCCGTGGACCACCATCGTGCCCCACACGGAGTGGATGGCCCTGTTCCTGATGCACGACCTGCTGCCCGCCGACACCTCGGACGAGGCGGTCGCCGAGATCGTCCGGGCCGGAATCGGGGATCCCGACGTCGAGTTCAAGATCAAGCACATCGGGCAGTGGCAGGTCAACCATGTGGTGGCCGAGCGGTACCGCAAAGGCCGGGTCTTCCTGGCCGGCGACGCGGCGCACCGTCATCCGCCGTCCAACGGACTCGGCAGCAACACCTCGATCCAGGACTCCTACAACCTGGCCTGGAAACTGGCCCTCGTGCTGCGCGGAGACGCCGGTGAGGAGCTGCTGGACAGCTACCACGACGAGCGCAAGCCCGTGGGACGTCAGGTGATCGACCGGGCGATCAAGAGCCTTGCCCAGCTACAGCCGTTGAGCGAGACGATCGGCCTGGCCTACGGACAGACCCCCGAGCAGGGCTGGGCGATCGTCGACGAGCTCTTCGCCCCGGGCGAAGCCGGGGCGGCCCGCCGGGCCAAACTGCTGGACGCGGTGCAGCTGGTCAACTACCAGCTGAACGCCCACGGCGTGGAGTTGGGGCAGCGGTACACCTCCACCGCCGTCGCCGACGACGGCACACCGTTCCCCGAGTACACACGAGACCCCGAGCTCCACTACCACCCGACGACGCATCCCGGCGCCCACCTGCCCCACGTCCGGCTCCAGCACGGCACCGAGTACGTCTCGACCCTCGACCTCGTCGGGCACGGCCGGTTCACCGTGCTCACCGGCGTCGACGGAGCGGCCTGGACCGAGGCCGCGGCGGCCGTCTCGCGCGAAACCGGTCTCACCATCGAGGCGCGGACGATCGGAATGCGCGCCGAGTACGACGACGTGCTCGGGGAGTGGACCAGGATCCGCGAGTTCGATGACGACGGCTGCCTCCTGGTCCGCCCGGACCGTCATGTGGCGTGGCGCTCCCGTAACTCGGTCGGCGACCCGGTGGAGACACTCCGTGGGGTCCTCGCCTCCGTGCTGGGGACGCCGTCCGGCAACGACTGAGAGGACCCACGGCCCGTCCGAGGTGAAGGGCGGCCCGACGGCAACGGAGTCGCCGTCGGGCCCCTGGTCGGCGCACCGCATGAGGGGAGGGGCGGAAGGATCCTGACGCCCCGTCATGGCCCCTGTATGGACACGTTGTTTCGTCAATGCTGACTGGTGACTGGAGACGCGCCGATGTCGGAAACCGCTGATCGCGATCACATACGCCGGCACATCGCGTTGATCGACGAAGCCTCTCTGGAGCCGGGGTTGTCGGCCGACGGTTTCCGCGAGGCCTTCCGCAACCACGCGGGCGGAGTCGCGGTCGTGACCGCTGACGCCGGCCGGGGCCCGGTCGCCTTGACCGCGACGTCGGTGATATCAGTGAGCGCGACACCACCGCTCCTTGTGTTCTCCGTGTCCGCCCTCTCCTCGGCGACGCCGACGATCCTGGAGTCGTCGTCCCTGGTCGTGCATCTGCTGGGGGCCGGTCAGGTCGACCTCGCCCGGCTGTGTGCGACGAGCGGAGTGGACCGCTTCGCCGACACCGGTGCCTGGGCTCGGCTGGAGACCGGCGAGCCGTACTTCGTCGCGGCTCCGGTATGCATCCGAGGCGCCATCGCCGCCACCTTCGCCGCGGGAGCTTCAACCCTCGTCGTCGTCAACGCCACCCACGCGCACTACGCGCCGACGAACGACGCCCGGAGCGACGCGTCGCGTCCGCTGGTCTACCACAACCGGACTTGGCATCAGTTGAGCGAGCTGTCCGAGTTGACAGACCCCCACCTCTTTTCAAAGGAGCGGAGAACTTCCCATGGCCAAGCTGAAGATCATCATCGCGAGCACGCGGCCAGGCAGGATCGGCCTCACCATCGGTGAGTGGTTCGAGACCCGCGCCAAGGAGCACGGCGGTTTCGACGAGATCGAGTTGGTCGACCTGGCCGAGGTGAACCTGCCGTTCATGAACGAGCCGCACCACCCGCGCCTGGGCCGGTACACCCACCAGCACACGCGTGACTGGAGCGCCAAGGTCGCGGAGGGGAACGCCTTCGTGTTCGTGATGCCGGAGTACAACTTCGGCTACAACGCCGAGTTGAAGAACGCCATCGACTACCTGCACCGAGAGTGGCAGTACAAGGCGGTCGGCCTGGTCAGCTACGGGGGCGTCTCGGCCGGCACCCGGGCCGCGCAGATGATCAAACAGGTCGTGACCACCTTGAAAATGACGCCGGTCGTCGAGTCGGTCGCGATCCCCTTCGTCCACCAACTCATCGACGAGGAGGAGGGCCTGATGTCGAACGAGATCATGACCGACTCCGCGACAGCCATGCTCGACGAACTCGCGCGGGTCACCGAGGCCCTGCGCCCGCTGCGCCCGCCTGCGGCCTCGTAACCCACCCCGCTGCGACTACCGACTGGGCGGGGATCCGGCTACCTCGTCGCCGGCCCGGTCGGATGGTTCGCCGTCAGGGCACATCACCCAAGGCCGTTCATGATCGTGGCCGTGATGATCCAAGGACCCGATTCACCCTTCGCCGACACTGCCGCGATCTCGCCTCACGGCCCCTTTGCTTCTTGACCACCCAGCTGAATAGACATAGATTTCCGATGGATCGTATAATGGTTCACTGGTCTGTCCTGTGGACCGTCCGGTGGCGGTGCACACACGTTTCGGGGTAGCGCGTCGACGCGATGACGGTGACCAGGTACGCCCGGTCCCGTTGCCCTCAGCCCTGTCCTCGGGAGCGCCCCATGACCGCCTCGTACTCCGCCCCGCGCTCACTCCTGGTGTCCCGCCGGGACCTGGAGTTCACGCTCTACGAGTGGCTCGACGTCGAAACGCTCACCCAACGCGAGCGGTACGCGGACCACACGCGGGAGACGTTCGACGCCGTCCTGGACCTGTGTGCGGAGATCGCCGAGGAACGCTTCGCTCCGCACAACAGGCTGAACGACCAGGAGGAACCGAGGGTCGTCGCTGGCCGGGCGGTGGTGCAGCCCGACGTCAAGACTGCCCTCGACACGGTCGCGGACGCCGGACTGCTGAGCGGCGGTATGGATGCCCGCGTGGGGGGCCTGCAACTCCCGCAGGTGGTCCAGACCGCGTGCTTCCTCTGGTTCCAGGCGGCGAACATCGGCACGTGGGCGTACGCCATGCTGACGGTCGCAGGCGCCAACCTGCTGCTCGCCCACGGCACCGACGAGCAGGTCGCCACCTACGTCCGCCCCATGATCGAGGGCCGCTATCACGGCACCATGTGTCTGTCGGAGCCGCAGGCGGGATCCTCGCTCGCCGACCTCACCTGCCGTGCCGAGCCCCGTGACGACGGCACCTTCCGGATCTTCGGCAACAAGATGTGGATCTCCGGAGGAGACCACGAGTTGGGGGAGAACATCGTCCACCTCGTCCTGGCGAGGATTCCGGGCGGCCCGCCCGGGGTGAAGGGCCTCTCACTCCTCCTGGTACCCAAGTACCTGGTGAACGCCGACGGCACGCGCGGCGAGCGCAACGACGTGGTCCTCGCCGGGCTGAACCACAAGATGGGATACCGCGGCACGACGAACACACTGCTGAACTTCGGCGAGGGCACCTACCGGCCCGGCGGCGAGCCCGGGGCGGTCGGCCACCTCGTCGGCGGCCCGCACCAGGGCCTGGCCGCCATGTTCCACATGATGAACGAGGCTCGGACCGGCGTCGGAGCGGGGGCGACGGCACTGGGATACACCGGCTACCTGAAGTCCCTGACGTACGCCCGTACCCGCGCCCAGGGACGTCCGGTGGGGGCCAAGGACCCCACCGCACCGCCGGTGCCCCTCATCGAGCACGCCGATGTGCGGCGGATGCTCCTGGCTCAGAAGTCCTACGTGGAAGGGGCGCTGGGACTTGTCCTGTACTGCGGCAGGCTGCTCGACGAGGAGCGCAGCGCGACCGGCGGGACGGAGCGCGCGCGGGCCCGCCTGTTGCTGGAGGTTCTCACCCCGATCGCGAAGAGCTGGCCTTCCCAGTGGTGCCTGCGGGCGAACGACCTGGCGATCCAGATCCACGGCGGCTACGGCTACACCCGCGAGTACGACGTGGAGCAGCACTACCGGGACAACCGGCTCAACCCCATTCACGAGGGAACCCACGGAATTCAGGCCCTCGATCTGCTGGGCCGCAAGGTGGTCATGGACGACGGGGCCGGCCTCGCCGCGGTCGAAGCGCTCGTCCGGGCCACGATCGAGCGGGCTTGTGCCGTCGGCGGGGAGGCACGTGATCTCGCGGCCGACCTCGATCGCACCTTCACCCGGCTCGTCGAGGTGACCCGGACGATCCACACCGCCGACGTGCCCGTCGGCGTTCGCCTGGCCAACGCGTCGGTGTATCTGGAGGCCGCCGGGCATGTCGTCGTGGCCTGGATCTGGCTGGAGCAGTTCCTTGCCACCGGCGACGGAGACGATGCCCTCCGGCACGGCAAGCGGCAGGCCTGCCGTTACTTCTACCGCTATGAACTGCCCCGTACCGCAGCGCAGTTCGACCTCCTGGCGCGCCTGGACACGACGACGCTGGGCACCGACGACACCTGGTTCTGATGGCACATGGTTCTGAAGGGGCGACACCGATGACCTGCCGATGATCACCATCGGCAGGTCATCGCACACCCGAACGGTCATCCCACCCGCGGAGGATCCACGAAGAAGTCGAGCTCCGGTTCCCGGCCCCCGCCGTACCCGGAGAGATCCGTGTGACCGGCCGCGGTCAGCACGTCGGCGTCGACGAGGGTCTGGCCGGTCTGTTCACGCGGTGGGCGGGCGAGCACGGCGAGGGCCGCGTCCGCCATGATCTCGGGGCCGCGTGACCGGGAGGTGAGCCTCTCGCCGTCCAGGACGTTGGCGACCGCGGCGGTCGCGATCAGGGTCTGCGGCCACAGGCAGTTCGCCGCGATGCCGTCCTCCGCGAACTCGGCCGCCCAGCCGAGGGTGAGCAGCGTCATCCCGTACTTCGACAGGGTGTAGGCGGGGTGGGCGCCGAGCCAGCGCGGGGCGAGGTTGAACGGCGGTGACAGGGTCAGGATGTGGGCGTGGTCGGACCGCTTCAGGTACGGCAGGCAGGCCCGGGTCAGCAGGAAGGTGCCCCTGCTGTTGATCGACTGCATGAGGTCGAAGCGCTTGACGGGCAGTTCCTCGGTGCCCCGCACATCGAGAGCGCTGGCGTTGTTGACGCAGATGTCGACGCCCCCGAACCGGTCCACCGCCGTGGCCACCGCGCGCTCGACGTCGGCTTCCTCACGGACGTCGCCGACCACCGCGACCGCGGATCCGCCGGCCGCCTCGATCCCGGCGACCGCCGTGTGCACGGTGCCCGGCAGCCTCGGATCGGGCGAGTCGGTCTTGGCCAGGAACACCGCGTTGGCGCCCTCGCGGGCCGCGGCGGTGAGGATGGCCAGCCCGATGCCACGGCTGCCGCCGGACATCACGATGGTCCGGCCCTTCAGTGATGTCCCCATGCCGGGGTGCTCCTGTCGTCGGTCGTGCGTCGGGTTCAGCGGCCGGTGAAGTGAGGGGGCCGCTTCTCCAGGAAGGCGAGGGCGCCTTCCCGGAGGTCGTCGGAGGTGCGGCAACGGGCGACGGCCTCGATGGCGTGACTCAGCGCGGCGCTGCCCGCCGCTTCGTCGCCCTCGCCCAGGCGGCGGACGGCTTGTACGGACGCCTTGGCGGCGCGGACAGACAGAGGTGCGTTCGCCGCGATGGTCGCGGCGAGTTCGTCGACCACCTTGCCCAGTTCGTCGGGTTCGGCGACCCGGTCCACCAGGCCCACGGCGTGCGCCTCGGCGGCCGGCAGCCGACGTCCGGTGAACAGCAGGTCGCTCGCGACCGACGGCCCCACGGTCTGGACGAGCGCGGCGGTCTGCGCCAAGGGGTAGCCGACGCCCAGGCGGGCGGCCGGGATGGCCAGGACACTGCGGGTGTCCGCGTAGCGCAGGTCCGCGCCCAGGGCGAGGGCCATGCCCGCGCCCAGGCAGTAGCCGTGGATACGGGCGATGACGGGCACCGAGAGTGCCGACAGCTGGGTGAACAACGTCGTGGCGGCGTCGTCCGCCGCCTGTCGTGCGGCCTCGTCCTGGCGGCCCGGGAACTCGCTGATGTCCGCGCCGGAGACGAAGGCCTGCTCGCCCGCGCCGCGCACGACGACCACACGTACGTCCGGGTCCTCGTCCATCTTCCTTAGCGCGGCGGCGAGTTCGGTCATCATCGCCACGGACAGCGCGTTGCGCCGGGCCGGATTGCTGATCTCCACGGTGCCGACCGCGTCCCGTACCTCGGTGCGGATCCGTGGCGAGGAGGTCACGGTCACCGCGGTCATCCGACCTTCTCGGCCACGAAGCGGTTGCGCAGCGCGCCGATCCCCTCGATGCGCACTTCGAACTCCGAGCCGTCGCGCAGGAGCACCTTCGGCTCGCGTACGAATCCGACCCCCGACGGGGTGCCGGTCAGGATCAGGTCACCCGGCTCCAGGGTCATCACGGTGGTGATGTAGGCGACCAACTCCGGTACCCCGAACAGGAGTGAGGAGGTGCGGTCGTCCTGGAGGACCTCACCGTCGAGCGTGCCCTTGATGGCGAGGTCGGGTCGTGCGCCGCCGAGTCGCGTGGCGGGCACGACGACCGGCCCGACGGGGGTGAGACCGTCCCAGGCCTTGCCGGCGACCCGCTGCGTGGTGTGGAACTGGAAGTCACGCACGGAGACGTCGTTGGCCGCGGTGTACCCGAAGATGACGCTCTCCGCGTCCTCGGCCGCGATCCGACGCGCACGGGCACCGATGACCACGGCGAGCTCGCTCTCGTAGTCGATCTGGTCCGACTCCGGTGGCAGGGTCACGTCGGCGAAGGGCGCCGCCAGTGAGGTGTGCCATTTCGGAAAGAGATCGGGGTGGCCCGGTCCCGCGTTGCGGCCGCCCTCGTGCACGTGCGCGAGGTAGTTCTGCCCGATGCAGATGACCTTGCCCGGGCGTCCGACCGGGCTCAGCAGCCGATGGTCGGGCGCGTCGATCACGGGGCCGGTCTCGATGGCCGCGGGGTCGCCCTGAGCCGCCTCCAGCAGCGGGGGCAGGTCTTCGAAGACCTGGCCCTCCACGAGGGCGAGGCGCGCCTTGGTCGCCCCGTCCCGCCTGAGCGCGACCACGGGGCCACCGCCGTGCAGGACCCGGGCGAGGCCGAGTCCGTCGGTCCAGTCCGCCGGTGAAGCGGGCGTCGGAGTGGTCATGAAGGTGCCTCCTGTTTCATTTCTGTGCCTCGGCGCTGCCGGCGGCCGGGGTGGCCGCCTCCGTCCTCGCCTGAGCGGCTGTGGCCGTGGCCTTGTCGGCATCGCGCACGCCGACGACACCGTCCTCGACCAGGGCGGCGATCTGATCGTCGTCGTATCCCAGTCCGGCCAGGACCGCGATCGTGTCCCCGCCGAGTTCGGGTGCGCGGCCTCGGGCGCGCGGCGCCCCGTCGGCGACGATGGGGGTGTTCACGATCGTCTGCTCCGCGAAGCGCTCCTCGTCGTGCACGAACAGGCCCCGCGCGGCGAACTGTTCGTCGGTGAGGATGTCGCTGATGCCGTTGACCGGACCGCAGGGGACCCCTGCCGCTCGTAGCGCGTCCATCCAGTGGTCCCGGGGAGCCGTCGCGAAACGTGCCTGGATGATCTCCGCGAGGGGCGCCCGGTGCTGGAAGCGTTCGTACTCCGTGGCGAAGCGCGGATCGTCGCGCAGGTCGAGCTCAAGGACGGCACACAGCGCCTCCCACGCCCGGTCGACCGCACCGAGCACGAGAGTGGCGCCGTCCTGGCAGGTGAACGCCTCGTAGGGGGCGGCCAGTCGGTGCGCCGTGCCCAGTGGGGCCGGTTCCACCCCCGTCGCCACGTAGTCGGCGACCTCCCACAGCGACCAGGCGGCCACCGAGTCCGCGAGCGCGACGTCGATGTACGCGCCGCCGCCACCGGCGCGTGCGCGCAGCAGCGCGGCCAGGACGCCGATCGCTCCCCACATGCCGGTGCCCACGTCGGATATGGGGAAGCCCGCCTTGGCCAGCTGCCCGTCGACCGACCCGGTCACGGACATCAGCCCGCTGTAGGCCTGCGCGATCAGGTCGATGCCCTTCGCGTCGCGCATCGGGCCGAACTGCCCGAAGCCGGAGATGGAGCAGTAGACGAGGTCGGGGCACTCCGCCCGCAGATCCTCGTAACCCAGTCCGAGCCGCGCCATCGCGCCCACCCGAAAGTTCTCCACCAGGACGTCGCTGCGTCGTGCCAGGGAGCGCACGATGTCGGCGCCGGCGCGGGACTTCATGTCGACCGCGAGGCTCTGCTTGTCGCGGTGGGTCAGGTCGAAGGGGATCGACCTGCGCTCCGGGCCCATCCGCCGGGCGCGCATGCCGTCACCTCTGACCGGTTCGATCTTGAGGACGTCCGCGCCGAGGTCGGACAGGATGGTCGTGCAGTAGGGGCCGGCCAGGGCTCCGGTCACATCCAGGACGCGTACGCCTCGTAGGAAGGCCGGCCCGGGTTCGGCGGACTTCGTTGTCGCTGTCATGGCGCCCTTCATTTCATCTCGGTCCGCATTGTGGACCAGTGAACCGGAATAAGGACCTCTGGCAAACTTAGGCCCGGTCTTCCGGGAGCGTCAAGCAGGTGGGAAGGGCGCCACTGGACCACATGCCGGACCGGGGGACCTACTAGCGGTCCGCCGGGTCGCCGGGATAGTTTCCTGAACGCCTCCGTGCGTTCTGACCGTCGCGAGGCTTCTCAGGGGCGGCCGTCGGCCGCGCATCCGCCGGCCGCCCCGTCCCGGACGCCACGACCGCCATCGACAGTCCGCCACCCCATGGCCCGGCCGGCGCCGCCGTAATCGCATCGCACCCCTCCACAAGAAGACGCTGAGGAGCACCTCTCATGGCCATCGCCATCTCCGCCACCTGGACGGCCCACCCTGGCAAGGAGGATGTCGTCCGCGACGCCCTGGCCAAACTGGTCCCAGCCGCTCGCGCCGAACCCGGATGCCAGGCATACGTCGTTCACCAGGACCCTGAGCGGCCCACGGTCTTCAGGTTCTTCGAGATCTACGACGACGAGGACGCGCTCAAGGCGCACGGCGACTCTCCCCACTTCGCGAAGTATGCGGTGGGTCAGGCGGCTCCGGCGTTGGCGGACCGCTCGCACGAGTTCACCACCGTGCTCGATTTCTGACAGGTGGAGACCCCAGGTCCGCAGTCCTCGGGGGCACGCTTCCCACCTGCTTGACGCTCCCGGAAGATCAGGCCTAAGTTTGCCAGAGGTTCTTATCCCGGTTCACTGGTCCACATTGCGGACCGAGTGAAATGAGGGGAGTCATCATGCCGAAACCGCCTGAGACCGACGTGCAGCACGCCACGCGGTTCCGTCGCTACGTTCCCGCCCCCGACGACCCGCGCGTCGCCGGCCTGCACGAGCACACGGCTCGGACGTACGCCGACGCCCGGCTGAGCATTCCGGTGCTCGCCGAGGTGGTACGCCAGTGGCGCGAGAGCGCGGAAGAACCGTTCGTCGGCATCACCACCGACGGCCGCGTCCGCCACGGCGTCTACGAACTCGGGGCGGTCCCCGATGCCGAGCACCCGCCCACCGAGGCGATGCTCCGCGCGGTCGAGGAGATCCGCCGCCACACCACGCACGAGCAGTGGCAGCGGCTGACCTATCCGCTGGAGGCACCGCAGTGGCGGACCTGGAGCAACCCCGAGGCGCTGCTGTACGACAACGGCCTCCGCCTGGAGGAAGTGCCGGACGAGACCGCGGACGCGCTGCTGGGGCTGGTGAGGGCGACCCTAAGCGAGGACGGCTACACCGTGGTGCGCCACCTGATGCGGCTCAACGGCTTCCTCGGTGAGCTCACCGACATGAGCGGGGTCATGAATCCCGGCAGCTATCACTTCGCCGTCTTCGGCGAGCCGTCCCCGGACCAGCCGTGGGGATGGCACCTGTACGGCCACCACGTGTGCGTCAACGCCCTGGTGGCGGGGGACCGGATGGTGATCGGCCCCGTCTTCCTCGGTGCCGAGCCGGACAGTACCGACGTCGGTCCGGATGCCGGTGTCCGGCCGCTGGGTGTCCGTGAAGGGGTCGGGCTGTCGTTCGTCAACAGCCTCACTCCGCAACAGCTCTCCGTGGCCCGCAGCTACCCGGAGGTGCGCGATCCACGGATGCCGGAAGGGCGGGTGCACCCGGTGGAGGAGCGGTTCCTCGCGGGGGCCTTCCAGGACAACCGTGTGATCCCGGTGGAGGGCATCCGCGCCACCGAACTGGACGGCGAGCAGCAGCAGTTGCTGCTGGCCGTCATCGAGCAGTACAACGACCTGCTGCCCGAAGGCCCGCGGGCGGCCCGCATGCGCGAGGTGCGTGCGCATCTTCCGGAGACGTACCTGACCTGGATCGGCGGCGTCGACGACGAGCAGCCGTTCTACTACCGGGTGCAGAGCCCGGTGGTGCTGATCGAGTTCGACCACCACGCCGGCATGTTTCTGACGAATCCGGTCCCGGCCCGCTTCCACATCCACACCATCCAGCGGCTGCCCAACGGCAACGACTACGGCCGCCTGCTGTGGAAGCCCCGTACCTGAGGAGACCGACTCCCACCCGCATCCCGGGTGCCGGTGGCCCCTGGCCACAGCCCATGACACCGGGCCGCAGGGAATCCCTGACGGCCCACGCACGCCACATCAGGAGCCGCTATGGACATCAATGTCGATGTCGTCATCGTCGGATACGGACCGGGAGGTGCCGTACTGGCTTCCCTCCTGGGACAGCGAGGCCACAAGGTGGCCGTGCTGGAGAAGTTCCCGGCCCCCTACAACCTGCCCCGGATGAGCACGCTCGACGGCGAGATCGCCCGTGTCCTGCAACACGCCGCGGACCCGGCCGCAGCGCTCAAGGACTCGGTGCCCCAGGCGAGCGTGAGCCTCTACGGCGCCGACGGCAAGCTGGCTCTCGTGGGCGACTGGAACAGGACGGTGTGCGGCCACCCGCTCCACCTCAGCCTTCACCAGCCCAACATCGAAGCCGCCATGCACGCCCGCGTGGACGCCTCCCCGTCGGTGCAGGTCCACTGGGGCACGCCTGCCACCGGTGTCGAGGACCTCGGTGACCGGGTCGTCGTCACCGCTGTCAGGGACGCGGACGGCGAGCAGATCCGCGTGAACGCCCGCTACGCCGTGGGCATGGACGGGGGATCGAGCTTCGTCCGGGATGCGGTCGGCATCCGGATGGACGTGATCCATCGCCATGACGACGAGTGGCTGATGACGGACTACGACATCGTCGATCCCGAGGTCGCCACTCCGTCGACCGAGCTCCACCTGGAAGTCCCCCGTGCCTATTACTGGGGCCCGAACGGCGACCGGCGTTGTCGCATCGACATGAGGCTGCTGCCCGACGACCCCGCCGAGGTCCGCACCCACGAGCACGCACTGGGTTTCCTGCGGGACAAGACCGGCATCGAAGCGCGGTCGGTGCGCGTCACACGGCAGGTCAACTACCGGTTCCGCTCCCAGATCGCCGACCGGATGCGGGTGGGCAACGTCTTCCTCGGCGGTGACGCCGCCCATCTCATGACCCCTGCCGGGGCGCAGGGGTCATGCAGCGCCATGCGGGACGCCATCAACCTCGCGTGGCGTCTCGGCCTCGTGCTCGACGGCCTGACCTCCGACTCGGTTCTCGACACCTATGGGCCGGAGCGGCTCGCCCATGTCGCCCCCATCATCCAGGCTTCGCTGATGGGGTGGGCCCTGGCCGCGGAGTCGGACCCGGACAGAGCCGCCGCCCGCGACGCCTTCCTGCGCACCGGCGAGGCGCCGCTCCCGGCCGCGTCTTCACTGACGACCGGATTCCTGCGGGACACGCCCGAGGGCGACCTGGCTCCGCTGGCCGGCTCGCTGAGTCCGCAGGGGCGCGTACGTATCGGGGAGCGCAGCGGGTTGCTCGACGATCTCGTCGGCTTCGGGTTCCAACTGGTCAGCCGGGTCCCGGTCGCGGAGTTGCTGACACCGACCCACACCGACCTGTTGGAGCGACTGGGCGTTCATGTCGTCGTCCTCGGTCCGGACGACGTCGAGGACATCGACGGCACCTACCGAAGCTTCCTGGACGAGAACGGCCTGGTCGCCTACCTCAGCCGCCCGGACTTCTACCTCTTCGGTACGGCGGCGACGGCTGAGGACCTTCCCGCACTGATCGACGCCCTGGCCGCCGCGCTGACCCGGACCGAACCCCCTGCCTCCTCCGCCACGCAGCCATCCGTCCCGCAGCCCGGAGCCGCCTTCACCCGGGCGACGGTCCCGGCCGGCGAATTCACCCTGCACTACGCCGAAGCCGCCCCCGCGGCCCCTCTCGGCACCATCGTGTCGCTGCCCGGTTCCGCCGGCCTGGAGATGTCCACCGCCAAGGACCGCCTGGCCGAGCGGTACCGGGTCGTGGAGATCAACCCCCGGGCTGGGGCGACCAGACGGACGTGTCCCGGCCGTTGTCCCAGAGCGAGATCGGTGGGGTGCTGGCCGAGGCGGTCGGGCACCTTGTCGACGGGCCGTTCGTCCTGCTGGCCACCTCCATGGGCGGCGCCAACGCGCTGCACATGGCCGCGAGGATTCCGGACCGGGTGCAGGGCATCATCCTCGAAGCGTCCATGGCGCCGAGCCGACCGGAGGACCGTCACCCTCTGCCGACCGGCGCTCCCGCGATCCACCCCAACAAGCCGTGGGCCACCCCCGCGTACGTCGCGCACCAGATGGCGAACCGGATGCGGATGATCCAGCAGACACCCCCGGACCTGGACGCCACCGAGGCGATCGCCGTCGTACGTGAGCGCGGGATCCCGGTACTGGGGCTTCTCGGCACCGACGACGAGGTCCTGAAGCCGTCCCTGGAGGAGACCTTCCGCGCGGTCCTGCCCGAGGGGGAGTTCCGGCTGGTTCCCGGCGGCGGGCACGACCTGCAGAACACCGCACCGGAGGAAGTCGTCGATCTCGTCGAGGCCTTCGTCACGAACCGGGTCGGTTCTGCCACGAGCAGACGGTGAGGTCCTCGTATGCAGGAGCAGCCGGTCCGCCGCAAGCGAATGACGGCCGAGCGCTGGGTCGAACTGCTCACCACCGCCCTCGACGTGATGCGAGAGGAGGGCTATGAGGCCATGACCATGGACGCGGTGGCGGTGCGGGCCCGCTGCAGCAAGGCCACGCTGTACCGCATTTGGCGTGGCAAGCCGCAGCTGATCGTGGCGGCGCTGCACGCCACGCGGCGGGTGGACACAGGCGCGATCGACACCGGCACGTTGCGCGGTGACCTGCTGGCCCTGTGCGGCCAGCTGGTGGCGGATGTGCAGCGGGACACCGAGTTGTTGACGGCGCTCGCCCACGCCGTGCTCGTCGACCCGGAGCTCGCCTCGGCCATGCGCACGTCGCTCGTCGAACCCGAGTCCGCCGCGTTGGACGGATTCGTGGAACGGGCCGTCCGGCGCGGTGAACTGACCGCCCGGCCGGCCGCCGTCGAGTTCCTGCCGCAGCTGATGTTCGTCATGTTGATGGGCCGACCGCTGACGGAGGGCGTCTTCCTCGACATGGACTACGCAACGCGCTACATCGACCTGGCCATCATGCCCGCGCTGCTGACCAGTTGCCCTGTCGTTCCGACCTCGTTCGAGTCATGAGGCAGGTCCCGAATTTCTGACGCGTTCGTCAGCGGCGCGCCAGTTCCGCCGCGATCCGCTCGGTCGCCGCCATCACCAACTGCCCGTAGGGCTCGTGGAGATCGTCGGTGAGCCGGTAGCTGGGCAACGAGATCGACAGGGCGGCCACGGGTTGTCCCTGGCGATCGTCGATGGCCGAACCGACCGCGGAGACGTCCGGTCGCCACCGCCCCGGGTTGACGGCGAAACCCCGTCCCGCGACGGTCTCCAGCTCGGCGAGAACCTCCTTGCGGGTAAGGCGTGCGCCGGTGGCCAGCTCGACGACGGGCGGGATGCGGGCGGCCCGCTCCGCAGCCAGGAGGTGGGAGAGGTAGGCCCACCCCGACGCTGTAAGGACCATGGGAACCCGCTCGCCGACCTGCGCAACCGTTTGAACGGGCCGGGTGGACGGCACCTTGTCGATCAGGACCAGCGAATCGCCGTCCGGGACGGACAGGTGGATGTTCTCGTCCGTTTGCCGGCCGAGCTCTTCGAGGATGGGGCGGGCACGTTCGCGGAGGTCGTCCTGAGTCATGACCCTCGCGCCGACCGCGAGAGCCCGGGCGGTCAGGACCCAGCGCTGTTCGCCCGGTGCCCCCTGCGGGGCCAGCCAGCCCGCCTCGCCGAGAGTACGCAGGATCCTGTGGACCGTCGCCTTGGGGATCTGCAGCGACCTCGCGAGGGCGCTGATGCCGACGGGCTGCGACCGGGCGACGGCCTCGAGGACATCGAGGGATCGCAGCACCGACTGCATTCCCTGCCGGGTGCCCGACGACTCACTCACGCTCTCTCCTTCGGTGGTGGACCCCGTCATCGTAGTGAGGACGCTATGGGGAGTGCTTCTGATCGTAGTTGTGGCCCTTCGGTCCGTATAGTGGTTCAGTTAACCGCATAATGGGTCGGCAGTGGGGGTTTGTGGCGGTGGTCCCCGCCCACGATCGTGTTGCGGAGGATCCCGAGGCGCTCGACCTCGACCTCCACCGCGTCGCCGGGCCGCAGCAGCCAGGGCGGTGTGCGGGCGTAGCCGACACCGGACGGGGTCCCGGTGGCCAGCAGGTCACCGGGGCGCAGCGTGAGGGTGCGCGAGATGTGGGCCAGCGTCTCGCCCACGTGGTGGATCATCTGGCTGGTTGAGGCGTCCTGGACGATCGTGCCGTTGACCCGGGTCCGCACCCGCAGCCCGTCCCGCAGGTCGCCCACCTCGCCGGCGGGCACCATGGGGCCCAGCGGGCCGGAGCGGTCGGCGTTCTTCCCGAGGGTCCACTGCGAGGTCAGTTTCTGCGCCCGCCGCGCGGTGACGTCGTTGAATGTCGAGTAGCCGACCACCGCATCGAGCGCCTCGGCGGGGTCCGCGTCCACCAGGCGTCGGCCCACCCAGGCCACGATCTCGCTCTCCCAGTCGAGACCGTCCTCGGGGGAGGGCACGGGGATCTCGGCCCCGCCGACCGTCAGCGATCGCGTCCACCGCGCGAACAGCGTGGGGTGCTCGGGCAGTTCCCGGTCGCGGTAGGACCCTTCGGCCGCGTGCTCGAGGTAGTTCAGACCGACGCACAGCATCTGTGCCTCCGGCAGCACAGGCGGCACCAGGCGCGCCTCACCCGCGGACACCACCTCACCGGTCGGGGGGCGGGCCAGCCATCCTTCGGGGTCGGCCCAGAACTCCCGCAGCCCGGCCACCACGGTGAGTCGGTCGCCGTCCGGCGAGAGGTTCGCAACCCGCACCTCGTGGCCGTATGCCATTCCGACGATCTGCATCCGCACTTCTCCGCTCGGGAAGACAGCAAGCCATAGCTTCTAAAGGTTATAATCTTTGTGATTGAATGACGTCATGGTCACCGAGAACCGCGCCCTGCTGGCCGGCCTGCGCGCCCCCGGCGGCAGCCGGGCCGACCGACTCGCCGACGCCCTCGAAGACCGCGTCCGCGAACTGAGTCCCGGCTCCGCGATCGGCACCATCGAGGAGGTCCGGCAGGAGTCGGGTCTGGCACGCGCCACGGTCAGCGAGGCCATCCGGCTCCTGCGCGACCGTGGCGTGGTCGAGATCCGCCCCGGTCGCGGTGGCGGACTGTTCGTCGCGGACCAGAGCCCGGTCGTGCGCCTGCGGCACACCCTGCTGAGCGTCGCGGGAGAACCGGACACGGTGGCGGACGCCATCGAGATCCGCAACCACCTGGAGGAACTCGTCGCCGTCGGCGCCGCCCGATGCGCGGGTGCGGGCGACATCCCGCCGCTGCGGGCCTGCCTGGACGAGATGGCGGCCGCGCCGGACTGGGACGGATTCATGCGCGCTAACTGGGCCCTGCACGAGCGCATCGCGCGGCTGTGCCCGAACGCCATGGCCCGCGCGGTCTACATCGGCACGCTGGGGCATCTCACGTCGTCCACCGCGTGCGCCGCCGACCGGGACGCCGACGCCTACCGGGCCAGGCGGCTGCGGACCCACGCCGACCTGGTGGAGGCGATCGCCGCCGGGGACGAGGGCGCCGTTCGCGCGGCCGTCGCACGCCATAACCACACCGACTGAACGTACGGGGTCACCGGAGCTGTCATGCCATCAGCCGAGTACCGCAAGTACCTCTACCCGTCCGACTCACCGCGCCTGTCCTCGATCAGAGGCCTGGACGCCTACGCATACCGGGAGGCGGCCAAAGCGAACCCGTTCACCGGCGAGCTGATCCGCGGCTGGAAACCCCTCCAGTTCGCCGATTTCCGTGGAGTGAGCGAGTACGGCACGCCACGGCCCGAGGTGCACGCCTGGGAACCCGCCCGCCCCGGCGAGGAGGCTCCCGTCGCCGACATGGTCGCCGCAGCGCGGGACCTGCTGGCGGCGCTCGACGAGGACGCCCGTGCCAAGCTGTGCCACCCGGTGGACGGGGTCGAGTGGCAGACCTGGGCCAACCCGGAGTTCCTGCAGTTCGACACCGGTGTCCGCCTGGAGTTTCAGCCACCGGAGGTCCGCAAGAAGGCCCTCGCCCTGGTGGAGGCGTCGCTGAGCCCTGAGGGCTTCCGCCTGGTCCACGACATGATGCTGATCAACGGCTTCCTCGGCGAGGTCGTGGGCCTGCAGAGCATCCTCAACGAGTTCAGCTATAACTTCGCGCTCTACGGCGATCCCGACCCCACCGCCCCGTGGGGCTGGCAGCTCTTCGGCCACCACTGCGCCGTCCACTGCCTTGTCGTCGAGGGGCGCATGGTCGTCAGTCCCGCGTTCCTCGGCGCCGAACCCAACGAGATCGACGACGGCCCCCACGCCGGCACGGTGGCCCTGACCGACCGGATCCGGCTCGGCACGGACCTGATGGCCGCACTTCCTTTGGATCAGCGCGCCACCGCGACCGTGTACGAGCGCATGGTCGACCCCGCCATGCCGCCCGGCCGCATCCACCCCGGCGACGAACGGCACCTCGCCGGCGCCTTCCAGGACAACCGGGTGATTCCGGCCGAGGGCCTGCGGGCCGCGGACATGCCCGAACAGGCCCGGCAGATCCTCCTGTTGATCACCGAGTCGTTCGTGTCCCTGCTGCCCGACGGCCCGCGCGCGGCCCGGATGCGCGAGATCCGCGACCACCTCGACGAGACGTGGTTCAGCTGGATCGGCGGGCACGAGGTCGGCGACGTCTTCTACTACCGTCTCCAGTCGCCGGTACTCATCGCCGAACTCGACCACCACTGCGGCGTCTTCCTCGACTACGACACCCCCAAGCCCTTCCACATCCACACCGTGCTGCGTACTCCGCACGGCAACGACTACGGCCGCGCCTACGTGCGCACCTGGCAGGCACGAAACGCCTGAGGGGGCCTTGCCCGCCGAGCGGAGAAGGGCGGTGCACGCCTCGCCGGAGGGGAGCGCCGCGCCTGGTGAGGACCCACGGCGGCTCGGTGCGCGGGGGCAGGAGCGCTGCCAGGGTCAGTTCCCGGGGATCCCGTGTGCCGCAGTCGGACGCCGACATATTCCCAGATGGGTTCGGCGCACGGCGTCGAGCTGCCCTATCGCCTCCAGTACGGCTACTGGGTCACGTTCGCCGGGCGAGCGGCTCCTGCATCAGTCGTGACACCCCGCAGCAGCACGTCCGGAATCCGCGCCGGGACGCCCCGGGCGTCGCGTGGTGGTCGCGATCGCTGCCCGGACACCGGCTTGACACGGGCCACCGAATCGGTAATCCTACGGGTGTTGGATATTTCTTTCGGGTGGCTGATGCGAAGCGCCCGAGGGCACGCGCCGCCCGCCGACGAGCCGGCACGGCGTCCATCCGGCGTCAGCAGGTTTTCCCTCTGCCCACAACTGCATTCATCGAGAGTACGAAACAGTTTCGTACAGTTCATCTCCGTGCAATCCGTCCAGGACATCTGCACAAGGAGTCATCATGCGCAAGACCACTGTCGGCGCGACCGCCGTCACCGCCACACTCATCGCCTCGCTCGCCCTCGCCTCGGGCGGAACGGCCACCGCGACCACAACCTCCGGGCAGGGACTGAGGCAGACCAGCCTCCCGGTCGCCGTCGACCCTGCCGCGGACCTCACCGCCCACTCCGACCGGCTCAACGAGTCCTGGTACGTCACCGCCCACGTGACCGCCGGAGGCCACCACTACGGATTCATGGCCAACCACCTGACTTCCGGCGACGCCAAGACGGGGCACACCCTCTCGACCGTCTCGCTCACCGACGAGGACACCGGCTGGTACACCAAGTCGGAGATCGCTCTTCCGCCCCGCACGGGTCTGTCCGACAAGCAGGGCGTGGACATCCACACCGGCAACATCAGCTGGACCGGCGACGCCAAGGAGCAGAAGCTGCACGCCAAGGTCCCCGAGGGGACCATCGACGTCACCTTCCTGCCGCAGGGCAACGTTCTCTACAACATGGGGACGGGCTACTTCCCCATGTTCGGCGACGCCAAGTACCCGAACTACGAATACGCCTTCCCCACCATGCAGACCTCGGGGACGTTGACCCTGAACGGCCGCACCGAAAAGGTCCGCGGGCAGTCCTGGCTGGACCACCAGTGGGGGCCCCTTCCCGACATCGCCGCAGGCAATGCCTCATGGTCCTGGATGAATCTCGACCTTTCCAACGGCGACGAGGTCAGCCTCTGGAAGACGAAGGAGAACAAGGAGAACACCTGGGCGACCGTCCAGAAGCCCGACGGTACCCAGACCGTCGCCGAGGCGACCCTCACACCCGACAGCTCCACCCTCTGGACCAGCCCGACCACCGGCAAGAAGTACCCCACCCGCTGGAAGGTCACCATCCGGGGCGAGCACGCCCAGCTGAACGTCAAGACCTACGCCAAGGACCAGGAACTGACGGTCCCCGGGCCTCGCTACGAAGGCAGCGCCGCCGTCACCGGTACCTACGGCCACCGCACGGTCACCGGCACCACCTACGTCGAGCTCACCGGCGGACAGTAGCCGTCCGCAGCCGCCACACGTCCCTTCTGCCTGCCCCCGCACTGCCCAACCGCCCTATCCTTTCGCCCGGTTCTGGAGTCTTAGTCATGTCTCGAACACCCGCCGACACGTCGAACGTTGCCACCGTGTCCGCCCTTCCGTCTGCCGACGCACCGCCTCGCCACCGCTGGTGGATCCTTGTCGTCATCGGCCTGGCCCAGCTCATGGTGGTGCTGGACGCGACGATCGTGAACATCGCACTGCCCTCGGCCCAGAAGGACCTTGGCTTCTCCGACGGTGACCGGCAGTGGGTGGTCACCGCCTACGCCCTCGCCTTCGGCAGCCTGCTCCTGCTCGGGGGACGCATAGGCGACCTCTTCGGCCGCAAGATGACCTTCCTGGTCGGGCTGGTCGGCTTCGCCGGCACCTCCGCGCTGGGCGGCGCCGCCACCAGCTTCGAGATGCTCGTCGTCGCCCGCGCCGGGCAGGGCCTGTTCGGCGCCCTGCTCGCCCCGGCCGCCCTGTCCTTGTTGACCACGACCTTCACCGATCCCAAGGAACGCGCCAAGGCCTTCGGTGTGTTCGGCGCCATCGCCGGCGCCGGCGGAGCCATCGGGTTGCTGCTGGGCGGCGTGCTGACCGAGTACCTCGACTGGCGCTGGACGCTGTACGTCAACCTCGCCTTCGCCGCGGTCGCCTTCGTCGGCGGTGTGATCCTGCTGCAGCGCACCACCCGCGACAAGTCCGCCACCCTCGACATCCCCGGCGCGCTCCTGGTCATCAGCGGCCTGTTCTGCGTGGTCTACGGCTTCTCCAATGCCGAGAGCCATGACTGGAGCTCTCCGCAGACGTGGCTCTTCCTCGTCGCCGGAGCGGTGCTGCTCACCGTCTTCGCCTGGTGGCAGACTCGCGCCGCCCACCCCCTGCTGCCGCTGCGGGTCCTGCTCGACCGCAATCGCGGCGCCTCCTTCATCTCCGTTCTGATCACCGGCGCCGGCATGTTCGGTGTCTTCCTGTTCCTGACCTACTACCTCCAGCAGAGCCTGGGCTACACGCCCGTCAAGACCGGACTGGCGTTCCTGCCCATGGTCGCCGGTCTCATGCTCGCCTCCACCCTTGCCACCACCGTGCTGATCCCCCGTATAGGCCCCAAGGCGATCGTGCCGCTGGGTATGGGGCTCGCCACCGCCGGCATGGTCTGGCTCACCGGGCTCGACCTGAACAGCAGCTATGCCACCGACATCATGCCCCCGCTGGTCGTGGCGGGTCTCGGCCTCGGCCTGGTGATGGCCCCGGCCATGAGTCTGGCCACTGCGGGAGTGGGTGCCGAGGATGCCGGCGTGGCCTCCGCCGCCGTCAACACCATGCAGCAGGTCGGCGGCTCCCTCGGCACCGCCCTGCTCAACACCCTCTTCTCCAGCGCTGTCACCAACTACCTCGACGGCAAGAACCCGGCGGACCCGGTCGTCCAGGCCAAGGCCGGCCTGGAGGGCTACTCCACCGCCTACTGGTGGTCGGCCGCCTTCTTCGCCGTCGGTCTGGTCATCAGCGTCGTCCTCTACCGCCGAGGTGTACCTACCCACGACCCGGACGCGGCGCCCGTCGTCCACATGTAGGACCCCGACGGGCCGCGACCGACCGCCCCCCCCGAGACGGCCCGCCCGCCAACCCGGCGGGTCGCCTCGGCCCGGCACCCGAGCACTGTCGTCGCTGACGTCGCATCCCCCACACCCGGCAAGGAGAACGACCGGCATGGCCTCCGTACTCATCGTCAGCGACCAGTCCTTGCAGCGAGTCGGCCTCCGTATGCTCCTGACCGCCGAGCCCGACCTGACCGTCGTCGGCGAAGCGGCCAGAGGAGCCGAGGCGGTCCGCCTGAGCGTTTCGCTGCGGCCTGACGTCGTCCTGATGGCCATCCCTCCTCTCGACGCGGAGGGCATCGAGGCCATCCGACGCATCACCCGATCCGTACGCCTTCTCCCCGACTCCGCCGGAGTGGATCAGGTCCCGCCCCGCGTCCTGGTCCTGGCCTCGACCGGTCGCGAGGGACACGCCCAAGCCGCCCTGCGCGCCGGAGCCGGGGGAGTCCTCCCGCACGACGCCGGCCCGGACCAACTCACCGCCGCTGTCCGCATCGTCGCCACCGGAGACGCCGTCATCACCCCCGGCCTGACCCGCGCGCTCATCGACGCCGTCCGCGAACAGCGCACCCCCTACCCCCTTGACCAGCACACCGGGTCCGACGCCTTCACCGGACGCGAACGCGACGTCCTCCTCGCCGTCGCCTCGGGCTGGTCCAACGCCGAGATCGCCGCCCGGCTGTGCATCGCGCCGGCCACCGTCAAATCACACGTCAGCCACATCCTCGCCAAGATCCGGGCCCGCTCCCGCGTCCAGGCGGTGACCTACGCCTACGAATCCGGCCTCGTACAACCGGCGGCCTGACGGCTATTCAGTTCGAGGTTGCACGATTTCTTCACAAAGATGAGGGCGGAATTATGCATGAAGGTTCAAGTACTCGCATTAGGGTCCGATCATGAAAGGCCCGAAAGAGTTCCGTCCTTCTCCCGGTCTTGCTGATCTGGCAAACCTGATCCGATTTCCCGCCGCCCTCAGCGTTCCCGGTGACGTCCTTGCCGGTGCTGTCGCTGCGGGTGGGACGCCCCGGCCCCGTATTGTCGCCACGATGGCGTCGTCCGTCGCCCTCTACTGGGCCGGAATGGCGCTCAACGACTACGCGGACGCGACCGTCGACGCGGTGGAGCGCCCCGAACGTCCCATACCCGCCGGGCGGGTTGCCCGCCGTACCGCGCTGGCCACCGCGTGCGGCCTCACGGCTGCGGGCCTCGGCCTCGCCGCCCTGGCGGGCGGCCGGCGGGCGTTGAGTGTGACGCTTCCCCTGACCGGACTGGTATGGGCGTACGACCTGGGTCTGAAGTCCACACCCGCCGGTCCCGCCGCGATGGCGGGCGCACGGACGCTGAACGTGCTGGCCGGCGCGGAGCCAGGGCGCCGGGCGACCGCGGTGCCGGCCGCCCTGCTGGTCGGCGCGCACACCTACACCGTCACCGCGCTCAGCCGCCACGAGGTGTCCGGCGCGCCGCGTGCCGTACCCGTCGCCACCCTGGCCGGCAGTACGGCAACCGCCTTTGCCGCCGCCGCGCTTCCCGCTCTGCGTCGGGGCGGCCGGGCGGCGCGGGTCGGTGCCGCTGTCGGAGCGCTCGGCTATATCGCCTCGTACGGCACGGCGCAGGCGCGGGCCGCGCGCGAGCCGTCGGCCGCGAACGTGCGGCAGGCCGTCGGCACCGGGATCATGTCGCTGCTGCCCCTCCAAGCCGCGCTCACCGCCGCCGGCGGTGGCACGGGCCTGGCCGGTGTGCTGGCCGTGGCGCATCCGCTGGCGCGCAGGCTCGCCCGGAAGGTGTCACCGACGTGAGCCCGATACCCGGTCCGCCCGGGAGGCTCCGGTTCGGTTTCGGGACCAACGGTTTCGGCTGCCACCGGCTCGACGACGTGCTGAGTGTGCTCGCCGACCTGGGGTACGACTCGGTCGGCCTCACGCTCGACCACGGTCACCTCGACCCGTTTGCCGCCGACCTGCCTCGTCAAGTCGCTCGTCTCGCACGGCGGTTGGACCGGCTCGGCCTGGCGGTGATGGTGGAGACGGGGGCGCCGTATCTGCTGGACCCGTGGCGCAAGCACGTCCCCACGCTGATGTCGGCCACGGACGCCGGGCGGCGCGTCGACCTGCTGGCGCGTGCGGTGCGCATCGCGGCCGACCTCGGCGCCCCGGCCGTCCAGTTGTGCAGCGGCCCCGCACCCGAGGGTATGGCGGCGGGGGAGGCCTGGAAGCGGCTGGTCGCCGGCTGCGAGGAAGTCCTGGGTATCGCCCAGGAGTACGGGGTGGCGCTGGGGTTCGAGCCCGAGCCGTACATGTTCGTCGACACCGTGGAACGTGTGGTGGATCTACGACGCCGGCTGGGCGACCCCGACCTGTTCGGCATCACGCTCGACATCGGTCACGCCCACTGTGTCGACGACCTGCCTCTGCTGGGCTGTGTCGAACTGGCGGCGCCGTATCTGGTGAACGTGCAGATCGAGGACATGCGGCGCGGCGTCCACGAGCACCTCGAACTCGGCACGGGCGAGATCGACTTCCCGCCCGTCCTGGCCGCCCTGAAGGCTTCGGGCTACCAGGGACCGGTCTCGGTGGAGATCCAGGGCGCGTCCCTGAACGCCCCCGAAGTCGCCCGCCACTCCCTGGAGTTCCTCAAGGCCGCCGAGCCGGTCTGACGCCGCGGCGCTGCATCCCTTCGCGCCGTACCACCAACTCACCACTGCCACAAAGCCGTTGTCGAACACGCATCCAGAAGGAGGCATGCGCGGTGGCCCCACCCATCCTTACCGCCCTCGACCACCACCTCACACCGGAGGCGCGGCGCTGGCTCGCGGATGCCGTCGCCCGCGTCGGCGACGACCCGACAGCGGTGCGCACCGTCTTCCCCGCCATCGGCCGGCGCTGCGGGCGCGGACCGCTCGTCGACGGCTGGACGGTGGCCGACGCCGCCCGAGCCCGGCTGCTCGCCGCCCTGCCGCTGCGCGGAGCGGCACTCGCCGAGGAGATCACCGCCCTGCACCGGTACGGCGACAGCGCCGAACAGCGGGCGGTGCTGCGCTCGTTGGCGCTGCTGGAGGATGCGGACGCCTCGTTCGCCGACCTGGGGGTGCCCCTCGTGCGTGCGGCGCTGCGGGGCAACGACACGGACCTGATCGAGGCGGCCCTCGGCCCCTATGCCGCGCGGCACCTGGATGAGGACGGCTACCGGCACGCCGTACTGAAGTGCGTCTTCTGCGGCATCCCCCTTGACCGGGTGGCGGGCCTCACGGAGCGCGCGGACCGCGAACTCGCCCGCATGCTGGCCGACTTCGCCCACGAACGGGTCGCCGCCGGCCGTGACGTGCCCTCCGACATCTGGCCGATCGTGCGCGCGCACCCCGGCGCGCTGGAGGCCTCGGGACTGCCCGCGGAAGCCACCTCGTCCTCGTCCGACCGCCGAGCCGCCGCCGCAGCGGCGCTCGCCGCCTTCACCGGAGCTGAATGATGCGTATCTTCGACCCCCACATCCACATGACCTCGCGCACCACCGACGACTACGAGGTGATGTACGCGGCCGGTGTCCGGGCGGTGGTGGAGCCGTCGTTCTGGCTCGGCCAGCCCCGCACCTCCGTGGACAGCTTCACCGACTACTTCGACGCGCTGCTCGGCTGGGAGCCGTACCGCGCCGCGCAGTTCGGCATCCAGCACCGCTGCACGATCGCCCTCAACCCCAAGGAGGCCAACGACCCGCGCTGCGCGGGGGTGTTGGACGTGCTGCCGCGCTACCTGGCCAAGGACGGGGTGGTGGCCGTTGGCGAGATCGGCTACGACTCCATGACGCGCGAGGAGGACGAGGCCCTGGCCCGCCAGCTCGAACTCGCCGTCGAGCACGACCTGCCCGTCCTCGTCCACACTCCGCACCGCGACAAGGCCGTCGGTACCCGCCGCACCCTCGACGTGGTCCGCGAGTCCGGCATCCCGCCCGAGCACGTCCTCGTCGACCACCTCAACGAACTCACCGTGTCCATGGTCGCCGACAGCGGCTGCTGGATGGGTTTCTCCATCTACCCGCACACGAAGATGAGCGAGGACCGCATGGTGCGGATCCTCCAGGAACACGGCACGGAGCGGATGCTCGTCAACTCGGCCGCCGACTGGGGGCGCAGCGACCCCCTCAAGACCCGCAAGACCGCCGACGCGATGCTCGCCGCCGGCTTCGACGCCGACACCGTCGACCAGGTCATGTGGGGCAACCCGGTGGCCTTCTACGGGCAGAGCGGGCGACTGGACCTGGCGGACGTCAAGCCGGACGAGACGGCCCTGTTCGAGGGCAACTCGGTCAAGCGCGGCGGGGAGTGAGGCAGCCGTGCGCTTCCGGCACACCGACGGAACGACCGTCCACCTCGCCTATTGCAGCAACGTCCACCAGGCCGAGGACCTCGACGGAGTGATCGCCCAACTCGCCTCCCACGCCGAGCCCGTACGGGAATCACTCGGCGCCGACCTGCTCGGCATCGGCCTGTGGCTGGCCCGAGACGTGGTCACCGAACTGTCCGCCCGGCCCGACGCCGTCCACCGACTGCGGACCGAGTTGACCGCACGCGGACTGGAGACCGTCACCCTCAACGCCTTCCCCTACGGCGGTTTCCACCGCGAGGTGGTCAAGAAGGACGTCTACCTGCCCGACTGGACCGACCCCGCCCGCCTGCACTACACCGTCGACTGCGCCCGGGTGCTCGCCGGACTGCTGCCCGACGACGCGCGACGCGGCAGCGTCTCGACCCTGCCCCTGGCCTGGCGCACACCCTGGCCACCGGCCGCGCGCGACACCGCCCGCCGGGCCCTGGAACAACTCGGCGCAGAACTGGCCCAGTTGGAGCGCGACACGGGCCGTACGATTCGGGTCGGCTTCGAGCCCGAGCCCGGATGCGTGGTGGAGAACACCGTCCAGGCCGCCCGGGAACTCGGCGGACTGGACCCCGAACGGCTCGGCACCTGCCTCGACACCTGCCATCTCGCCGTGCAGTTCGAAGAACCGGCACAGGCACTGCGCCGCCTCACCGACGCCGGCCTCCCAGTTGTCAAGGTCCAGGCGTCCAGCGCCCTCCAGGCCGACGATCCCGCCGACCCGGCCGCGCGCCGGGCGCTCGCCCGGTTCGCCGAACCCCGCTTCCTGCACCAGACCCGTACGGCCCCCGGCGGTGCCGTCACCGGCGTGGACGACCTTCCGGACGCCCTCGCCGGGGGACTGGACCCCGCATCCGCCTGGCGAGTCCACTTCCACGCGCCGCTGCACGCCGAGCCCGAACCACCGCTGCGCACCACGGCGACCGAACTGACCACCGCCCTCGGTGAGTTGCTCGGCGGCCCGCACGCCGTCTGCGACCACGTCGAGGTCGAGACCTACACCTGGTCCGTCCTGCCCGAGCACCTGCGCCCGCACGACCGCGCCGGTCTCGTCGCGGGCCTGGCCGCCGAACTCGCCTGGACCCGCGACCGGTTCGAGGAACTCGGCCTGCTTCCCCAGTCCCTCACGCGAAAGGAGACCGTCTCATGACGAGACTGGTCGTTCTCGACATCGCCGGCCTCACCCCCCGCCTGCTACAGCACATGCCCGCCGTCTCGGCCCTCGCGGCACAGGGCTTCCAGGCCCGGCTCAACCCCGTGCTGCCCGCCGTCACCTGCTCGGTGCAGTCCACCCTCCTCACCGGCGCGCCGCCCGCCGAGCACGGCGTCGTAGGCAACGGCTGGTACTTCCGCGACCTGGGCGAAGTCCTGCTGTGGCGCCAGCACAACGCTCTCGTCGGCGGCGAGAAGCTGTGGCACACCGCCCGCCGCGCCAAGCCCGACTACAAGGTCGCCAACGTCTGCTGGTGGTACGCCATGGGCGCCGACGTCGACCTCACCGTCACCCCGCGCCCCGTCTACTACTCCGACGGCCGCAAGGAACCCGACTGCTACACCTGGCCCCCCACTCTGCACGACGAACTCACCACCAGGCTCGGCCCGTTCCCCCTCTTCACCTACTGGGGCCCCAACGCGGGCATCCCCTCCAGCCAGTGGATCCTGGCCGCGGCCCGCCAGATCTTCGACGAACACCACCCCGACCTGACCCTCGTCTACGTCCCCCACCTCGACTACGAACCCCAGCGCTCCGGCCCCGGCTCACCGCAGTCCGCCCGCGAGGCCCGACGGCTCGACGACGCGCTGCGCCCCCTGCTGGACCACTTCCGGCGCGAGGACGCCACGGTCGTGATCCTGAGCGAGTACGGCATCGCGCCCGTCTCCCGCCCGGTCGACATCAACCGCGCGCTGCGCCGGGCCGGGCTGCTCGAAGTCCACACGCAGGACGGCATGGAGTACCTCGACCCGTGGACCTCCCGCGCCTTCGCGGTCGCCGACCACCAGGTCGCCCATGTCTACGTCCGCGACCCCGCCGACACGGACGCGGTGGCGGACATCATCGCCGAACTCCCGGGCGTGGAGCAGGTGTTGGACGAGAAGGGCAAGGCGTTCCACGGGCTGGACCACGAACGCTCCGGCGAGCTGGTCGCCATCGCGGAGCCGGACGCCTGGTTCACGTACTACTACTGGCTGGACGACGAACGCGCCCCGGACTTCGCCCGCCAGGTAGAGATCCACCGCAAACCCGGCTACGACCCCGCCGAACTCCTCTACGACCCGACCGTGCCCGGCGTGAAGGCACGCGCCATCGGCCAGGTCGCCCGCAAGAAGGCGGGCCTGCGCTACCGCATCAAAACGGTCCCCCTGGACCCCTCCGGCGTGCGCGGCAGCCACGGCCGCCTCCCGCAGGACCCGCAGGACAGCCCCGTCCTGCTGTGCTCGCGCCCCGGTCCCGCCCGCGACGACATCGAGGCGACCGACGTCAAGGACCTGCTCCTCACCCTGGCCGGCATCACTACCCCCTGACTGACGTCTTGGGGGAGCGGTGCGCTGGGGCTCGATGAGTGATGTCACCGAGCCCCAGCCAGCCCCTGTGCACCTGAAGCGGCGGTCGTTCACACCGCGAGTTCCTTGGTGATGCGGTCGAGCATGAACGCCGAGGATTCGCGGGCGCGTTCCTCCCAGGCGAAGACGCAGGCGGTGGCGACGCCGTCGAAGTCGAGTTCGCGGAGGGTGCCGAAGAAGGCGTTCCAGTCGACCTCTCCCTGGTCGATGTCGAGATGCTGGTGGATGCGGGCGGTGGTGCCGGGCGGGTTGAGGATGTAGCGCAGTCCGCTGGAGCCCTTGTGGTTGAAGGAGTCGGCGATGTGGACGTGTTGGAGCTTGTCGCCGGCGTGGCGCAGCATCGCGGCGATGTCCGCCGTCGGGTCGGAGCCCGAGAGGTGGAAGGAGTGCGGGGCGCAGTAGAGGTAGTTGACCCAGGGCTTGTTGATGGCGCGGACGAGGTCGACGGCGGGGGTGTTCTCCTCGCAGAAGTCGTCGGGGTGGGCCTCCAGGTTGAGGGCGATGCCCTCGCGCTCGAAGACGGGCAGCAGTTCCTCCAGTGAGCGCCAGAAGGCGGCTTCGCTCTCGGCGGCGCGTTCGGGGCGGCCGTTGAACTCCGAGTTCATCAGGGGACATTCGAGTTCGGCGGTGATTTCGATCATCCGCTTCCAGTACCGCACGGCGGTCTGCCGTTCCGTTTCGTCGGGGGAGGACCACTTGTACAGAGGCAGCACCGAGGACAGCTGAACCCCGTGTGTGCGCAGGGAGTTCTTCAGCTCCGCCACGCGGTCGTCGTCCGCACGCGGGTGCAGGAAGAACGGCATGAAGTCGTCGCGGGGTGACAACTCGATGTACTCGTAGCCGAGTTCGGCGACCGTGCGCACCATGTCGTCGAGGGGCAGGGCGCGGAACATGTAGGGGTCGAGGGCGATCTTCACGCGGCTCCTCCGTAGAAGGCGGGGCGGGGCTTGAGGTCGGTGGCGACGATGTGGCCCGACTCCAGGGCCTCGACGGTCGCGGCGGTGATGACGGTGGCCGCGTAGCCGTCCCAGGCCGAGGGGCCGGTGGGTTCGTCGCCGGCGGCGATGCCCGCGATCCACTCGCGGAACTCGGTGTCGAAGGCGTCAGCGAAGCGGCCCACCCAGTCCGTGAGCACCTCCGTGCTGTGCTGCCCCGCGCTGCGCACTCCCACGGCGGCCGGGTCGGGCAGGCGGACGAGGCCCTCCTCGCCGACGGCCTCGCACTGGATGTCGTAGCCGTACTGGCAGTTGACGAAGACCTCCAGGTCGATGCGGACGCCCTTGGCGGTCTCGAAGAGCATGATCTGGGGGTCCTTGAGGTGGGCGAACCGCTTGCTGGTGGCGCGCGGGGTGACCACTTGGGTGGAGACGATCTCGTCGTCGAGCAGCCAGCGCAGTACGTCGACCTCGTGCACGGCCGTGTCCAGGGCGGCCATGGCGGAGGTGTACGACTCGGGGACGGTCGGGTTGCGGTGTGCGCAGTGCACGATCAGCGGCTCACCGATCCGGCCCGAGTCGATGACGTGCTTCAACTGCCGGTATCCGGCGTCGTATCGGCGCATGAAGCCGACCTGGACCAGGCGGCGGCCGTGTGCGATCTCGGCCTCGATGATCCGCAGGCAGTCCTCGGCGGTGGTGGCGAGGGGCTTCTCGCAGAACACCGGCTTCCCGGCGGCGATCGCGGTCAGGACGTGCTCGGCGTGGGTGGGGCCCCACGACGTCACGAGGACGGCGTCCACGTCGTCCGCCGCGATCACGGCCGCGCCGTCCAGCAGGACCCGGGCACCGACCGGCTCCGCGGCCTCGGCGGCGCGGTCGGGGTCGATGTCGGTGACCGCGGTGACCCGGGCGCCGGTGACGGTGTGGGTGAGGCGCTGGATGTGCTCGTTGCCGATCCAGCCGGCGCCGATGACGCCTACACGTACTGTCATGGTCAATTCCTTCAGGAACGAGGGGTGTTCAGGAGAAGCGCGCCCGGAGTTCGGCTTCGAGGGTTTCGAGGGTGCGGCCCTTGGTCTCGGGGACGTAGAGCCTGACGAAGGTGAGCGAGAAGACGCCCGCCACCACGAAGAGGAAGAAGGTGTTGGAGATCCCGATCGCGGAGACCAGCGTGGGGAAGACCAGGCCGATGGCGAAGTTGGTCAGCCACAGCACCACGGCCGCGACACCCATGCCGAAACCGCGCATCCGCATCGGGAAGATCTCCGACAGCATCAGCCAGGTCACCGGCGAGATCGCCCCCTGCTGGAAGGCGAGGAAGGTGACCGTCATGGCGAGCACGGCGAAGGCCCGCCCATCGCCCGAGGGCAGCAGCAGGGAGAAGACACCGATGAGCAACAGGGCTGCTGTCGTACCGATCTGACCGGTCATCAGCATCGGGCGGCGATTGACGCGGCCCAGCAGCCAGATGCCGACGAAGGTGGCCAAGACCGAGATGACACCGTTGGCGATGTTCGCGGTCAGGGCGCTGTCGGCGGTGAAACCGGCGTCGGTGAGGATCTGGGTGCCGTAGTACATGATCGTGTTGACGCCGGTGATCTGCTGCACGATCGCGATGCCGAAGCCGACGAACATGAGCCTGCGCAGCCATGGCGTGGACTTCATGTCCTGCCAGCCGCCCAGTCGTTGCTGGTCCTCCTTGACCGCGAGCGCGGAGACTTCGGCGAGTTCGGCTTCGGCCCGCTGCTGGGAGCGGACCTGCTTGAGGACTTCCAGGGCTTCGGCGAAGCGGGTCTTGGAGGCCAGCCAGCGGGGGCTCTCCGGCATGACCAGCATGCCGAACCAGAGCACGACGGCCGGGACGGTGGCGAGCACGAGCATGTAGCGCCACACCCCGCCGGACTCACCACCCACCCGCGCGATCACCGCGTTGGAGGTAAACGCGAGCAACTGGCCGCTGACGATCATGAGTTCGTTGCGGGTGACGAGTGCCCCGCGCCGTTCGGCGGGCGAGATCTCGGCCAGATAGACCGGCACGGTTACCGAGGCGCCGCCGACCGCGAGGCCCAGCACGAACCGGGCCACCACCATGACGGCGGTGTTCGGCGCGAGCGTGCAGCCGAGGGCGCCGACGAAGAACACCACGGCGAGGACGAGGATCGTACGACGCCGTCCGCGCGCGTCCGAGAACCGTCCGCCGGTGATCGCGCCCAGCGCGGCGCCGAGCAGGAGCGAGCTGGTGACCATGCCCTCGGAGAAGGGGGTCAGGCCCAGGTCGTCGGTCATGTAGGGCAGGGCGCCGTTGATGACGCCGGTGTCGTAGCCGAAGAGCAGTCCGCCGAAGGTGGCGATGACGGTGATGAGCCGCAGCCGCCGTGACACCGCCGGAGGGGTGTCGTCCGCGATCGCGGTGGGCGTGGCTGTGGTCGTGTCGTCCCTGACGTCCATAGCCGTTGCCTCCTATCGGTCGAGGTGCGGGCGGCGGGTGCCCGTCAGACCGCAGCCGGCCAGGTGCTCTCGTGTGCTGACCGCGATGGGCAGGGGCACCTCGGGAGCGCACGGGTAGAGGTCCTGCTCGACGATGACGAACAACTCGGCGTCGAGCCGCACGAGTTCGGCCACCACGTCGGCCGGGTTCGGCACGCCCGCGGGCGGTGACACGCACACCCCGCGCTTGACCGCCTCGCCGAACGACAGGTCCTCCGCGGCGACTTGGGCGAGGATCGCCGGGTCCATCTGCTTGATGTGGACGTAGCCCACGCGCTCGCCGAACCGGCGGATCAGGTCGAGGTTGTCGCCGCCGCCGTAGGCCACGTGCCCGGTGTCCAGGCACAGGTTGGTGTAGCGGGAGTCCGACTCGTTCAGCAGCCGCTCGATCTCCGGCTGGGTCTGGATGTGGCTGTCCGCGTGCGGGTGCAGGACGAGTCGTACGTCGTACTCGTCGAGCAGCAGCTTGCCGAGCCGGTCGGCGGACCGGCCGAAGCCCGCCCACTGGCTGGCGGTCAGCTCGGGCGACTCGGTGAACGCGCCGGTCTTCTCGTCCCGGTACATGGGCGGGATCAGGACGAGATGGTGCGCGCCGGCGGCCGCGGTCAGTGCGGCGACCTGCCGGACGTGGGCGAGCATCTCGTCCCAGGCCTCGGGCCGGTGCAGGGCGCCGAAGGCGGTGCCGCCGGAGACCTGGAGGCCACGGACGTCCAGTTCCTCCTTCAGGCGTTGCGGGTCGGTGGGGAGGTAGCCGTACGGGCCCAGCTCCAGCCACTGGTAGCCGGCCGTGGCCAGTTCGTCGAGGAAGCGGGTGTACGGCACCTGGTGCTCGTCCTCGGGGAACCAGATGCCCCAGGAGTCGGGGGCGGAGCCCAGGCAGAGGTTGCCGGCGGTGGTGCGGAGGGGAGTTGGCGCCGTTGCCATGGTCGGTCCTTTGCGAAGGGGGGACGGGGGACTCTGTGGATCAGCTGGAGGTGGGGAAGTTGAAGCCGGCGGCGACCTGCTGGGCGGGCCGCGGCCAGCGGGTCGTGACGACCTTGGGGCGGGTGTAGAAGCGGATGCCCTCGGGGCCGTGGATGGGGGAGTCTCCGATGAGGGAGTCCTTCCAGCCGCCGAAGGAGTAGTACGACATCGGCACGGGCACCGGCACGTTGACGCCGATCATCCCGACCTTGACGTTGCGCTGGAATCGCCGCGCGGCCTCGCCGGAGGCGGTGAACAGGGCGGTGCCGTTGCCGTACGGGTTGGCGTTGATGACGGCGATGGCGTCGTCGAGGGTGTCGACGCGGACGATCGCGAGGACGGGGCCGAAGAGCTCGTCGCGGTAGGCGTCCATCTCGGTGGTGACGTGGTCGAGGAGGGAGGGGCCGGTGAAGAAGCCGTCCTCGTGGCCCTCGATCTTGAGTCCCCGGCCGTCCACGACGACGGTGGCGCCCTGTTCGGCGGCGGTGGCGACGGCGTTCTCGACCCGCTCCTGGGCGACCTTGGTGATCAGCGGTCCCATCTCGACGTCCGCGATGTGACCGGGGCCGACCTTCACCTCGCGGGCCTTGCGGGACAGCACCTCCACCAGGCCGTCCGCCGCGTCGCCGACGGCCACGGCGACGGAGACGGCCATGCAGCGCTCGCCGGCCGAGCCGTAGGCGCCGGCGGTGATGTGGTTGGCGGCGAACTCCAGGTCGGCGTCGGGGAGGACGACGGCGTGGTTCTTGGCGCCGCCGAGCGCCTGGACGCGCTTGCCGTGCGAAGTGGCCTGCTCGTGCACGTACTTGGCGATCGGGGTCGATCCGACGAAGGAGACGGCCGCGATACCGGGGTGGGCGAGGATCGCGTCGACGGCGTCCTTGCCTCCGTGCACGACGTTGAAGACGCCGTCGGGGAGTCCGGCCCGGCGGTACAGCTCGGCGACGAAGTTCGCGGCCGACGGGTCCCGTTCGCTGGGCTTGAGGATGAAGGTGTTGCCGGTCGCGATGGCGATCGGGTGCATCCAAAGAGGCACCATGGCAGGGAAGTTGAAGGGGGTGATGCCCGCGACGACACCGATCGGCTGACGGAAGTTGTGGACGTCGATGCCGCGGGAGACCTGGTCGGAGAACGACCCCTTGAGGACATCGCCGAGACCGCACGCGAACTCGACGACCTCCCGGCCGCGGGTGATCTCGCCGCGTGCGTCGGCCACGGTCTTGCCGTGCTCCGCGGAGATGATCCGCCCCAGCTCGTCCTCGTGGTCGACGAGCAACTGGCGGAAGGCGAACATCACTTGGGTGCGCTGTGTGAGCGACGACTCCGACCAGGATTCGAAGGCCCGCTCGGCGGCGCTGACGGCGGTGTCGACGACATCGGGCCCGCCCAGGGCGACCCGGGCCTGCTCCTGGCCGGTGGCCGGGTCGAACACCGCGGCGGTGTCCGTGCCGGACACGGCCGTACCGTCGATCCAGTGCTGAATGGTATTCACGGCAAGGTGTCCTTACAGGTAGTGGCGCTGGGCGAGCTTGTTGGCGGCGTACGTCTCGTACGCGCCACGGGTGGAGTCGAGGGCGGAGGTCTGGCTGACGGGCACGTCCCACCACCCGTGTGCGGGCGGGTTGGGCCCGTACAGGTCGGTCTCGACATGGACGACCGTGGTGCGGGCGGCGGCCTTCGCCTTCTCCATCGCCGTACGGAACCCGTCGACGGAGGCGGCGTGCAGGACGTCCGCACCGAGCGAGGAGGCGTTCGCGGCGAGGTCGACGGGGAGGATCTCTCCGTCGAGCTGGCCCGAAGTGCCGTCGCGGTAGCGGTACTTGGTGCCGAACCGCTGTGAGCCGAGCGCCTGCGACAGGGCGCCGATGGAGGCGAACCCGTGGTTCTGGACCAGGACGACGATGACCTTCAGGCCCTCCGAGATCATGGTCACGATCTCCTGAGCCATCATCAGATACGAGCCGTCGCCGACGAGTACGACGACCTCGCGGGAGGGATCGGCCATCTTGGCGCCGACGCCGGCGGCGATCTCGTAGCCCATGCAGGAGTACGCGTACTCGACGTGGTAGGCCTTCGGATCCCTTGCCCGCCACAGCTGTTGGAGATCGCCGGGCATGGAACCGGCCGCGTTGATGACCACGTCACGGTCGCCGAGGACGTCGTTGAGCGCGCCGAGGATCTCCGTCTGCGCGGGCAGCGGGCCGTGGCCCACCGTGAAGCAGCCGTCCTCGATCTCCCTTGTACGGGCGATGAGTCGACCGGTCAGCGCGCGGTATTCCGAGGAAACCTGCCAGCCGTTCAGCGCTTCCGAGAGGGCCTCGATGCCGAGCCGGGCGTCGGCCACCAGCGGCTCGGCGGAGTGCTTGACCGCGTCCAGGCGGGCGACGTTGAGGTTGACGAAGGCGACGTCCGGGTTGGCGAAGACGGTGTGGCTCGCGGTGGTGAAGTCGCTGTAGCGGGTGCCGATCCCGAGGACGACATCGGCCTCCTTCGCCAGTTCGTCGGCCGCGTACGAGCCGGTCGAACCGATCCCGCCGACCGCGCAGGCGTGGTCCCAGGGGACCGCGCCCTTGCCGGCGTGGGTGTCGGCGACCGGGATGCCGGTGGCCTCGGCGAAGGCCCGCAGTCGGCTCTCGGCGCCGGAGTACACGGCCCCGCCACCCGCGACGATCAGCGGCCTGCGGGCGTCGCGCAGCAGCCGTGCGGCCCGCTCGACGGCGGCGGGCTCCGGCACCGGGCGGCCTATGTGCCATACCCGGCGCCGGAAGAACGCGACCGGCCAGTTGTACGCCTCGGCCTGCACGTCCTGCGGCAGGGCGAGGGTCACGGCGCCGGTCTCGACCGGGTCGGTCAGCACCCGCATGGCCGCGAGGGCGGCGGGGATCAGCTGCTCGGGCCGGGAGATCCGGTCGAAGTACTTCGACACGGCACGGAAGGCGTCGTTGACGGTGACGTCCCCGCCCCGGGTGTCC
This sequence comes from Streptomyces sp. N50, assembly GCF_033335955.1. Classification (GTDB taxonomy): domain Bacteria; phylum Actinomycetota; class Actinomycetes; order Streptomycetales; family Streptomycetaceae; genus Streptomyces. Next base: position 9,987,184 of record NZ_CP137549.1, read on the forward strand.
TCCAACTGCTGCAGCACCGGGTCGGCGGCGCGGGTGGCGAACATGTCGCTGGGCAGCAGCAGGACCGGGATGCGGTTCGTCGTGGCGAGCGCCGCGCCCGTGATCATGTTCGTCGAGCCGGGCCCCGTCGACGCCGTGCAGGCGAAGGTGGCCAGCCGGTCGCGCATCTTCGCGTAGGCCACCGAGGCGTGGACCATGCCCTGCTCGTTGCGGGCCAAGTAGTACGGCAGGTCCGCCTCTTGGGTCACGGACGCCTGGAGCAGCGCCTGGCCGATCCCGGCCACGTTGCCGTGCCCGAAGATGCCCCAGACCCCGGGGATCAGCCGCTGCTCCTGGCCGTCGCGCTCGCTGAACTGGTTCGCGAGGAAGCGGACCAGGGCCTGGGCGGTGGTGAGTCGTACGGTGGTCATCGCTGCGTGAGTCCTTCGAACGGCAGGCGGTCGTCGACGTCCTGGGAGCGCCAGGTCTCCCGCACCCATCCGTGGGCGGGGTCGTCGCAGATCAGCCAGGCGGGGTCCTGGCCCGGGCCGGCCATGACGTTGAGGTAGTAGAGGTCGTAGCCGGGCGCCGCGATCGAGGGCCCGTGCCAGCCGTGCGGGATCAGCACGGCGTCGCCGGAGCGGACTTCGGCGAGTACGTCGATGGGCCGCTCGGGGGTGCCGTAGACCCGCTGGTACCCGAAGCCGTCACCGTCGCCCGCGACCTCGAAGTAGTAGATCTCCTCCAGCTCGGACTCGGCGCCGGGGCGGGCCTCGTCGTGCTTGTGTGGCGGGTACGAGGACCAGTTGCCACCGGGGGTGAGGACCTCGCACACCAGGAGCTGTTCGGCGTCGAAGGTGCCGGGCAGGCAGTAGTTGTTGACCTGGCGGGAGCACGCGCCGGCGCCGCGGAACTCGACGGGCACGCGCTCTTTGGGCCCGTACCGAGCGGAGAGTGAGCTCCGCTCGGTACGGGCGGAGGGCAGTGCGAACGTCCCACCGTCCGCACTGCTGATCAGGGCCTCCGCTTCGCGGGGGAGGTACGCGAAGTCGGTGACCGAGGCGAACACGCCTGTCCGACCGGCGAGTTCGAAGGACGTGCCGTCCGTGGTGACGGTGCAGGCGCCCGTCAGCGGCAGGACCAGGAACTCGGAGTCTCCGGTGGACAGGGCGTGTGCCTCGCCCGGCCTCAGGGTCAGGATCCTGAGGCCGGAGTATCCCCAGCCCGCCGACTCGGGCGAGACCAGGAGGTCGTAGGGGCCGTCGGCCGAACTCCCGTTGTGCAGGTGGTACTTGCTCGTGTCGCTCACAGCAGGCTCACCGCCTTGTCGACCGCGCCGGCGACATCGCCGTTGGACGGGTAGAGCAGAGAGCGGCCGACCACCAGGCCCTGTGCGGTGGGGAGTCGGAGGGCCTTGCCCCAGGAGGCGAAGGCCGCTTCGGCGTCCTTGACCTCGCCGCCCAGCAGCAGGGCCGGGAGGGTGGAGGAAGCGAGCACACGCTCCATGCCGTCCACGACGGGCAGCTTCAGCCAGGTGTAGGCGGTGCGGCGGCCCAGGCCCGAGGCGATGGTGACCGACTTGACCACGGCGTCCGTCGAGAGGTCGTTGCGTATCCGCCCGTCCTGCCAGGAGGAGAGGAACGGCTCCACCATGGCGATGAGTTGACGGTCGTTCAGCTCATTGACGGCACGGGCGGTGTTCTCCAGGACGGAGGGTGTGGCCGGGTCGTCGAGGGCGATCCGGGTGAGCATCTTGCCGCCGTCGAAGCCCATCGCGGCGATCGTCTCGGCGTCGTACCCGGTGAAGCGGTCGTCGATCTCGAAGGAAGAGCCCGCGAGTCCGGCTCGGTTCATGGAACCGAAGACGCTCTTGCCGTCCAGGACGCCGAGCAACAGCAGATCCTCCAGGATGTCGGCGGTGGCCAACACTCCGGTGACGCCCGGTCGTTCGAGCGCGGTGCACAGCCGGTCCAGCAGCTCGAAGCGGTCGGCCATGGCGTTCGGGTCGGCCCCGACGGCGTTGGCGCCGCGTGCGGGATGGTCGGCCGCGATGATCATCGCCCGGCCGTGCTCGCCGAGCGGCGAGGTGGCTCTGACGCGGCGCGCGGCGGCGGCAGCGGCGGCACCGGGGTCGCCCACCCGGGCGGACACGATCCGGTTCACGTTGTCGGACAGCACGTCGTCACGCCCTTTGCTCGGTGGTGGGAGAGGTGGACGAGGTGGAGGCCGTGCGGAGCTTGGCGTCGACCTCGGCCTCGGTGGGCATCGCGTCGGAGCAGGAGAGTCGTCCGGCGACGATCGCGCCGGCCGCGTTGGCGAAGGCGACCGTACGGCGGGTGTCCCAGCCGGACAGCAGGCCGTGGCAGAGCGCGCCGCCGAACGCGTCACCGGCGCTGAGTCCGTTGACGACGTCCACCGGGACCGGCGGTATCTCGACGGCCGAACCGTCGCGGTCGACGGCCAAGACGCCCTTGGGGCCCTGCTTCACCACCGCCAACTCCACCCCGGCGGCGAGCAGTGCCTTCGCGGCGGCGTACGGCTCGCGCTCACCCGTCGCCACCTCGCACTCGTCGAGGTTGCCGACGGCCACGGTGGTGTGGCGCAGGGCCTCGGCGTAGTACGAACGCGCCTGACCTGCGTCCATCCAGAACATCGGCCGCCAGTCCAGGTCGAAGACCGTCGTCCCCGCCTTCGCCCGATGGGCCAGCGCGGCCAGGGTGGCCGAACGGCTCGGCTCCTCGCTCAGCCCCGTCCCGGTGACCCAGAAGATCCGGGCGTCACGGACGGCGTCGAGGTCCAGGTCGTCCGGCTGGATGTCCAGGTCGGGGGCCTTGGGCAGCCGGTAGAAGTACAGCGGGAAGTCGTCCGGCGGGAAGATCTCGCAGAACGTCACCGGCGTCGGCGCGACGTCCGACGTACCCACGAACCGGCTGTCGACGCCGTACCCCTCCAAGGCCGTGCGGACGAAGTCCCCGAACGGGTCCCGGCCCGTCTTCGTGATCACGGCCGCGGAGTGCCCGTAACGGGCCGCGGCGACGGTGACGTTGGTCGGACTCCCGCCCAGGTACTTGCCGAACGACGTGACCTCGGCCAGCCCCACACCGGTCTGGAGCGGAAATACGTCCACCCCTACACGGCCCATGGTCAGCACTTCGAACGGCATCACGCTGGTTTCCCTTACATGCCGGAGACGGAGGCGTACAGGAGTTTCACTGCCGCGCTCTACTAGCGCGCTCTAGTCTGTGTACGATGACTCCTGTCCAAATGTCATGTCAATACCTTGTTGCTGGGAGATTTCAGAGGGCCCGTAGGGTTGGCCGCGGCGGAAGGTGGTTTCACAGGTGGATGCGGCAGGAAAGCAGCGGCCCACGATGGCGGACGTCGCTGCGAAAGCGGGCGTGTCGCGGGCGCTCGTCTCGATCATCTTCCGGGGGCAGCCGGGCGCGAGCGAGGAGACGCGACAGCGGGTGCTGCGGGTGGCCGACGAGATCGGCTACCACCCCGACAGCGCGGCCAGGCTGCTGGCCCGCGGCCGTAGCCGCACGCTCGGCGTGATGTTCACCGTCCACCAGACCTTCCACGCGGACCTCATCGCGGGGATCTACCCCGAGGCCGAACGCCTCGGCTACGACGTCCTGCTCTCCGCGGCGACCCATGGCCGCAGCGAGGCGAAGGCGGCGGAGGCGTTGCTCAGCCACCGTTGCGAGGCGCTGATCCTGCTCGGCCCAGAGGCGGAGGCCGGGTATCTCGACGAACTCGGACGCAGAGCGGCGACCGTCTCGGTCGGCCGCCGAGTTCCCCGCGCCCGCGTGGACTTCGTCCACAGCGCGGAAGGCAAGGGAGTGCACCAGGCCATGGAGCACCTCGTCGAACTGGGGCACCGCCGAATCGTGCACATCGACGGCGGCCGGAGCCCCGGATCGGTCGAGCGGCGGCGTGCCTACCGGGCCTCGATGCGCCGGCACGGGCTGGAGGCCGAGGTGCGGGTCATCCCCGGGGAGCACACGGAGGAGTCGGGCATCGAGTCGGGCCGCCTGTTCCTGGCGGAGCGTGATCGGGGGGAGGCTTTGCCGACGGCGGTCCTCGCGGGCAACGACCGTTGTGCGTGGGGCCTGTTGATGGCCCTGACGCGGGCAGGCGTCGATGTCCCGCGTGATGTGTCGGTTGTCGGGTACGACGACAGTCACCTCTCCCATCTGATGCCGATCGGCCTGACCACCGTCCGCCAGGACGCGACTCTGATGGCGGAACACGCCGTGCGGTTCGCCGTCGAACGGCTGGAGAACCCGGAACTGGAAGCCCGAGAGGCCGTACTGGATCCGAAGCTCGTGGTGCGCGGTACCAGTGGCAAGGCACCGGAGACGTCCGCCTGAGACATCGGCGACCGGCCATGTCCCCCAGCAGTTGGGGCTTTTGACCTTGCCTGCTGGGGACATGCCGCTACAGCGCCGTCAGGTCTCTCGCGTCGGGGAGTTCGTCGACGTCGACGCCGCGGACCTGGGACAACTCGTGTTTGAGTGCGGCGAGTTCGGTGCCGCCGGCCATGTGGTTGGTGAGTTCTTCGAGGGTGATCTCGCTGCGTTCGGCGGAGAGTTCCATGGTACCCAGGCGCAGGACGCTGAAGTGGTCGCCGACCATGTAGGCGTGGTGCGGGTTGTGGGTGATGAAGATGACCCCCAGACCCCGCTCCCGCGCCGCCGCCACGTACTTCAGCACGACACCGGACTGCTTGACGCCCAGGGCGGCGGTCGGTTCGTCGAGGATCAGGACGCGGGCGCCGAAGTAGACGGCGCGGGCGATGGCGACGCACTGGCGCTGGCCGCCGGAGAGGGTGCCGATGGGCTGGTCGAGGTTGTCCAGGACGATGCCCATGTTGCGCAGTTCTTCGTCGGCGGTCTTCTTCATCTTCTCGATGTCGAGGCGGCGGATCGGCCAGGGGCCCTTGGTCATCTCGGAGCCGAGGAAGAAGTTGCGCCACACCGGCATCAGCGGCACGACGGCCAGGTCCTGGTAGACCGTCGCGATACCGCGGTCCAACGCCTGGCGCGGGGTGGTGAAGTGCACGGGCCCGCCGTCGACGAGGAACTCGCCCTCGGTGTGCTGGTGCAGCCCGGAGATGATTTTGATCAGGGTGGACTTGCCCGCGCCGTTGTCGCCGAGGACGCAGGTGACCTGGCCGGGGCGGACCGCGAGGTCGACCCCGTGCAGGGCGCGGACGTTGCCGTAGGACTTGCCCGCGTTGCGGAGCTGGACGAGGGGGTGGTCCCCGTCCGTGGACGGCGTGTCGGTGAGGATCGCGCCGTGGGTGCCGGTCGTGTTGTCGGTCATCGAGGTCACCTCCGGGTCGCGGTGCGCTGCACCCACAGATTGATCATGACGGCGCCCAGGAGCATCACGCCGAGGAACGCCTTGAACCAGTCGGGGTTCCAGCCGGCGTAGACGATGCCCTGCTGGACCATGCCGAACATGAACGCCCCGAAGACCGGCCCGATCGCGGAACCGGCACCACCAGTCAGCAGACAGCCGCCGATCACGGCCGCGGAGATGTAGATCAGCTCCTGCCCGACACCCTCGCCCGACTGCACGGTGTTGAAGGAGAACAGCTGGTGCATCCCGATGAACCAGGCACCGAAACCGACCAGCATGAACAGCGAGATCTTCGTGAACGCCACCGGCACACCCACCGCACGGGCGGAGTCCTTGTTGCCGCCCACCGCGAAGATCCAGTTGCCGTACTTCGTGCGCAGCAAAACCCACGTCGCGATCGCAGCGAACACCAGCCACCACACGATCGTGATCTTCACCTGCACGCCGCCGACATCGAACGACGACGCGAAGACCTTCTTGGCCTGGTCGAAACCGTCCATGGTGCTGATGTCGTCGGTCGCCACGTTCCCCGTAACCAGCTTGGTCACCGCGAGGTTGACGCCCTGCAGGATCAGGAAGCTGCCCAGCGTGATCAGGAAGCTGGGAAGCCCAGTTTTGACCACGAGCCATCCGTTGAGGAAGCCGATTGCCAACGACACAACCAGGGCGGCGATCACACCGACCCATACGTTCATGGTGAGTTGGTAGCTGAGCATGGCCGCGGTGAGCGCGGAGGTGATGACGGCGACGCCGGCGGAGAGGTCGAACTCGCCGCCGATCATCAGCAGCGCGACCGGGAGCGCCATGATGCCGATGGTTGAGGACCCGTAGAGGATGTTCGCCATCGACGCGCCCTCACGCACCGGCGGGGCGGCGATCAGGAAGAACACGTACACCGCTGCCGCGCCGAGGAACACGCCCACCTCGGGGCGGGCCAACAGCCTTATCGCCTGCGGACGTTCGGCCGTGCGGCCGTCAACCTCCTTGGGGCCGGGGGCCGGCGGTGTGGTCACCGCCGGGTCGGCGTGCTGGGTCATACTCATCACCGGGTTCCGTTGGCCGCGAACTTGGCCACGCTGTCGACGTTCGTCTTGTCGATGAAGGCCGGTCCGGTGAGGACGGGCGCGGTGTCGCCGCCGCTGAAGTTGCCGTTGGTCTTGTAGAGCCACAGCGAGTCGACGGCCAAGTAGCCCTGGAGATACGGCTGCTGGTCCACGGCGAATTCGATCTTGCCGTCCTGGACGGCCGCCACCAGGTCCTTGCTGAGGTCGAAGGTGGCGAGCTTGGCCTTGCTGCCGGAGTCGGACAATGACTGGATCGCCGTCAGCGCGATCGGGGCGCCGAGGGTGACCACCTGGTCGATGGAGGAGTCCTGGCTGAGCTTCGCGGTGATGGTCGACTTCACCGACGGCATGTCGGTGCCGTTGACGTAGAGGATGTCGGTCTTGCCGCTGAAGCCTTTCTTCAGACCGGCGCAGCGGGCCTCGAGGGCGACCTGACCCTGTTCCTGGATGACACAGAGGGCGTGCTTGGCGCCGAGTTGGTTGAGGCGTTGGCCGAATGCCTGGCCGGCGATGCTCTCGTCCTGTCCGAAGTACTCGAGCATGCCGAGCTTCTTCCAGTCGCTCACGCCGGAGTTGAAGCCGACCACGGGGATGCCGGCCGACTTGGCCTTGGCCACCACGTCCTTCATGGCGTCCGGCTTGGCGGCGGTGAGTGCGATGCCGTCGACCTTCTGGTCGATCGCGTTCTGCACCAGGTTGGCCTGGTTGCCGGCGCTGGGGTCGCTGGAGTAGACGAGCTTGACGTTGTCCTTGGCGGCGGCGGCCTGGGCGCCCTTGCGGACCAGGTCCCAGAAGGTGTCGCCGGGGGCGGCGTGGGTGATCATGGCCACCGTCATACGCGGGGTGGTGGCCTTGCCGGCCGAGGCGTCCGCACCTCCTCCCTCGGACTTCTTGCCGCCCGAGCTGCTGGAACAGCCGGCGGCGAACAGAGTGCCGACCAGGACGGTGGCGGTGAAAACTGCGGCTCGGTGGTTTCTGCGCATGTCCCTCTGCACCTCGCTGTGCTTGTCAGGGTGGAGTCAGTGGTGGGCTGAAGCGCGTCCCGCGCCGGCGGCCGATGCGTGTTGACCGAGTGGCGAGCGGTGCGTGAGTGCTGTGTACGTGCCGTGCGTGGCGGCTCTTCTTCTGCGGCGGTCGCAGGTGTAGACCGCCTGTTCAGCGACTGGAGCGCTTTAGTAGCGCGCTCTAGTTGGAGAGACTATGAGGCCGACTCTGTGGGGATGTCAACAGCTATGTCAGGACGTACCAACAAAGTGTTCGGAATGAAATTGAGCTGCGGATCCGGTCGCGAGACCAGCAGCGCCGACGACACGAGTGCTCACCCCGATGGGCCGAGCCCTCGATGAGGTCCGCATAGGGACAGCGGCATCTTGGTCGTTCGGGCGTGGCTCCAGGCCTACCGGCGACTCCGGGGCCCAGCTCCTGCTCACCGCAGACTCGGGCGGAAAACAGATGGAGAGCAGACTCAAGTTCCTCACGTGGCCGAACTTCCCGCCTGGCCCCGCACTTCGTGCGCCCCGTCGGTCATGACGGCTGACGGGAGCCTCGCCTCTTCAAGTGGAGGGGGAGCAGAAGCCCCGTCCTGACCGTTCGAGGGCATAGCTTCCGGGACCCCAGCGCGAAGGCTGGTGCAGAACAAGAGACGCGGAAGTGGGCGGATGAAACGGGTTGACGAACTGTCGAATCAACGAGGCGTGATGTCATATCCAGGTCGTATCCGGTGCTCCATTTCAAGGATGGCCAGAGCACGCTGGCTGGTGCATCGACACCAAGGAAGAGTGCCAGCACCAGCACGATGCCTCGCCGCCCCTTGTCCGGTCAGTCTGGTGATCTACCCGAACCCAGACCTGGAGATCCGTTTCTCGTGGCTACCTTCCTGTACCGGTTGGGCCGGACCGCCTTCCGACGGCGATGGCTCGTGACGCTGCTGTGGGTCCTGCTCCTCGGCGCCGCCAAGGCTCCCGCCGCCTCCGGCAGCGGCACATCGTTCATGCCGGGCATCGAGGCGCAGAAGGCTTCCGATCTGATTGGAGAGCGCTTCCCCGGCACGGACGCGAACGGCCCGAGCGCGCGGATCGTGTTCGTCGCACCCGAGGGCGAGAAGGTGACCGCGTCCAGACACCGCGCCGCCATCGACGCACTCGTACACGAGGCCGCCGATGAGCCGGAGGTCGCCGGCGCGGTGAGCCCGTTCACGGCCGACGCGGTCAGCAAGGACGGCTCCACCGCCTACGCCACGGTGAACTTCAAGGTGAAGGGCGCCGATCTCAAGGACGCGGACAAGGCCGCGCTGGAGAAGGCCATCGATCAGGCACGTGATTCCGGTCTCACCGTCGAGGTCGTCGGGATCGCCCTCGCCGCCGTCGTGCTGCTGATCACCTTCTGATCTCGCGGCGGCCAGGCTTCCCCTGCTCACCGCCGTTGTAGGCGTCGGGATCAACACGGCGTCCATCCTGGCCCTGGGCAGCACCCTCGGTCTCTCCCTGACCACCGGGACCCTGGCCTCAATGCTGGGGCTGGCGGTCGGCATCGACTACGCCCTCTTCGTGGTCTTCTGCTACCGGGAGGAGCGGGCGAACGGACTCGATTCGAGTGAAGCGGTCGGCCTGGCCGTCGGCACCGCCGGTTCGGCCGTGGTGTTCGCGGGTCTGACGGTCGTCATCGCGCTGGCGGGCCTGTCGGTGGTCGGCGTCCCGATGCTGACCAAGATGGGCCTGTGCGCGGCGGGAGCCGTGGTCATTGCGGTGCTGATCGCCCTCACCCTGGTCCCGGCCCTGCTCGGGATGTGGCCCGACGCGGTGCTCTTCCGCCGTGTGCGCGAGCGGGGCCCTGTCACCGCCGCGCCATCCACGACCGCGGGCAACGACGATACCCAGAACAGTGGTTCACGGTGGGCGCGGTTCGTTCTGCGCCGCCCGGTGACCGTGCTGGTCGCCGGTGCCGTGGGGCTGGGCGTCCTGGCCCTGCCCGCCGCGCACTTGGAGATGGGCATGCCGGGTGCCGAGTCCAAGCCCGTCTCCTCCACCGAGCGACGTGCCTACGACGCGCTCGCCGACAACTTCGGACCCGGCTTCAACGGGCCGCTGACGATCGTCGTGGACGCCAAGGGCGCGGCCGACCCCAAGGCGGGCCGCGAGCGAGATCGCCGAGAAGATCGGCGACACGAGCGGCGTCGTGTCCGTCTCTCCCGCGCGGTTCAACCCTGCCGGTGACACCGCGCTCTTCTCAGCGGTCCCCACCGCCGGCCCGAACACCGCCGGCCCGAACACCGAGGGCACCAAGAACCTCGTCAAGACCATCCGCTCGGAACGCGCCGATCTCGAAAAGTCAACCGGCGCGACCTTCGAGGTCACCGGCAGCACCGCGATGAACATCGACGTCGCACAGGCCCTTCAGAGCGCCCTCGTGCCCTACCTGGCTGTCATCGTCATCCTGGCACTGCTTCTACTGCTGGTGGCCTTCCGTTCCGTACTCGTGCCCGTCAAGGCCGCCCTCGGATTCCTCCTGTCCGTGCTGGCCGCCCTCGGCGCGGTTGTCGCGGTCTTCCAGTGGGGCTGGGGCGCGAGCCTGCTGGGGGTGGAGCAGCCCGGTCCGATCATGAGCCTGATGCCGATTTTCCTGGTGGGCATCGTCTTCGGCCTGGCCATGGACTACGTCTTCGGATCGCAGGCGGCCAAGCACGGGCTGTTCCACGACGACTACGAGCTCAACAAGGCTGACGGCTACCCAGACGCACACGTGCTGGTCGATGCCGTATCCGAACTGTTCGACACACTCAACGATCCGAAGACGGACCCTGGCCGCTCGCTTGCCAGTCTCCACTTCCCTGTGGGCGGCAAACGGTTCAGGCCCTGCCTGGAAGACGTCATCGAGTTCCTGATCATCGAACGGATTGTGCAGGCCCGGGGCGACTACACCGCGATCCTCGCGGCCGGCCGCGAACGGTTTCGGAAGAACCAGCTGATGGCGGCAATGCGCCGAGACCCCGAGACGGTGGACAAGTTCATCGAGCGCTACCGCACACCGGACGCCGTATAGAAGCCTGTTGCTGAGCATGTTGACAGCATTAGGAATCAGTGGCTCACGCCATATTCGTGGGTGAACTCATAGGTGGTGCTCTCTAAGACGGTGTCCTACGTGGTGAGGCGGACGAGGCGTTTGTAGCAGCAGAGGGCCGCGGCCAGTCCGAGAAACGCCAGGTAGTTGCATGGATGACGCTCGTAGCGAGGGCTGAGTCTGTGGTAGCCGGACAGCCACGACATCGTGCGCTCGATCACCCACCTCCGGCGCCCTAATCGCTCGCTGGATTCGATGCCTTTGCGGGCGATGCGTACTCCGATGCGTTTCCATCGGAGCCATCTGCGCAGGTCGGCGCGGTCGTAGGCTTTGTCCGCGTGGAGGCGCTGGGGCTTGAAGTACCGGCCGCGGTGAGGGTCGTGTCTCGTTTGGTGACCCTCGATCATGGGCTTCAGCCCTTCGCTGTCGTGGGTGTTGCCGGCCGAGACGCCGACGAGGAGGGGCAGTCCGTTCGCGTCCGACAGGACGTGCATCTTGGAACCCGGCTTGCCCCGGTCCACGGGGCTCGGACCTGTGTGTTCGCCCCCTTTTTAGCCCTGACGTGGGCGGTGTCGAGGACGACGCGGGTGACGTCGATGAGCCCGGCGTCGTCGAGGCGGTGCAGCACGGCTTCGTGGAGGCGGCCCCAGACGCCGGCTCTCGACCAGATCAGGAACCGGCGGTGGGCGGTCGACTTCGATATCCCGAAGCAGGGTGGCAGAGCGCGCCAGGCGCAGCCGCTGACCAGCACGTAGACGATCGCGGCGAACAGCGTCTCATCAGGTGTGTCGTGTGTTCCCCCGCCCTGCGGACGCACCTTCGACGGTGGGATCAGCGGCTTCGCCATCTCCCACAGCCCGTCCGGAACAATCCAACTCCACGTACCCCGCCCCATGAACAGACCAACGTCCGCCTCACCACGTAGGACACCGTCTAATACTCCAGTGATAATTCGTGTCCTGAGCTGGTTCTTCTCGTTGTCCGGTCATGGTGGGGATGGCTGAAGTCGAGGGCTGGGCTGCGGAGTTGGAGTTGGTGTTCGCTCGCGTGGGAGGCCGGTTCGGGCGGGCGGATCTGCGGTGGCGGATGCGGGACTACGTACGGGGCCTGCTGGCGCCGGTGGGTCGGAAGAATGGCTGGCAGCTGGCGGAGTACGCCGGCCATCGTGATCCCGCAGGACTGCAACACCTGCTGAACGGGGCCCGCTGGGACGCGGACGCGGTCCGGGACGACGTGCGCGCGTACGTCGCCGAACGACTCGGCCCGGACGGGGTGTTGATCATCGATGACACTGGCTTCATCAAGAAGGGGACCACGTCGGCTGGGGTGTCGCGGCAGTGCACCGGCACCTCCGGGAAGATCGACAACTGCCAGATCGGGGTGTTTGCGGCCTATGCCACCGCGCACGGCCGGGCCCTGGTGGACCGCGACCTCTACCTGCCCAAGTCCTGGACCAAGGACCGTGAGCGGTGCCACCAGGCGAAAGTCCCTGACGACCGGGCTTTTGCCACCAAGGGTGAACTGGCCAAGGCCATGGTCCGCCGCTGTCTGGCAGCCGGGCTCCCGGCGTCCTGGGTGACCGCGGACGAGGCGTACGGCCAGGACTGGTCCTTCCGCCGCCTGCTCGAACAACACGGCCTGGGCTACGTCGTGGCAGTGCCGAAGTCCCAGCAGATCAAGTCCCTTGCCGGCGTCTGGCGCATCGACGAACTCATTGCCGAGGCCCCGGCCGACGCCTGGCAGACCATCTCCTGCGGTGACGGCGCCAAGGGTCCGCGTGTCTATGACTGGGCGGCGGCCAAGCTGCCCGTCAATCTCATCTTCGACCCTGACCCGCCGACCCATCACCGCTGGGTACTGACCCGTCGCAGTCTCTCCGAACCCAGCGAGATCGCCTACTACCTCGCTTACGCACCTGTCGACGCGGGCATCTCCGAACTGGCCCGTGTCGCGGGCTCACGCTGGGCCATCGAAGAGTGTTTCCAGGCCGCGAAGAACGAGTGCGGCCTCGACGAATACGAAGTCCGCCGCTACGTGGGCTGGTACCGACACATCACCCTGGCCATGCTCGCCCACGCCTTCTTGACCGTCCTGGCAGCCCAGGCCCAAGAGGTCGCAAAGGGGGCCGCAGAAACGACACCACCAGCCTCGTCCCCCTCACCGTGGCAGAGATCCGGCGCCTGCTGGACACTTTCCTTCCCCACCCAAGACCCCACCAGGACAGACGCCTCCACGCACTGAACTGGTCCCACTGGCGCAGACACCACCAAGCCACCGCCCGCCACTGCCACTACCAAAGAAGAACCAGCTCAGGACGCGAATTCTCACTGAGATCCGTGCATCGTGAAACGTGCAGGTGAGGTGGGCTGGTGTGCGGGCGAGTTGCCGTGCTCGTGCCGGTCGGCGGCGGGTGTCCATGGTGAAGATCGTCTGCCCTGCCGGCTGAGGCGGTTCTCGGGTTCCGCTGCGCTCGTCTCGGGACCGCTCCTACGATCCGTGACCGGAGCGGTACGCGGTGAGATCGCGGGAGGGTGCAGGGTATGGGAGACCTGGAGCGGATCACCGCTCGCCGGAGCGAACTGGACGCGCTCGCCGAGGAGTTGGCCAGGCAGCAGCATGAAGTCCAGGCCGAGCGGGAGGAACTGCTGGTCGCCGAGCGGGTCCTGAACCGGCTGGCCGAGCAGGACCGGGCCGAAGCGGAAAGCGCCGTGGTCTCCTCCCCGGCGCCCGCCCGGGTGGCGGGAAGGGCGGTCCTGCTGATCCCGCACCGCGGCGAGGGCCTCGACGAGGCCGCACTGCCCGGCGATTACTGCAAGATCCTGGCGATCGTACGGGCCGCGGACCGGCCGGTGCAGGTCAGGACGGTGGGCGAGGAACTGGGACTTGAGACGGCAGTGCGCGGGAAGCTGGAACCGCTGCGCGCGAAGATGACCAGGCTCGCCGATCGCGGCTGGCTGCACAAACGGCCCGACGGACGGTTCGCCGCACGCCGGTAGCCACACCGGGACGGAGAGTCGGGGCGTAACCGGCGTGCCCCCGACGGCAGTTGACGTGTTTCGTGAAGAACGACACCAGCCCCGTCGAGGGCCCTGACGGCTTTGTCTACACCGCCCGCCTGCCGCTGTCGAGCGCCATCCTGAACTACCTCGCCACCGTGATACGCGGCCACTTGAAGAAGATCGGTTCGCGGTGGCGGGCCCTGCCCGCGGGGAAGATCGCCGGCATCGTGCTGGCGGTGCTGCGCTGTGACCAGCGGCCCGGCGACCTCGCCGGCGGGAACGCAGTGCACCGCACCACCATCACCCGGTGGGTGCGGGAGGCCGTCGGCCTGCTCGCCGCCCGCGCCCCGCGCCTGGACCGCGCACTCAAGAAGATCGCCCGAACGGGTGGCGGGGTGGTTCTGCTCGACGGCACCCTGATACGGACCCGGCGGCGCACCGGCACGGCGAACCTGAAGAACTACTCCGGCAAGCACAAATGCCATGGCCTGCTGGTGATCGCGCTCACCGACGACCGGGGCCGCCTGCTGTGGGTCTCGGCGGCCCACCCCGGACGATCTTCGGAGATCACCGCCTGCCGCCACGACCAGCTCACCGCGAAACTGCGGGCGGCCGGGCTCGACGCCATCGCCGACCTGGGCTTCGTCGGCCTCGACGACAGCGGCCCGGACACCGACCCGACGGTGATCACCGGCTACAAGGCCGCCCGTAACCGGCCCCTGACCCGAGGGCAGAAACTGTCCAACAAGGCACTGGCCGCTGTCCGGGCGCCGGTCGAGCACGGCTTCGCCCATCTCAAGAACTGGCGGGTCCTCGGCAAGGTCCGCACCGACCCGAAGTGGGCGACCATCCTGGTCAGGGCCCTGCTGGTCCTGACGAACCGCGGAGCCTCCCGATGACCGACGATCTTCACCGAAGTCATCCACCCGCGACCGGCACGAGTATCGCGAACCCCGCGCACACCAGACCCGCGACCTGCAACTTCACGATGCACACTGCTCAATGGAGTGCTAATTATTGGCTGCGGAGCCGTTCCTGGGCGCTCACCGTCGACCTTGGGGCCTGTCCGGAACCTCATTCAGGACAGACCCCTCCACAACCCTTCAATTCATGACCGAGCGGCCTGCACTGAAGACGTGTTGAACCCGGCGGAGGGAGCCCAACTCTGTCAGTGGATTTCCGTCGACGACGATGAGGTCGGCGCGCATTCCGGGAGCCAGGACACCGGTATCGGACAGTCCGAGCGCGTGGGCGGGGTTGACGGTGGCCATGTCGAGAATCTCGGCATTTTCGAAGCCGAGCGAGGCGAAGAACTCAAGCATGCCTACGTAGTCGCCGAACCGCGCCCCTGGTACGCCTGCGTCCGTGCCGGCGATGAACCGGACACCGGCCTCGCGCATCTCCTGAATGAGTTCGATCATCGCCTTGGCGCGTTCGGGCCCCATCTGTTCGAGGAACAGCTGCCAGTCCCCGGAGACACAGCGGCAGACGGAAATGTCGTTGTCGACGATACCTTGGGTGATCGCGGGGTCGTAGACGATGCCCTCTGCGGTGCGCCAGGAACAATGTTCAATGGTTCGGACGCCGGCCGTCACACAATGACCAATGGTCTCGGTGCCGTGAGCGTGAGCAGCCACTCCCAATCCATGGTGTGCCGCTTCCTCGACGATCAGGCGCAGTTGGCGGGCGGTGAACTGTGCCTCCCACATGCGTGGACCCTTCGGGGTGAGCGCGCCACCCGAGGCCATCACCTTGATCACGTCGGCGCCGGATGCCGCGTTGCGGGCGATCTGTTCCCTGATGTCGTCGTCCGTGGTCACTTCACCACCGAGAAAGCCGCAATGACCGCCGGGGGAGGTCAACGGTGCAGTCGCCGCGATGACACGGGGCCCGACGACGGCCCCGGAGTCGATGGAGGAACGCAACGCGACGGTTAGCCCGTCACGGTCCCCGAGGTCCCGTACGGTCGTCACCCCAGCGGCCAGTAGCTGCTGGGCGCGTTCTGCAATGGCGGTGGAGAGTTCGCGGGGGTCGGCGTCCGTCACCGCACTGATCGGGTCCGGACCCGCGTCAAAGGCAAGGTGGACATGGCAGTCCATCATTCCGGGCAGCACTGTCGCTCCCGGACACCTCAATCGAGGAATGTGCGCATCCACCGATGCGTCCAACTCGGCGGCGGTGCCGACGGCGCCGATGATGCCGGATTCGACGAGCACAGCGCCATCGACGGTCACCTGACTCGCCGGCCCGACGATGACACGATCTGCGGTGATCAGTACTTTCTTCACGAATTCCTCTCGTGCAACGCGTGCGATATGGCGATGAGTTCACGGGCGTCGGCGTTCAGGTCATTCCCGACAGGTGCTGCGATGCGAGCGGCAGACAACTCGGTGTGTGGCGACTCGGCGGGCGGTTTCACCGCCAGTGCCTCAGTGATGTGCCGAGCGAGTCGGTCGGCCGGCCCATGCGCGAGATCGGTGTCGGGCGCGACGCGCGTCAGGTAAGGGCTCAGGCGTACCAGTCCGTCGCGGCATTCGATGAGTCGACGATAGAACCGCTGCTCGTGAGTGCGAAGCCGGTGGAGGCGGCGCCACTTGGAACCGGCCGTCTCACGGTTCAGGACGAGCTCCGGGTAGGCGGTGGTGAGTGCCGTCCACAGGGGCGCGAGCTCCTGGTGCATACGGCGGTGGTGCACGATCGATCGCAGGCGGGTAATCAGTTGCACGGAGGCCGAGTAACAGACTCCGATGAGCACGATTGCCATGGCCCAGTTGGCGACGGACCAGTTCACCGAGTTGAAGTCCTCGTGCGACTGGGGCTTGTCGATACGCAGAACCACCAGGATGGTTCGGTTGACTGAGGTGATTGTCAGTCCGAAGAGTCCCAGGGCCATGGTTCGCAAGCCGAGTCCGAGATGCCGGGACGCTCTCCGCGCGTAGCGCCGGGCCCAGAACGCGGAGGTCAGGTACACGTAGACGAAGTAGGCATTGCCGATGATGTAGAAGGAGGCAATGGCCGGCTCCGCCATGTGCGGGGTGCCCAACGTGTGATCGCGCATCGTCGCGGGTGTGGCGAGCATGGAGATCATCAGGGCGATCAGGACGCCGACCAGAAGGCCGACGTTGATCTGCAGCTGACGCCGGAATACGGTGCCCGTGCCGCGCGCGGAGGAGTTGAAGAACAGGAGGAGGGCGCACAGACCAGATACGTAAACCCCGTTGAATGCCACCTTGCCGACACCGACAGCCGTGGCCGCGTCGATTGCTTCGTTGACCTTTGGAAGACTGAGGACTTCTCCACCAGCAAGCATGACCAGGGCCGCGACAAGGAAGCGCAGGACCCTGTCGTGCGGGGCGCGTAAGAGGTCGATGCCCTTCCACAGCACCCCGATGGCCAGCAGCGTGATCAGAGGTAATTGGAACATCAGGTCCATCCCCAACGGGGATTCAGTGCGGAACGCAGGGGACCGAGAGCCGGGTCTTCGGGCGCGCGGGGGGTGACGTAGTCGATGACGACCGCCCATTCCTGGATGATCGTCGCCACCAGTTCGGCCTCGCGTTCGTAATCTTCGGTGTAGCAGGTGCGTCGAAAGCCGCGCGTGGTCAGGTCCTGCGGGAAGTCCGGTCCGAGGTCGGGGAGATCCTCGCCCATGTCACCGTCATCCTGGTGATCTGCGATGATGTGGCCCACCTCGTGCAGGATGATGTGATCCTGATGAACTCGGGTGGTTTCCTCCTGATAGAAAATCACATCCTCATGCACCCGGGACATCCAGAGTCCGAATGGGCCCGGGACCGGAAGACTCCAGGGAATCAGTCGGATGGGTTTGCTCTGATGTTCGCCCAGTCTGCTGCATAACTCATCGACACGCAGGGGTGGTTGAATGTCGAGTTTCTGGAGCAGATTTCTGCAGCGCCGACGGAGTTCACGTTCTCGTACGACCACGGTTTCCTTTCTCATTCATCAGTGCCGCGATCGACGGCGCTGTCCTGGTCGAGGATCGCAATCATCTTCAGCAGTTGCCTGCGCATTGCGGGGGTCATCTCTCCCGCCCGCATCGCGATCGCCCGCACTTGATGATCGGCGAGCCGCCGCCGCAACAGCTCATCCTCGGGGTCTTCTTGCGCGACCAGCCACGGCAACGTGACGGACGGCATCCCTGGCGGACGGTGGTCGTCGAAGAACTTGGCAAGGCCCTCCAGCACACTCAACGTCGGGTTGGTGTGAGACCCGTTGCGGAGCATGGCCAGATAACTCCGGGACAGCGTTGTCGGATGTGACGGGTCGGCGGTGACCGCCTTGGCCACATCGGCTGTGGAGTACTCGCGTTGCCTGCCGTGGGCATCGGTCCATCGCGCCGTGGCGAACAGGGAGTTCAGACGCTCGGCCAGTGATCCCTGCTGTTCCTGGTCACCTTCTGGCTTCATGTGCGAACGCTCCTCGCGCCAGTCCGACTTCCTGTGCCTGCGGGATGGTTCAACCGTCGTCGTCGCACGGTGTCACATATTAGAGCGTATCCCATTTCTGTTGACGTCAACCGCCGTGTGATGCCAATATTTTGGACTCCTTGCCAAGTTCTAGGACCGGTGGAGCCGGTACGGCGGGCATTGCCTGCCGCACACAGCTGCCCCCAGCCATAGGTATGGAGGCACTTCAACACCTGTATGAGCAACTCCGTACTGGCGGTACGTGCCAGAAGCCGGGCACTTCGCGATGCGTGCCGCCTGCCGTACGGCCACCCCGTTGCATATCGGCAGGAGGACGACTATGGGCCATGCCTCAGGCATGCACCGAGGTTCACAGACGGTGGCTGGGCTACCGCCGGACGGCGCCAGGCACATGCGGCCTTTCCTGCCGAGGCCGGCTGCTCGCCGTCGCCGACCGCATCAGCCCTCGTCCGGGTGGTGGGGAATGCCTGCTCGAAGGGTCGGCCATGGCACGGCGGCGGATCTCGGCCATACGGATCGGCTCGTACCGATCGAGCACATGCCAACAGTCCGCGCAGGTGCGGCGCTTGCCGACGAACCCATGAGGATCCTTGCGGTCGTTCACGCGCATCCGGTCGCGTAGGGATTCAGGCAGCGGCGGGCGGACGACTCCGCATCGGGGTCAGGCAATTCGTGACCGCATACCGACCTGGGCCGACAGGTTCACGCTTACCGAGGGCCGCGAACATCGGATCGGCGCCGACGGCACAGTCCCGCACTGCCCGAGCCGTCGGACGGACGGCCCCGCGCCCTGTTCTGCCGCACAATCACCGCCACCTGTTTCGTCGCGGTGACTCCTGCTCAATGTGCCTCTGACCGATAAGTGCTGTTCAGCATGCCTGGGCCGTAGGCGGTTCCATGAACTGTGAACTGCGAAAAGTAGCGCTGAGGAGAAAACGAAGTGGTTTGCCTGCGCCTGACAGTTGAGGACCTTTCCCGCGTCCGCTTTGTCGGCTCCCTCGGACCTGATCTCGAAGCACGGTTCGCCGAGATCAGATACGAGGACGTACGACCAGACGAGTTCGCGGAGTGGCGTATGAAGGTGCGGAGGAAGTTGCGCCGAGTGCCCGTTCCCAGCGCGATCGGCGCCGACGCTCCGCACCGGACTCCGACCCTGGTGGCACGTGACACCCATGCGCACCGCTTCAGTTCAGCGGCCTTGGAGCCTTTCTGGGGGCGTATAAGGGACTACCTGGAACTGGAACGTGAGGCGCGAGGCCGTGACATCCTCTCCGGCGGTGTGGACAGCGTCCTCAACGAGCTTCACCCTTCGATCAGTTGGCGTGCTCCCTTCCTCCGGGTAGGCGACGAACAGGGGGGAGGGAATACCGAACTTCTCGGGGAGGGCTTGGTCATCGCCCCGTCGCTCTTCGCGCCGGCTCCGACAGTCCTGGATACGGACACAGGTAGACAGGGCGCTCCCGTTCTCGTCTACAACGTCACGCCGACCGGTGATTCTCTGGCTGGACTCTGGCAGCAGCGGGAAGAGGATCGTGCCGCCACTCTGAGCGACCTTCTCGGCCATACGCGCGCGAACGTGCTGGAATCCTTACGCTCGCCCAGCTCCATCGGCGAGATATCGCGCCGCCTCGGTATCTCTCACCCCTCCGTGAGTAAACATCTGGGCATCCTGCGCAAGTCCGGCTTGGTCGCGGCAGAGCGCAGGAACAACCTGACCATGCATCACCTGACCCACCTCGGTGCGGCGGTTCTCGGCCGACGAGACTGACTGCGGCTCGGGAAAAGGCAGTTGGCGGCGGCCCGGGGTAGGGAGAACCGGAAGGACAGGTCTCGACCTAGCTGTCATGACCTGGCTGGTTCGGCAGGGCTGCAATGACTCTGTGATGGTTATCCGGCTTGAGAAGACGGTCGCAGGACGGGCATTCACCACTCCTGGCCAGGGGAATCCGAGACTGTGGTGGGCTGTCGGGTGGTGCCTGGCCGCCGTCTGGGCACTGGGATTCCCTCTGGTCTCCCATCTGCACACCCACCGTGTCTGGGGCCTGAGCGCGGCGATCGGGTACGGATGCGCGGCGATCGCGGCCTGCCGGCTGCCGTGGCCCCGCGCCCGTACGGCCTCGCTGGTGTGCGCGCTCGCGGGAGCGGTCGTCGTGCCCCTGACGTACCTCGTGCTGACCGGCGCTCAACAGAGCGAGGTCGGTGTGATCGAGCGTTCCGGGGCCCTGATGCTGCATCAAGGCACGCCCTACTTGGCGCATCCGCACGAGGCCGTCGAGTACACGCCGTATCTGCCGGGCATGGCCCTGTTCGGCATGCCTCGCGCTCTGCTCGGCGCAGATCACGGAGCGCTGAGTCTCCTGGGCGACGCACGCGTCTGGTGCGCCCTCGTTCTTCTCGGCTGTCTTGAGGCCGGGCGCCGGGTGCTGAACACGCCCGGCCCGGCTCGTCCGCCGCGAGACGGCCGGCTTCCGTACGGGACAGCGCTTTCGCTGCTGATCGCTTCGCCTCTGGTCGCGCTGCCGTTGTGCGTCAGCGGCGTGGACCTTCCGCTGACCGGCCTGTGCTGTCTTGCTCTGGCCTGTGCCGCGCGAGACCGACCGGTGGCGGCGGGGCTGGCGCTGGCGGCGGCCTGTTCGCTCAAGTGGACCGCGTGGCCCGCGGTCGCCGTCGCCGTCGCGCTGCTCGGCTGGTCCTACGGCAGGCGGGCGGCAGTACGTGGCGCGGTCACGGCCACGGCCGGGACGGCGCTTCTGATTCTGCCCAGCGCGCTGCTGGCGCCCCGCGCGATGGTCGAGCAGGTCCTGGCCTTCCCCACCGGCATGGGCGGCGTGGCGACTCCGGCGGACAGCCCGCTGCCGGGCCGGCTGCTCGCGGATCTGGGACCGGTCGGCTGGTACGCAGCCGTCGGACTGCTGTTGCTCGGCGCCCTCACCGTCGGTGCCTCGCTGCTGTTGAGGCCTCCGACCGGGCTGGTCTCCGCCGCGCAACGCCTCGCCGCGGGCCTGTGCGTCGGCTTTCTGCTGGCACCCGCCGGGCGGTTCGGCTATCTCGCGCTGCCGATCGTTCTCGTGGTGTGGACCCGGCAGGCCGCGCCGGAGCGCGCCACACGGGTGGTCCGGCCGCACGCTGTCAGCCGGCGATCGGGCGTGGACGCTCCTCGCTCGGATACCGCAAGGCCGCGCGGTGTCGTCGGTACGACGACCGCTGCGGGCTCGGCGACCGCAGGAGGAAGCCGATGACCCCGCGTCGGTCCGGCTCAGGGCATGACGGCTGGTCCGGGGGAGCACTGGCGCCTTCCGCGTGGCGTGCGTCCGGTGCGGCTGCCGCGCTCACCTGGTCGGCACGCCGCATGACCTGGGTCGAGGACGAAGTGGCAGGCGTCGCGGAGTTCGTACGGCCTGGGGACGTGTGCCTGGACATCGGTGCCGAATACGGCCTCTACACCTGGGTGCTGTCTGCGCTTGTCGGCCCTTCGGGGAGGGTGCACAGCGTCGAGCCGCTGCCCGGGCCGGCTCGCTGGCTCCGTGCGGCCTCGCGGGTCCTGGGCAGCGGCAACGTGACGGTCCATCGCAACGCCCTCGGCGCCCGCGCGGGCCACGGCGAACTGAGCCTGCCCCGCAGGTGGGGGCTTCCCGTCCACGGCCGCGCCTACCTCGTCGAGGGAACCGACGGCCCGGGACCGAACGCGGAGTTCAGTACCGCCCGCTCAGTGCCCGCACCGGTCCGCACGCTGGACGAACTGGTGCGGAGCGAGGGAATCGAGAAGGTCGGTTTCGTGAAGGCCGACGTCGAAGGAGCCGAATCCGGTGTCCTCGACGGCGCGCACCAGACCCTGCTCACCCATCGACCCCCGTTGCTGCTTGAGGTCGAGGACAGGCATCTGCGCAAGTACGGAGCCCGGCCCCGCGATGTCCTGCGGCGCCTTCAGACCTACGGCTACCGACCGCACCGCTGGCGGGCGGGCCGGTGGGTCGATGTGCCGCAGGTCGGCGACGACTGCCGCAACTACCTGTTCACGATCTGACCGCCCACGACCGAAGGCTGTGCCGACTCCCATGGGTACCACGCTGATCATCACCAACGACTTTCCGCCCCGGCAGGGAGGTATCGAGACCTTCGTCCACGCGATGGCGACGCGGGTGCCTGACGACGACGTCGTCGTCTACACGTCGCGTGAGCCGGGCCAACGGGAGTTCGACGCGACGTTGCCGTTTCCGGTGATACGAGACCGCAGCCGCATGCTGCTGCCGACCCGTCGGGTCGGCAGGCGTGCCGCCGAGATCATGACGGCTTTCGGTTGTGACCGCGTCTGGTTCGGCGCGGCCGCCCCGCTCGCGGCCATGGCGCCCACGCTGCGGCGGGCCGGTGCCCGGCGCGTCGTGGCGACGACCCATGGTCACGAGATCTGGTGGGCGTACACCCCTGGCGCCCGGCAGTTGTTGCGCGGAGTGGGCAATGGCGTGGACGTCGTCACCTACCTCGGTGACTACACCCGGGACCGGATCGCCCCGGCCCTGGGGCCGCGGTCGCGCTTAAGCCGCCTCGTGCCCGGTGTTGACGTTCAAGCGTTCCGGCCGGACTCGGACCCGACAGGTGTGCGGGATCTCCAGGACCGCCTCGGCATCCGGGACCGGAGAGTCGTGCTGTGTGTGTCACGGCTCGTGGCCCGTAAAGGGCAGGACGTTCTCATCCGTGCACTGCCTCTGGTGCAGCGGGTTGTGCCTGAGGCGGTTCTGGTGCTCGTCGGCAAGGGGCCGCAGGAACGACGGTTGCGGGCGTTGGCCCGTCGGTATGCCGACGGTTCGGTCGTCTTCGCCGGCGGCGTGGACCACACCGACACAGCCGTCTACTACTCGGCGGCCGATGTTTTCGCCATGCCGTGCCGCACCCGCAAGGCCGGACTGGAGGCGGAGGGCCTCGGCATCGTGTTCCTGGAGGCCCAGGCGAGCGGGCTACCCGTGATCGCGGGAAACTCCGGCGGTGCACCCGACACAGTGCTCGACGCCGAGACAGGACACGTCGTGGACGGTCGAGACGTCAAGGCGGTCGCCGAAGCCATCGCCCTGACCCTGCTGTCGCCGGAACGGGCCGACATGGGAGCGGCCGGGCGGCGTTGGGTGGAGAAGGAGTGGACCTGGGACGCTTCCGCCCGCCACCTGGCAGCGCTTCTCACCCCCACGTCCGAACCCGCCCCGAGGCAGGACGGATCCGAAGTGGGGCGGCCGAGCGGATCCGGCCGCTGAGTGGTCCGGCGACGTGCAGTGGCAGGCGGGCAGGACTCAGTTCCCGGCGTTCTCCCGCAGGTGCGCCAGCACCGCCAGTACCCTGCGGTTGCCCTCGGTCGGGTCCAGGTCCAGCTTCATGAAGATGTTGCTGGAGTGCTTGACCACCGACGCCTCCGTGATCACCAGCCGCTGGGCAATCGTCTGGTTGTTCAGCCCCTCGGCCATCAGCGCCAGCACCTCCCGCTCCCGGGGCGTCAGTCGGCTCAACGGCCGGTCCGCCGACTGCTGCAGCAGCAGAACGCGGACCACTTCGGGGTCGATGACGGTCCGGCCCGCCGCGACGCGCGTCAGCGCGTCCAGGAACTCGGAGACCTCCCCGACCCGGTCCTTGAGGAGATAGCCGAGTCCGCCGGCGCCGTCCCCACTGAGCAACTGCGTCGCGTACGCCGTGGCCACGTATTGCGAAAGCACCAGCACGGGCAGCCGGTCATGGCGTCGGCGCAGGGCGAGCGCGGCTTGCAGGCCCTCGTCACGGAAGTCCGGAGGCATCCGCACATCCGTGATCACGACATCGGGCCGGTCCGTGTCCACAGCGTGCGTCAGCTGCTCAGCGTCCCCGACGGCGGCGACCACCTCATGGCCGCCCCTGGTCAGCAGCTCCACCAGTCCGGCCCGCAGCAACACGGCGTCCTCTGCCAGCACTACGCGGAGCACGGCACCTCCACACGCACCTGGGTCGGGCCGCCTGCCGGACTGCTCACGATGAGCCTGCCTCTCTGAATCGCGAGTCGATCCGCCAGACCGCGCAGGCCGGCTCCGGCGGCGGGATCGGCTCCACCATGGCCGTCGTCGGTGACCAGAAGCACGAATCGGTCTCCGTCGACCCGGCCGACGACGCTGACCTGGGACGCGCCGCTGTGCTTGGAGGCGTTGGTCAGTGCCTCGGTGACGCTGAAGTAGGCCATCGACTCGACCGGGGCCGGGAGTCGGCGCGGCAGATCGATGTCGACGGTGACCGGGATCGGATTGCGCAGCGCGACCTCCGCCACCGCTGCCGTCAGACCGTGGTCGGTCAGTACCTGAGGATGTATCCCCCGTACAAGGTCACGCAGTTGGCCGAGTGCGAGGCGTGCCTCGCTGCGGGCCCGTGAGACGAGTTCCGACGCCGACGAGTCGTGACCGCGCAGTTCCAGCTCAGCGAGCCCCAACGTCATGGTGAGCGCGACCAGTTGCTGTTGGGCACCGTCGTGCAGGTCGCGCTCGATACGGCGCCGCTCGGCCTCGAAGGCGTCCACCAGCCGGGCCCGGGACCGGGTCAGCTCGATCACCCGGCTGTCGAGGTCCTCGTCACGGGCGGACAACAGGAACCAGGCGGCGCGCACCTGTGCGCCGGCGAGCAGACCTCCCACGTACGCGCACACCGTCATTCCCAGTAGGCCGACCACGGTTCCCGGCAGCGCGGTCAGGGGATCCGAGATCGGCTTCCCCGGAACGAGCATCACGGTGTCGGGGGCGATGGCCCACACAATGACGGGAACGGCGGTGAGCAGGACGGACAGGCCCAGCAGAGCGATGAAACCGACACCGAGCGCGGTGACAGCTGTCGCCAGTAGCACCGTGTAGCCGAGTTCACGCCAGGTCGCGCGTTCCCGCAGCCTGGTACGGAACCAGGCCGCTGCGCTGACCCCCGCCAGCGATCCGTGCGGATCGGGTAGCGGGACGGGGTCGATCCAGCGCAGGCGCCGTCGCTCCGCCACGCCGACGGGGACACCGAGGACCGCGGCGGTCGCGAGAAGGAGCACGCCGATGCCGACGACAGACAGGCCGAGGCCCAAGAAGAGCAGGGCCGCAAGTGCGATCAGAAGAACGAAGCCGAGCAGCGTGCCGCTGAGCAGGTAGGCCCAGCAGCGCCATGGCCACCAGGAAACGAGGAACCGCAGGGGGCGGCGCCTTATCGCCTCCCAGACAGCCACGCCCGGATCTCCGTGACGTTCGCCCACGAGCGAGCCCATGGGGCGAACCACGTCGGTCACCGCTAAATCTGC
Organism: Streptomyces sp. N50; assembly: GCF_033335955.1. Lineage (GTDB taxonomy): Bacteria > Actinomycetota > Actinomycetes > Streptomycetales > Streptomycetaceae > Streptomyces. The sequence continues at coordinate 10,012,367 of NZ_CP137549.1, forward strand.
GGATAGGTCCGGCAAGCGCGTCTCCTCCCGTCGGTCTCCGCCCGGCGATCACCTCTGCACTCTAGCCCCGTGGCCTGGGCTCCGGCGGTAGGGAAAACCCTCCCCCCAAGACTCCTCACAGGCCCACTGCCTCGTGCGGGTCACCGTGCTGGACTGGAATTACCGCCCCCGACCTCAGGTGAGGACAACGCCGCCATGTCATTGACCTCCGACATCCATCTTCCCGCCATCCAGCTGGTCAACGTTTCCATGGCCTACCAGGGTGAGGCCGGAGAGGTGCCCGTGCTGCACGAGGTCAGCGTCGGCTTCCCCGCACAGGCCATGACCGCGGTCATGGGCCCATCAGGCTCCGGGAAGACGACGCTTCTGCACTGTGCGGCCGGGCTGGACCGACCTGTCCGGGGCAAGGTCTTCCTGGGCAGCACGGAGCTGGACATGGGCAGCGACCGTGAACTGACCGAGATCCGGCGCAGCCGGATCGGCTTCGTATTCCAACAGTTCAACCTCTTGTCCATGCTCACGGTGTACGACAACGTCGCGTTGCCGTTACGACTGAGCGGCGGCCGGGTGCGGCGGCAGGTCGTCATGGACGCGCTGCGCCAGGTGGGGCTGGAGGACAAAGCCGGTCGGCGACCCAACCAGCTCTCCGGCGGTCAGCAGCAGCGTGCCGCCATTGCGAGGACCCTGGTGAGCGAGCCCGAGATCGTCTTCGCGGACGAACCGACCGGTTCGCTCGACCGGGGCACGGGGCGCCAGGTCATGGGCCTGCTGCGGCAGGTGGTGGACAAAGCGGGCCGTACCGTCGTCATGGTCACGCACGACCCGGCGGCCGCCGCGTACGCGGACCGCGTGATCTTCCTCGTGGACGGATGGGTCATCGGCAAGATCGACCATCCAACGGTCGACGAGATCACCGCCGAACTCAGCCGCTGGGAGTCGTGATGTGGCGCCTGTCGCTGCGGTCGGTACGCCACTATTGGGCGCTCCACCTGGGAACCTTCGTGGCTCTGGTACTCGGCGTCGCCCTGATCGGGGTTTCCGGCGCGACCCTCGCCGCCACCTGGGCCGTACCGCAACCCGCTGCTGCGGGGCAGTCCGTGACCCTTCGGGACGGTTCCGGAACCCGGCACACGCTGGTCGGTGGCACCGTCGACATGGGCGGGGTGCAGAGCGTTCTCGCGATAGCCGGAGTGATCTCTGCGTTCGTGACCGTCTTCGTCATCGCCGGCACCTGCGCCTTCAGCGTCGCGCTGCGGCGCCGGGACATGGGTCTGCTGAGACTCGTCGGTGCTCAGGGGGCCCAGGTGCGCCGCCTGGTGATCGGGGAATGCGCCGCCATGGCGCTGCCGGCCGGTCTGGTCGGCTGTGCCGCAGCTGCCGTCGCGGCCCCTTGGGCGGTCCGGGGCATCAATGGAACCGGCCTGTCCCCGGTGGAACTGACGCTGGGGCCTCTTGTCGGCCCGTTGGTCTTCGCCGCCTGCGCCGGACTTGTCATCGCTGTGCTGGGGGCGCTCGCCGCATCGCGCCGGGCCGCCCGGGTGGGCCCCACCGAGGCACTGCGCGAGGCCGACCTCGACTCGCAGGTGATGACCCTCGGCCGGAGCTGCACCGGCGGATTTCTTCTGCTCACCGGCCTCGCGATGGTCATGCTCGCTCCGGGAGCCGGCGCGGAGGCGGCAACCCCGCTGGCCCTGTTCGGCACGATGGCGCTGACGCTGGCCGCCGCGCTGCTGGGCCCGGCGTATCTGCCGCGTCTGATCAGAGTGCTGCTGACACCCCTGAAATGGACCCGGTCGATCCCGGTCCGTCTGGCACTGGCGGCGGTGAGCACCTCGCGGCGCCGGACGGCCTCACTGGTAGGGCCGGTGCTCTCCATCGTGGCGATCGTCGGCATCTTCACGTCGGTCATGGCCACCACTGGCGCGGCGGGCGACGCGGACGAGCGGCACCGGACTGTGGGACAACTCGTCGTCGAACCCTTGTCGGGGGAGGGGCTCGCCCCGGACCTGCTGGCCCGGCTGCGAGCGGCTCCCGGCGTGCGTGCCGTATCGGCTCCGGCATCACTCGAACTCGCAGTGGCGGGACCTTACTCGGTATGGCAGGAACAGGGCGCGGTCGCCGATCTCGCAGCGCTGGCCCAGACGCATCACATCACCGTGGTCGAAGGCACCGCGACGGCACTGCGTCCTGGCACGGTCGCTGTGTCCAAGGAGTTCGCCGACTGGTACGGCTACCACGAGGGAAGCCGCCTCACCTACGGCCTGTACGGAGGCGAGCCCGCAACGGCCAGGGTCGCCACCGTGCTTGACGGCGGGGCAGTCGTCCCCCATGTAGTGCTGCCGATGACTGCTGTGGCTGAGGCATCAGCTCCCACGCAGGCGACCGTCCTGCTCGACGCGGCAGCTGCCCGATCGCCCGGCGCTGCGGCGACGCGGCTGGCCGATCGGCTAGGTCCCGACCGGGTCCGGGTGACGACGGCCGTCCGCTGGTTCGACGGCGCCGCCACGGAACAGGAGCGGCTGAACCGCTTGGTGCTGCTCGTCCTGACGGGTCCCGCCTGCGCCTACGCACTGATCGCAGTGGCAAGCACTCTTGTGATGTCGTACAGCCGCCGGTCACGGGAGGTCGCCGGTTTGCGGGTGATCGGCACAAGCCGGACGCAACTCCTCCGGATGGCGCTGTGGGAGACGCTGACGACCACGGCCGTGGGAGCCGGCGTTGCCGCAGTCATCGTCGGTATGGGGTTGTGGGCCTATCGCAGCGCTCTGCACGTCTTCGGCGGCACCGTCCCGGTCAGTGTCCCGTGGACTCTGTTGCTCTCCCTTGTGGGCGCGTGCCTCGCCGTTGCCGTGACCGTCGGACAAATCACCATCCGGCGTTTGCTCAAGCAAGGAAGCATCGCGGCGCTCACGGCTCGGCAGTAGGCTCCCGGCGCAGGTCCCGTCAATCGCATCGAGGATGTATGTGGCACTTTTCCGCGCGACGGGCCTATGCTGGGCGGCCACTTATCACCTGAACCTGTGCCATGCGTCAATGACCGGCGGGTCGGGCGGGTGTTCTTGATCGTTCGTGACAGGTGGGAGTCACCATGCGCGTCGTGATCGCGGAGGACTCCGCACTCTTACGGGCCGGCGTCGTCAGGCTGCTAACCGATGAAGGAGTCAAGGTTGTGGCCCAGCTGGGCGACGCCCAGAACATCATCGAGGCAGTGCGGCAGGGAACTCCCGATGTGGTGATCCTGGACCTCAGAATGCCGCCCTCCTTCGTCGACGAGGGATTCCGTGCAGCGCTCGATCTGCTGAATCATTTCCCTGACGTGGGTATCCTGCTCCTCTCGCAGTACGTGGAACATTCCTACGCCGAGGAGCTGGTACGCCGCGCGACGGGCGGTGTTGGATATCTACTGAAGCAGCGAGTGGGGGACTTCGAGGAGTTCCTCTCCGCAGTGGAGCGCGTGCGCCGCGGAGAAACCGTGCTCGATTCCGAGATATACCGGATGTTTGTCGGAAGTCCACGGGAACGGCATGCCGCAGACCTGCTGACGCCGCGTGAGCTTCAAGTTCTGGAACTCATGGCGACCGGCCTCACCAACAGCGGGATTGTAGGGCGGCTCGGCATATCGGAGCGTGCCGTGGAAAAGCATGTGACCTCTATTCTCGCAAAGCTCCGGATACCGAATTCCGGTGAGAATCACCGGCGTGTGCTGGCGGTCCTGGACTATCTGCGCGGGGTCAAGCGGCGTCATGGCTCGGGTGACTGAACTCGGTGGGCCCAGGCCTGGGCGCGGGAGAGCGCCGGCGCCGTACCGGGTGCTGGCGGGGCTGATCTACCTCTCCATCGGCAGCCTGGCCGGCCTCCTGCTCGTGCCGCTCATCCTCGTCTCATTGGTGTTCAGGGCTGCCTTCCTGTTGTTGTTCGTCTGCCCTCCGCTGGTCCTCACCCTGCTCGTGCGGTCCGTCACTGTGCTTGCACGGTGGCTCCCGCGTTCGCCCGGCCACGACCTGGTGGACGTGCCACGGCGCCATACCTTGGCGAGCACGCTCGCCCGCGAGACGAGGAGCCGGATCGCCGTCCTGCGTCCGGGACTCATGCCCAGCCTGACTCTGCTGCACGCCGTCGCCGAACTGGAAGGGCTGCTCGCCGGCTTCATGCGCGGCGGCACCGACGGCAGACCGGCGCAGCCGCGCAAGCGGAGCGCGGGAGAGCAGCTGAACGGAGTGACCGAGGCGGGCTGGGCCGACATCGGATACCTGTTCCTACTGCTGCTCGGCACCATCTGGCTGATCCCGTTGTTCGCGCTCGCCGTACCCGTCATAGCCTTCGCGGTCAGCCTGCCCCTCGGCCCCCCGCAGCAACTAGCCTTCGGGCCCGGAATCACGGTGGTCGTCGAGGGACCGGTCGTGCGCCTGCTTGTCGCCATGGGTTCTCTGCTGGTCTTCGGTGCACTCATGCTCCTCATCTTCTGGATGGGGAAGGTAAGGGCACGGATGGTCGACACGATCCTCGGCCGCATCGACCGGGCCAAGCAGCAGCGGCGCATGGAGGCCGCCGAGCGGCAGCGCATCGCTGCGCTGCGTGTCAACGATGCCGACTACCGGCGCCTCGAACGCGATCTGCACGACGGCGCCCAGGCCAGACTGTCAGTGCTGCTGCTACGCCTCACCCATGTGAAACGAAGCACGGACAAAACACTGGAGGAGCTGTCCGAAATCGTCGACGAGGCTCATCAGGAGATCGGGAAGGCTCTCAGTGAAATCCGTGACCTGGTCCACGGAATCCAGCCGCCGATCCTGAGCGACCGAGGCGTCGACGCAGCTGTCGCCGCATTGACGGAACGATTCCATGTGCCGGTCACCGTATCCAGTGGGCTGACCCGCAGGCCGGATGTCAGGGTCGAATCAACGGCCTACTACATTGTCGCCGAATGCCTCGCCAACGCCGTCAAACACGCGTCTGCCACCTCTATCCATATTTCCCTTGAGGAAGTGGAGGAGCAGCTACTGGTCGTCGTCACCGACGACGGCGTGGGAGGTGCCTCGCCACAGGCCGGAACGGGCCTTCGCGGCCTCGCCGACCGGGCCACGGTGCTCGGCGGAACAGTGGAGGTCACCAGTCCACAGGGCGGTCCCACTCTCGTACGAGCGATCCTCCCCTGGTCTGAGGACCTACTCTGAGCTGCAGTTTTTCTTTTCAACGAAACTTCTTGCCGTGCGCTGTCCGCATGACCAACGATAGGGGGGTACGGCTACCCGAACCCCCCGGGGTGTGGCTGGCCGTACCAACGGGTCAGGTCATGGATGTCTCTGCGGCAAGGGGGAACGTGTGGAAGCGCGGTCGGTGACGGAACTACTCCGCGAGCTCGCCCGGGAGCACATGGTTCCCGGCGCGCAGCTCGCAGTGCATGTGAACGGGGAGACATTCTCGGCCACCTCCGGTGTGACCGATGTAGGGCGCGGCGACCCAGTACTCAGCGATAGCGCTTTCGCGTTCGGCTCGGTGAGTAAGGTGTTCACGGCGACCCTGATATTAGGTCTGGTCTCCGACGGTGATCTGGAACTCGACGCGCCTGTGTGTGAGTACGTTCCGGAATTGCGGAAGGCGGCCGACGAAGCAATGCCGGGTGTGACGCTGAGACAGCTGCTCAGTCACACCGGCGGAATTGTCGCGGATCACGAACTCGACGATTCCGAGGAACGTTCCCTGCGCCGCTACGCGACCAGCGTGGCGACCACACGACTGTTGCACCGGCCCGGTTACTGCTTCTCGTATGCGAACACCGGATACAACCTTCTCGGCCGGACCGTCGAGGCGGTCACCGGTGTGCGGTGGCACGCGGCGGTACGGGACTTCGTGCTGCGCCCCCTGGGGATGGATCCGGTGTTCCTGCATCGACCGGACGGGGACGGTGCCCGTCGCCCGGTCACCAGTCACGCGGTCCGTCCTGACAGTGGCCGAGCTCATCCCGTGGGGTTCTTCCTACCGCCGACCTGGGCGCCGGCCAGCGCGCTCGCGGGCAGCGCCGAGGACCTCGTCGCCTTCGCACGCATGCACATGGGCTCGCACCCGGCCGGTAACACCGTGCTGGACGACACGCACCGGCGAGCCATGCGCACACCGGTTCCTGCCGCCGACGCGTTCGGCATGGCCGACGGGTGGGGCCTGGGTCTTGCCCGCTACTCGGGTCCGGACCGTCATACGCGGGCCGCTTCGGCGTCCTGGTACGGCCACGACGGCACTGTCGACGGAGGCAGTTGTCACCTGCGCTTCCAGCCTGAGACCGGTGTGGCGGTCGCCTTCACCAGCAACGCCAGCACGGGCTCGCTCCTGTGGAGCGACCTCGTGGCGGAACTACGCCTGGTCGGTGTACCCGTGGGCGACTACCGCCCCGACGTGCCCGACGCGCCGCCGGCCGAGTGGCCCGAGCCGACTGGACTGCTGGGCGACTACGGCAACGGCGACACCCGCTTCTCGCTGCGCCCCCACCAGGGAGGCATCCGGCTGAGTGACCGAACAGGTCTCGTCGCCGATGTGACGCTTCACGACCGCATGATCTTCACGGCGCAAAGGGTAGATGCCGTCGAGGCCTCCTACACAGGGCGGTTCGTGCTCGACGGCGACACGGGCACCGTCGCCCTCATGCAACTCGGCGGACGCTCCGCTCAGCGCCTGACATTCGCGGCCTGACTCGTCCGTCTCGCGACATCCGGTATGCCCGGCCCGTAGGCATCACCTGCGCGCTCCACGCCTGCCCGTTGGGGCCCGCATACCCGTGTTTTCCCCCGCTCAGCCCTCATTTCCTTCGTTTCAGGCTTCCGGCTGCCCCTGCCTGCGCACTCGCCGTGAAGCCGCCACCCCTGGAGGTACAACGTGGCTCGCGCCGACAGGTCGGTCGACCGGGATCTTCCGCAGCAGGTGGAGTTCTGGCGACGCCGACTGGAGGGCATCAGCGCTCTGGAACTGCCGACCGACCGCCCCCGTCCGGTCGTCCGGGAGACAAACGTGTCGGCGTACGACCTCGATGTGCCGGACACCGTGGCCGCGTCCCTCCCCGATCTGGCCGCACGACATGGCGTCACAACCGGCGAGATCCTGGTCGCCGTTGTCAGTGCCGTCTTCGCCAGATACTCGGGACAAAACGACATCGCATTCGGCACCGTCTCCCCACGCACCGGGCACACGCTGGTCCTTCGTACCCGCACCAACACCGGGGCCCCGTTCGAAGCACACGTACGCGAGACCCGCCGAGTGGTGCGCGAAGCGCTCGCCAACGACGGCGTGCCCTTTGCCAGGCTGGTCGAGGTACTGGCCCCGGACAACGACACCAGCATCACCCCGCTGATCCAGGCCATGGTGGTGCTACGCGACGAACTGCCCCGGCCGGGCGAAGAGTTCGACCCTCTCGACCTGTCGGTGGAGTTCGCCCTCAGCGGTCCGCAGCCGACCGCCCGTATCCGTTACAGCACCGCCCTCTTCGACGAGACGACCGTCGCCCGGCTGGCAGGCCATCTGAACGTCCTGCTCACGTCCGCCGCCGCTGATCCCGGCCGCAGCCTCTCCACCCTGGCCATGCTCACCGACGCCGAGTTCCAGCAGGTCGTCCGCGACTGGAACGCCACTGACCGGAAGACGCCCACCGGCACCTTCCCCGAACTCTTCCGACGACACGTCACCACACACCCGGACGCCACTGCCGTCGTGGACGAATACGGCTCGGTGACCTACCGGCAACTCGACGAGCACGCGAACCGCCTGGCCCACCACCTGCGCGCTCTCGGAGCAGGACGCGACACGCTGGTGGGGCTGTGCGTCGAGCGCGACGCCGGAATGGCCGCGGGCCTGCTCGGGATCATGAAGGCGGGTGCCGCCTACCTGCCGCTGGACCCCGGCTACCCGCGTGAGCGGCTCGCCTACATGCTGCGCGACTCCGACGCCTTCCTCGTCGTCACCCAGGAGAGCCTGTGTGACCGGCTTCCCGAAAGCGACGCGGTCCTGGTCTACCTCGATCGCGACCGGGCCGAACTCGAACGCGGGCCGGCCACCGCCCCGGACGTGGACCCGCACCCGGACGACCTCGCCTACGCCATCTACACGTCGGGCTCCACGGGGAAGCCCAAGGGCGTACTCGTCTCCCACGCCGGCGTCGGCAACCTCGCGGCGGTGCAGAGCGACCACTTCGACGTCACGCCCGGCAGCCGCATCCTCCAGTTCGCCTCCGCCAGCTTCGACGCGGCGTTCTGGGAGATGTGCATGGGGCTCCTGACCGGCGCCACACTGGTCATGGGCTCCAAGGAGGCCATGCTTCCGGGGGAGCCGCTCGCCGAGTACGCCGCCCGGCACGGTGTCACGCACGCCACGCTGACTCCGGCGACCGTGGCGGTGCTGCCCGACGGGCGTGGCCTTCCCGCCGACACCACTTTGATCGTCGCGGGAGAGGCGAGCACCGGGGACCTCGTGGCGCGCTGGTCCGAGGGGCGCCGCATGATCAACGCCTACGGGCCGACGGAGTCCACCGTCTGTGCCACCATGAGCGCCCCGCTCAGTGGCGCCGCGGTCCCTCCCATCGGCACGCCCATCGCCAACACCCGCATCTACATCCTCGACGACGCGCTCCAGCCCGTTCCCGTCGGCGTGCGCGGGGATCTGTACATCGCCGGCATCGGCTTGGCGCGTGGCTACCACGGCCGTCAGAGCATGACGGCGGAACGTTTCATCGCTGACCCGTTCGGCGAGCCCGGAAGCCGCATGTACCGCTCCGGCGACATCGCCCGATGGCGGTCCGACGGCAACCTGGAATACCTGGGGCGCGTCGACGACCAGGTCAAAGTGCGCGGATTCCGGATCGAACTCGGCGAGATCGAGAGTGCGTTGACCCGCCATCCGGACGTCGCCCAGGCCGTGGTGCTCACCCACAACACCAACCTGTTCGCGTACGTCGCGGCATCCGGAGCGCGACCCCCACGGCCCGACGCACTGCGGGACCACCTCGCGGCGGACCTTCCCGACTACATGATCCCGACGACGATCACAGTCCTCGATGCTCTCCCGCTGACCCCGAACGGCAAGGTGGACCGCCGGGCCCTGCCAGACCCCGGTGCCGTGCGCGAAGACCACGGCCGCGAGCAGATGGCTCCCCGCAACGCCGTCGAGGAGACCATCGCCAGCGTCTGGGCGGAGGTGCTGGACACCGATGTGATCGGCATCCACGACGACTTCTTCGAACTCGGCGGCAACTCCATTCTGTCCGTGCGCGCCGTGTCCCGGCTGCGACAGGCGCTCGGCGTACGGCTGTCGCCGCGTACGCTCTTCGACGCGCCCACCGTCGCCGCCCTCGCCGCCCGGGTCGCCCCGGGCGAGGAGGGCACCGACACGGTGATCCCGCTCGTCCCTCGGGACGAGGAACTGGCCATGTCCTTCGGGCAGCAACGGCTGTGGTTCCTGGAGGACTTCGATCCGGGCAGCGCCGAGTACCACACCGCGTTCGGGCTCCGACTGACCGGTGGCCTGGATGCCGAGACGCTGCGCGGAGCGATCGAGGACCTGACGCGGCGGCACGAGTCCCTGCGGACCACGTTCGGGTTCGTCGGCGGCCGGGGTGTCCAGGTTGTCCACCCCGCGCTCGCCCCGGGCTGGAGCTTCGTCGATCTCACCGGCGTACCGGAGGAACTGCGCGAGGAGCGGCTGCGGGAAACGGTCCGCGACGAGGCGGCACGGCCGTACGATCTCGCGCACGGGCCGCTGCTGCGGGCGCGGCTGGTGCGGCTCGCGGCCGACGAACATGTGCTGGTGCTCGGCATGCACCACATCGTCACCGACGGCTGGTCCATGGGCGTGGTCGTCTCGGAACTCGGCGAACTGTACGCGGCCCGCGCCCAGGGCCGGTCCGCCGAGCTGCCCGAACTCGCGCTCCAGTACGCGGACTTCGCGGCCTGGCAGCGCGGCAGGCTGTCCGACCGCGGGCTGCTGGAACACGAGGTGGACTGGTGGCGGCAGCGCCTGACCGGTGTGGCCCCGCTGGAACTGCCGACGGATCGACCGCGCCCGGCGATCCGCTCCTCGGCGGGCACGAGTTACGCCTTCGCACTGCCCGCCGACGTCGTCGAGCGGCTGCGGACGCTGGCCGGCCGGCATGGCGCCACCTTGTTCATGGCACTGACGGCAGCCGTCAAGGCGGTCTTCGCCCGGTACACGGGGCAGGAGGACATCGCCGTCGGCACTGTGTCCTCCGGGCGCAGCCGCGCGGAGTTGGAGCCACTCGTCGGATTCCTGGCGAACACCCTGGTCCTGCGCTCGCACATCGACCCGAACGGGTCGTTCGCCAGCCTGCTGGAGCAGGTCAAGGAGACGGCGCTGGAAGCATTCGCGCACGAGGAGGTGCCCTTCGAGCGCGTGGTGGAGGCCGTTCAACCGGAACGGGACGCCAGCCGAACGCCCCTGATACAAGCCATGGTCGTCCTGCAGAACGCCCCCGTCGCACCGCCCGACTTCCCGGGCGTCGAAGCGCACGACGTCGCTGTGCAGCGGGAAGCCGCGCCTTTCGACCTCACTGTCGAGTTCTTCGAGACGGGCGAAGATGTCGCCGCCCGCGTCGGCTACAGCACCGCTCTGTTCGACGAGGCGACCATCGCCCGGTTCGGCGACCATCTGACGGTGCTGCTCGACGCCGCGACCCGGCAGCCCGAACGCGCCCTCGCCACGCTGCCCCTCCTCACGGACGCAGAGTTCCAGGAGGCCGTGCACGGTGGGCGCGGTCCCCGCCGGGACACCCTGAAGGGCACATTCCCGGAGCTCTTCGAGTCCCAGGCCGCTGAACGCCCCGACGCACCGGCCATTGAGGACGACCGCGCCCGGCTCACCTACCGTGAGGTCGACGAGCGTGCCAACCAGCTCGCCCATCATCTGCGTGACCTGGGCGCCGGCCCCGGCAGTCTGGTGGGCCTGTGCGTCGAGCGTGGCGCCGATCTGGTCGTCGGGCTCCTCGGCATCATGAAGGCAGGCGCCGCCTACCTGCCTCTGGACCCCGGCTACCCGGCCGACCGGCTCGCGTTCATGCTGAACGACTCCGGCTGCACTCTGGTCGTGACCCAGGAAAGGGTCCGCGACCGGCTCCCCGATGTCGGCACGATCGTCGTCGATGTCGTCCGAGACCACCATCTGGTGTCCCGCCGTCCGGTCACCGCCCCTCAGGTCGACCTGATCCCCGACGACCTGGCCTATGTGATCTACACCTCCGGCTCCACAGGCACCCCCAAGGGCGTCCTGGTGCCGCACGCCGGCATCGGCAACCTGGCGTCCGCCGAGATCGACAGGCTGGCCGTCACCCCGGACAGCAGGGTCCTGCAGTTCGCCTCCGCCAGCTTCGACGGCGCCGTCATGGAAGTCCTCATGGCCCTGCCGGCCGGTGCCACCCTCGTGCTGCCCCCGCACGGCCCGATCGTCGGTGAACCCCTCCAGCGGTTCCTGACCGAGCGGCGCATCACCCATACGTTGCTCGCCCCCTCGGCGGTCGCCACCCTCGACCCCGAAGGCCTCGCCGGACTGCGTACCCTCGCGGTCGGCGGCGAGGCCTGCACCAGCGACCTCGTAGCACGCTGGGCCCCGGGCCGCCGGATGATCAACGCGTACGGCCCCACCGAGAGCACCGTTGTCGCCACCATGAGCGCCCCGCTCACCGCCGGGACGGACGCCCCGCCGATCGGCACCCCGCTGCCCAACACCCAGGTGTATGTCCTGGACGCCAGCCTCCAGCCGGTCCCCGTCGGCGTCGCTGGCGACCTGTACATCGCCGGCGTGCACCTGGCTCGCGGCTACCACGGCAGGGCCGGACTGACGGCGGAACGCTTCGTGGCCAACCCGTTCGGGGCGTCGGGGGAGCGGATGTACCGCTCCGGTGACGTGGCCCGCCGGCGGGCGGACGGTTCGCTGGAGTACCTGGGCCGGGCGGACGACCAGGTGAAGATTCGCGGCTTCCGGATCGAACTCGGAGAGATCGAGACCGCGTTGGCCCAGCACCCGGATGTGGGGGACGCCGTGGTCGCGGTCCACCAGGAGGGAACCCGGCGTCGCCTCGTCGCCTACGTCGTCGGATCCCGTGAGCTGAACGCGGGCGGTCTGCGAGGGTTTCTGTCGGGCTCGCTGCCGGAGTACATGGTGCCGGCGGTGTTCGTCCGTCTGAGCAGGCTGCCGCTGACACCGAGCGGCAAGGTCGACCGGCGCAACCTGCCTCAACCGGAGCTCGACACCGAGCAGTTGGGCAGCCGGTACGTGGGTCCGCGGACGGGTACGGAGCAGACGCTCGCGGACGTGTGGGCCGACGTCCTCGGTGTGGACCGGGTCGGTATCCACGACAACTTCTTCGAGTTGGGCGGCGACTCGATCCTCTCCATCCAGGTCGTGACCCGGGCCCGGCAGGCCGGCTTGAGGGCGACTTCCAAGCTGATGTTCGTCCACCAGACGGTCGCGTCACTGGCCGAGGCCGTCGAGGGCGCGGAGGCTCCGGTCACAGCTGAGGAATCGCTTTCCGGGCGCGTGGGGTTCACCCCGATCCAGCGGTGGTTCTTCGCGGAGCACACCGTCAACCCGGACCAGTACGCCATGTCGGTGCAGGTGGAGCTGGCTCCGGGAACCGAAGTGGAGCTGCTGGAGCAGGCGTTGGCAGCCGTCGTGGGGCACCACGACGCGCTGCGGATGCGGTACACGCGGACGTCCGAAGGCTGGGTGCAGGAGTACGGCGACCCGGTCATCGAGGGGCTGCTGACGTCGGGCGACCACGTCGACGCCGATGAGGAGGCGCTCGCGGCACAGGAATCGCTTGAGCTCACCTCGGGCCGTGTCGTGCGCGGGGTGTTCTTCGACCGAGGCCCCGAAGCGCCGCGTCTCTTCCTCGCGGTGCACCACTTGGTGATGGACGGCGTCTCGTGTCGGATCGTGCTGGAGGACCTGGCTATCGCGTACGGGCAGTTGGCCGCGGGCCGCACCGTGGATCTCGGCGCGAAGACCAGCAGTTATCAGCGCTGGTCCGACCGTCTCACCGAGCACGTCCGCTCCGGCGCCCTCGACGACGAGATCCCGTACTGGCAGAACATCGGCGGCAGCGTCCGTGAGGTCCCCCGGGACACCGTCGCGCCCAACCTGTTCGGCGACACCTCTGTGGTGTCCGTGCAACTGGACGGCGACGAGACCGAGGACCTGCTCCAGCGGGTGCCACCGGTCTACCGCACGCAGATCAACGACGTACTGCTGGCCGCGCTGGGCCGGGTGCTGGAGCAGTGGGCCGGGACCCCGGTCGCGGTGAATCTGGAGGGCCACGGTCGTGAGGACCTCTTCGACGACGTGGACGTCTCCCGCACTGTCGGCTGGTTCACCACGATCTACCCGGTACTGCTGGATGTCCCGCCCGGTGACTGGGACGCCGGACTCAAGGGCATGAAGAGCCGCCTGCGCGGGATTCCGGGCCGGGGCCTTGGCTACGGCGCCCTGCGATCCCTGTCAGCCAAGGGCCGTGAGGCCCTCGCCGAACTGGCGGAGCCTCAGATCAGCTTCAACTACCTGGGCCAGTGGGACAACAGCATCAGCCCGGACGGCCTGGTCCGGGCTCGGCTCGGCGCCCTCGGCCGGGACCAGGCACCGGAGCAGCCGCGCCCGCACCGCATCGACATAGTGGCCGCCGTGAACGGGGGTCGGCTCCAGGTCGACTGGATCTACTCCACTGCCAACCACCACGCCGACACCATCGAGCAGTTGGCCGAGCAGTTCGTCACCGCCTTGCGTGGGGTTGTGCGGCATTGCCTGCTGGGGTCGAGTGGGGGTGCGACGCCGTCGGACTTCCCGCTGGCCCGTCTCGACCAGGCTGGTGTCGACCGGGTGGTGGGGGATGGCCGGGATGTGGAGGACGTGTATCCGCTGACGCCGATGCAGAGCGGCATGCTGTTCCACAGCCTGGCCGAGCCGGACGGGGGTGCCTACTTCGAGCAGATGACCTTCGTCCTCGACGGGGTGACCGATCCGCTCCTCCTGGAACACGCCTGGCAGCACGTCACCGCCCGGATCGACGTGCTACGCGCGTCAGCCTCGTGGGAGGACGTCGACCAGCCGCTGCTGGTCGTGCATCGCAGGGCGGCGATCCCGACCACCCGACTGGACTGGCGCGGCTTGCCCGAGCGCGAACAGCGCGCGGAGCTCGACCAACTGCTGGCAGCGGAACGCGCCCGGGGTGTGGACCTGTCGCAGGCGCCGTTGCTGCGGCTGGCCCTGATCCGTGTCTCCGACACCGCCGTCCGAGTCGTCTGCTCCTTCCACCACATCCTGCTGGACGGCTGGAGCACCTTCGACGTCCTGGCACAGACCCATGCCGCGTACAGCGCTCTGCTGGCCGGTGAAGAGCCGGTGTTGCCCGTACGGCGGCCGTTCCGGTCGTACGTGGAATGGCTGGAGCGACAGGACCTGACGAAGGCGGAGACGTATTGGCGTGACCTGTTCACCGGGTTCGCCACCCCGACCGCACTGCCGTACGACCGTCGCCCTGCCGCCCATCACAAGGCGCACACCACCGCACGCCTCCAGCATCGGCTTTCCCCCGAGGCGTCGGCCGCTCTGTACAACTTCGCCCGCGGGCACCGGCTGACCGTGAACGCGGTGGTGCAGGGTGCCTGGGCACTGTTGCTGTCGCGGTACGCCGGTGAGCGGGACGTGGTGTTCGGCGCGACCGTGGCCAGCCGTCCGGCGGAACTGGCCGGCGCCGACGCGATCGTCGGCATGCTGATCAACACGCTGCCGGTGCGCGTAGACGTCGACCCGCAGGCTCCGGTGGCCCAGTGGTTGGCCGAGGTGCAGCGCGCGCAGGTGGAGGCCAGGCAGTACGACTACGTGCCGCTGCCCGGCATCCAGTCCTGGAGTGACGTCGAGGGCGGAGCCAACCTGTTCGACAGCCTGCTCGTCTTCGAGAACTACCCGAGGGACGACCGCGCAGCTGCCGAACACGGCCTTCGCCTGCATGGTCTAGAGGGCGGCGAGGCCACGAACTACCCGCTCAACCTCATCGTCTACGCCACCGACCGGCTTGAGTACACGCTCGCCTACGACGCCGACCTCTTCGACGCCGCCGGCATCGAGCGCATCGTCGGCCACCTGGACGTCCTGTTGGAGGGGATCACCGCGGACCCCGAACGGCCCGTGGCGGACGTGCCGATGATGTCGGACGGCGAGGTCCACCGGCTGATCGAGAAGTGGAACCAGACCGCGAAGGAGCTGCCGGACGACACCCTGCCCGGGCTGTTCGCGGCCCGCGCCGCGCAGCACCCCGACGCGCCCGCCCTGTCGCACGGCGACCAGACGTTGACCTACAGCGAGCTGGACGAGCGGGCCAACCGGCTCGCCCACCTGCTGGTTGCCCGGGGCGTACGGCCCGACTCGGCTGTCGGCCTGTGCCTGGAGCGTGGCGCGGACACGGTCGTGGCGCTGCTCGCGATCCTCAAGGCGGGGGCTGCCTACCTTCCGCTCGACCCGCACTACCCGGCCGACCGGCTCGGTTATCTGCTGGAGGACGCCGGAGTCGAACTCGCCGTCACCCGCGGCGAGTTCCGGAAGCGGTTGCCGTTCGACGACGTCCACCTCGTGGACCTGGACGCGGATGCCTTCGACATGGCCCGGCAGCCGGTCACGGCCCCGCCCGTCGACATCACACCCGACCACCTCGCCTACGTCATGTACACATCGGGCTCGACGGGCGCACCCAAGGGGGTTCTGACCCCGCACCGGGCCGTCGTGCGCCTGGTGCACGGTGCCGACTTCACCGATGTCGGCGAGGGCGATGTCGTCGCGCAGTTCGCACCGCTCGCCTTCGACGCGGCCACGTACGAGATCTGGGCCGCCCTGCTCGGCGGCGCCCGGCTGGCCGTGCACCCGCCGGCCCTGCCCAGCGGCGCCGAACTCGGCCGGTTCCTCAAGAGGGAACGCGTCACGCACCTGTGGCTCACCGCCGGACTGTTCCACCAGCTCGTCGACGACGACATCGGGGCGTTCGACGGACTGCGACAGCTCATCGCGGGCGGGGACAAGCTCTCCCCCGAGCACTGCGCCCGCGTCCTGCGCACCCACCCCGGCCTGCGTCTGACCAACGGTTATGGCCCTACCGAGGCGACGACGTTCACCGCGACGCACGACCTGCACCCCGGACACCCTGCGGACGCCCCGGTCCCGCTCGGCACCCCGATCGGCAACACCCGCGTCTACGTCCTCACCGAGGACCTCCGGCCCGCCCCGGTCGGCGCGCCTGGCGAGCTGTACATCGCCGGCGCAGGTCTGGCCCGCGGCTACCTCGGGCAAGGTGCGTTGACCGCCGAACGGTTCGTCGCGGACCCGTACGGTCCGCCCGGCACCCGGATGTACCGTTCCGGCGACCTCGCCCGCTGGAATCCGGACGGCACGCTGGCTTTCCTGGGCCGCGGCGATGGACAGGTCAAGGTGCGCGGCTTCCGCATCGAGACCGGTGAGATCGAGGCCGTGCTCGTGGCCCACCCGGAGGTCGCCGACGCCGTGGTCGTCGCCCGGGGCGACGGGGACCGCACGGTGCTGGCCGCCTACGTCGTCGCCCCCGGCCTGGACGAATCCGCCGCGGCGGAGCTGCGCGCGCATCTCGGGGCGACCCTGCCGCCCCACATGCTGCCCACGCACTACGTGCCGCTGCCCGCCCTGCCGTTGAACACCAACGGCAAGGTGGACCGGGGAGCCCTGCCCGCGCCGCAGGGCCGGGCGGAGCCGGTGCGGGAGCATCAGCCGGCGGGCACCCCCACCGAGGAGTTCCTCGCGCACACCTGGGCGGAGCTGCTGAACGTCGAACGCGTCGGCGCCCACGACGACTTCTTCGAACTCGGCGGCGACTCGCTGCTCGCCCTGCGGATGACCTCCCGGGTCAACGCGGCCTTCGGCATCGACCTGTCGCCCAGGACCGTCTTCGACCGGCCGACCGTCGCCCGGATCGCCACCGAGATAGAGGACCGGATCCTCGCCGAGCTGGAGGCGGACGCCACCGCGGCGTCCTGACCTCCTCACACCCAACCGCGCTACGGAAAGGCACAGCCATGCCCAGCCCCTTCGAACAGAACGACCGTTCCTACCACGTGCTCGTCAACGACGAGGGCCAGCACTCCCTGTGGCCCACGACCAACGACACCCCGGCCGGCTGGACCGTCGTCCTCGCCGACAAGCCCCGCGACGAGTGCCTGGCCTATGTCGAGGCCAACTGGACCGACATGCGCCCCAAGAGCCTCGCCCGCCGCTGAACACGCCCACGTCTCCTGGGGGATCCCCGATGAACACGCCCGTGTCCCGTGAAGACCGCATAGCCGCGCTGCCGGCTCATCTGCGCGAGAGGCTCGCCAGGCGTCTGGCCGTGCGGGCCGGAACGGAGGCCGGCTCCGTCATCCCCCGGGCCCCGCGCGATCAGGCGCCGCCCATGTCCGCGGGCCAGCAACGTCTGTGGTTCCTGGCCGACTTCGAACCCGACAACGCCGACTACAACTCCGCGCTCGCGCTGCGCCTCACCGGTGCCCTCGACCCCGAGCAGCTGCGCGGCGCGTTGTCGGACCTGACGGCACGGCACGAGGCGCTGCGCACCACGTTCTCCACCCGCGACGGCCAGGGCGTTCAAGCGGTGCACGAGGAGGCCGCGCCCGAGTGGCGGTGGGCGGATGTGTCGGACACGGCCGCGGGCCGGCGCGAGGAGCGGGCTCATGCGCTGGTCCGGGAGGAGATGAGCAGGCCGTACGACCTCCGCGACGGCCCGCTCGTACGGGCACTGCTCGTCCGCCTCGCCGCCGAGGACCACGTCCTCGTCCTCGGCATGCACCACATCGTCACCGACGGCTGGTCGCTGGGCATCGCCGCCCGCGACCTCGGCGAGCTGTACGCGGCGCGAGTCGAGGGGCGGGACGCTCAACTGCCCGAGGTGCGTGTCCAGTACGCCGACTACGCCGCCTGGCAGCGAGGCCGGCTGGCTCCGGGCGGGCCGCTGGACGAGCAGGTCAGCTGGTGGAAGAACCAACTGAAGGGGCTGGAGCCGCTGGAGCTGCCCACGGACCGGCCGCGCCCCGCCGTCCGCACCTCCGCCGGCGCCGTTCACACCTTCGAGCTCCCCGAGCCCACCGTCGACGGCCTGAAATCCCTGGCCCGCGACCGGGGTGCCACCCTCTTCATGGCGCTCACCGCGACCGTCAAGGCCCTGCTCGCCCGGTACTCGGGCCAGGAGGACATCGCCGTCGGCACCTCCTCCGCCGGACGCGGTCTGCCCGAACTGGACGAACTCGTCGGCTTCCTCGTGAACACCGTCGTGCTGCGCACCAGGGTCGAGCGACAGGCCACCTTCGACGAACTGCTGGACCAGGTCAAGGAGACCGTCCTGGAGGCGTTCGCTCGGCAGGAGGCACCGTTCGACCGGATCGTCGAGGCGGTCCAGCCCGAGCGCGATACCAGCCGCACGCCCCTCGTCCAGGCCAGTGTGGTCCTCCAGAACACCCCCGTGGCCAACCTCGCCCTGCCCGGCGTCGACACCGAGCCGTACCCCCTGCAGCGCGACGCGTCCCTCCTCGACCTCACCTTCGACTTCGAGGAGCGCGACGGCAGGCTGTACGGCCTGGTCGAGTACAGCACCGACCTGTTCGACGCGGCGACGATCGCCCGCATGATCCGCCATCTCCGCGTCCTCGCCGACGGCGCGATCAGCGACCCGCGACAGACCGTGGCCACCCTCCCCATGCTCACCGACGACGAGTGGACGCAGGCCGTACACGGCTGGAACGCCACGGACTCCGCGCACTCCTCCGACACCCTCGTCCACGAACGGTTCGCCGCACAGGCGGCCCGTACACCCGACGCCGTCGCGGTCATCAGCGGCGACAGGACCCTCACCTACCGCGAACTGGACGAGTCCGCCAACCGCCTGGCCCAGGCCCTGCGCGCCCAGGGCGCCGGCGCGGACACCCGGGTCGGTCTGTGCACCGGACGCGGCGTCGACATGGCCGTGGGCCTGCTCGGCATCCTCAAGGCGGGCGCGGCCTACGTGTCCCTCGACCCGGCGTTCCCCGCCGACCGGCTGGCCTACATGAGGCAGGACGCCGGTGTCCGCCTGATCGTCACACACGCCCCTGCCCGCGACTGCCTCGCCGCCACGGATGCCGACCTCGTCGATCTGGACACGCTCGCCGAGTGGCCGTCCGACGCTCCGGACGTCACCGTCGCGCCGGATGACCTGGCCTACGTCATCTACACCTCGGGCTCCACCGGCAACCCCAAGGGCGTCGCCATCGAGCACGCCAACGTACGGCACATCTGCGAGGCCTGGGACGAGAGGTACGGACTGCGAGATCTGCGGCTGCGCTTCCTGTCCGTCTCCAGCCTCTCCGTCGACCTGTTCTTCGCGGACCTCATCCGTTCGATCCTCTTCGGCGGTGTCCTGGTCATCGCGCCCAAGGAGGTGGCCACCGAGCCGTCCGACCTCCTGGATCTCATCGAGGAGACCGGGGCCACCGGCATCGAGATCGTGCCGTCCCTGCTGAACGCCGTGCTCCAGGAGGTGGAGCGGCGCGGCGACGGCTTCCCGGGACTCCGGCTGATCTCCGTCGGCTCCGAAGGCTGGCGCGTGGAGGACTGCCGTGCGCTGCTCCGCCAGGTCCGCGAGGACGCCGTGGTCGTCAACGCGTACGGCGGCACCGAGGCCACCGTCGACTCCACCGTCTTCACCCCCACCGCGGACACCCTGCGCGAGAGCGTCTACGTTCCCATCGGCCGCCCCCTGCCCAACACCCGGGTGTACGTCCTTGATGCCGCCCTGCAGGTCGTCCCCATGGGCGTCCCCGGCGAGATCTGGATCGGTGGCGGCGGCGTGGGCCGTGGCTACCACGGCCGTCCTGACCTGACTGCCGAACGTTTCGTACGCAGCCCCTTCCACGACGGCGAGCGGCTCTACCGCACCGGTGACCGTGCTCGCCGTCTGCCCGGCGGAGACCTTGAGTTCCTCGGCCGCGCCGACGACCAGGTGAAGATCCGCGGATTCCGCATCGAACTCGGCGAGGTCGAGAGCGCCCTGCTGACGCACCCGGACGTCGAGGACGCCGTGGTCGTCGCCTGGCAGGAGGACAACGGCCGCCGACGCCTGGTCGCCTACGTCGTCACCGGAGCCGATCTGCCGACGTCCGACCTGCGTGGACACCTGTCGGGGACTCTGCCGGAGTACATGGTCCCGGCGGTGTTCGTCCGTCTGGACCGCCTTCCGCTCACACCCGGCGGCAAGGTCGACCGGCGGTCGCTTCCGGAGCCCGAGGTGGACACCAGCCGTCTGGCCGGCGCGTACGCGGCCCCGCGCACCGAGGCGGAGGAGATGCTGGCCCGGGTGTGGGCCGATGTCCTCGGTGTGGACCGGGTCGGTATCCATGACAACTTCTTCGAGTTGGGCGGCGACTCGATCCTCTCCATCCAGGTCGTCTCCCGCGCCCGTGACGCCGGACTGCGCCTGACCTCGAAGCTGCTGTTCCTTCATCAGACGGTCGCCGCGCTCGCGGAGGCCGCGGAGATCGCGGACACCCCGCTCGCGGTGGAAGAACCCGTCCAGGGCCGAGCCGGGTTGACGCCCATCCAGCGGTGGTTCTTCGCCGAGCACACCGTCAGCCCCGACCACTACGCGATGTCCGTGTACGTGGAGCTGGCGCCCGGCACGCAATTCGGCTTATTGGAACAGGCGTTGGCGGCGGTAGTGGAGCACCACGATGCGCTGCGGATGCGGTACACGCCGACATCCGAGGGGTGGGTGCAGGAGTACGGCGAGAGCCCCGCCGAGGGCTTGTTGGTGACCGCCGAGTCCGCAGACGCTGACACGGCGGCGCTTGCGGCACAGGAGTCGCTGGATCTGGCGGCGGGGCAGCTGGTGCGGGGGGTGTTCTTCGAAGAGGGAGCTCAATTGCCGCCGCGTCTTTTTCTCGCGGTGCACCACCTGGTGATGGACGGTGTCTCCTGGCGGATCGTGCTGGAGGACCTGGCCATCGCGTACGGGCAACTGGGCGCGGGCCGTGCCGTGGATCTCGGCCAGAAGACCAGCAGTTATCAGCGCTGGTCCGACCGTCTCACCGAACACGTCCGCTCCGGCGCCCTCGACGACGAGATTGCCTACTGGCAGAACGTCCGTCCTGGCCAAGCCCCGCGACTTCCGCAGGACAACGATGGTGAGAACCTCACCGCGCACGAGAAGACCGTCGAGGTCCGGCTGGACACCGAGGCGACGGAGGCGCTGCTGCACCGTGTTCCGGCCGTGTATCGCACTCGCATCAACGACCTCCTCGTCACCGCTCTGGTGCGCGTACTCGCCGACTGGACCGGGCAACAGCGCGTGGTCGTCGGCCTGGAGGGACACGGCCGCGAGGAACTGTTCGCCGACACCGACCTGTCCCGCACCATCGGCTGGTTCACCACCCACTTCCCGGTCGCCCTGACATTGCCGGCCGACCGGCGCTGGGACACACTCATCAAGAACGTCAAGGAACAGCTGCGTGCTGTTCCAGGCAACGGCCTCGGCTATGACGCTCTGCGCTTCCTGTCTCTTCCGGACGCTCCAGGCCAGGCCCTGCGGACCGACGGGCTGCCCGAGATCAGCTTCAACTACCTGGGCCAGTTCGACGGCACCACCCACGACGACGGCCTGATCCGCGACCGGCTGCCCGCCCTCGGCGACGACCACGCCCCCGACGAGGAACGCCCCTACCTCCTGGATGTCGTCGGCCTGGTCGAGGACGGCCGACTCGGCTTCACCTGGATCTACGCCGACACCGTCTTCGAGGCCACCACCATCACCCGCCTCGCGGAAGGGTTCGTCACCGCCTTGCGTGGGGTTGTGCGGCATTGCCTGCTGGGGTCGAGTGGGGGTGCGACGCCGTCGGACTTCCCGCTGGCCCGTCTCGATCAGGCTGGTGTCGACCGGGTGGTGGGGGATGGCCGGGATGTGGAGGACGTGTATCCGCTGACGCCGATGCAGAGCGGCATGCTGTTCCACAGCCTTGCCGAGCCGGACGCGGGTGCCTACTTCGAGCAGATGACGTTCGTCCTCGACGGAGTCACCGACCCGGTCCTCCTCGAACACGCCTGGCAGCACGTCACCGATCACCTGGAAATTCTGCGTGGCTCCCTCGCCTGGGACGGCGTCGAGCGCCCTCTGATGGTGATCCACCGGCATGTCGACACACCTGTCACGCACCTCGACTGGCGCGGCCTGCCAGAGCCCGAACAAGGCGCGGAACTCGACCGTTACCTTGCTGAGGACCGCGACCAAGGCCTGGACCTGTCCGTGGCTCCCCTCTTCCGACTCGCCCTGATCCGAGTCTCCGACACCAGCGTGCGCGTCGTCCGCACCTCGCACCATGTGCTGCTCGACGGCTGGAGCACCTTCCAGATGCTCGACGAACTCTCCTCCGCCTACCGCGCGTTGCTCGCGGGCGGGACGCCGGCACTGCCGGTGCGACGACCCTTCCGGTCGTACGTGGAATGGCTGGAGAGCCAGGACCTGGCCCAGGCGGAGACGTACTGGCGCGACCTGCTCACCGGATTCGTCACCCCGACCGCTCTCCCCTACGATCACCGCCCCGCCGCCAGCCACCGCGCCCAGGCCCGCTCCCGGCTGGTCAACCGGCTGTCCCCGGAGCTCTCGGCCGAGATCTACGCGTTCGCCCGTCGCCACCGGCTTACCGTGAACGCCGTCGTACAAGGCGCCTGGGCCCTGTTGCTGTCCCGGTACACCGGCGACGAGGACGTCGTGTTCGGCTCGACGGTCGCGGGCCGCCCCGCCGATCTGCCCGGCGCCGACGCGATCGTCGGCATGCTCATCAACACCCTGCCCGTCCGCGTCGGCGTCGACCCGGATGCCCCTGTCGCCCACTGGCTGACGGATGTGCAGCGGGCCCAGGTGGAAGCCAGGCAGTACGAGTTCGTTCCGCTGCCTCGCATTCACTCCTGGAGCGACGTCGAACGCGGCGTCAACCTCTTCGACAGCCTCGTCGTCTTCGAGAACTTTCCGATGGACGGCCGCACGGCGGCCGAACAGGGCCTACGGCTGCACGCCTTGGAGGGTGCCGACGACACCAACTACCCCCTCAACCTCGTCGCCTACGCCGGGGACGAACTCGCCTACGCCCTCATCTATGACACCGACTTCTTCGAGGGCGGGAGCGTGGAGCGGATCGGCCGGCATCTGGAGAGCCTGCTGGCCGGG
The DNA here is from genome assembly GCF_033335955.1 of Streptomyces sp. N50. Taxonomy (GTDB): domain Bacteria; phylum Actinomycetota; class Actinomycetes; order Streptomycetales; family Streptomycetaceae; genus Streptomyces. The sequence continues at coordinate 10,035,609 of NZ_CP137549.1, forward strand.
ATGACCGCCGACCCGCAACGACCTCTGGCCGAACTGTCATTGGTGTCGGACGCCGAGGAGGCGGGTCGGTTGGTTGGTGAGTGGTCGGGGTCGGCTGGGGTGGAGGTGCCGGCGGGGTGTGTGCATGAGTGGGTGGCTGGGCGGGCTGCGGAGTCGCCGGATGCGGTGGCTGTGTCATGCGGTGACGAGGTGCTGTCGTACGGGGAGTTGGAGGCGCGAGCGAATCGGCTGGCCCAGCACTTGGTGTCGTTGGGTGCGGGGCCGGGGCGGTTGGTCGCGTTGTCGGTCGAGCGTGGTGTGCAGATGGTGGTGGGTCTGCTCGGGATCCTGAAGTCGGGTGCTGCGTATGTGCCGTTGGATCCGGCGTATCCGGCGGACCGGCTGGTGTACATGCTTCAGGACTCGGGTGCCGGGCTTCTGGTCACTCACCATGGGTTGCAGAGGCAGTTTGCCGGTGCGGAGGTGACGGTCGTCGATCTGGACGGCGACTGGCCGGCGATCGCCGAGTTGGCCGCCACGGCTCCGGAGGTCGGGGTCACGGCGGACGATGTGGCGTATGTGATCTATACGTCGGGTTCGACGGGGCGTCCGAAGGGGGTGGCGGTCGAGCACCGGTCGGTGCTGAATCTGCTGGCGAACTGCCAGCCGCTGTACGGGTTCGGTGCCGAGGACGTGTGGACGGTGTTCCATTCGTACGCGTTCGACTTCTCGGTGTGGGAGTTGTGGGGCTGCCTGATGGCGGGCGGCCACGCGGTGGTGGTACCGCAGGATGTGGCCCGTAGCCCGGAGGCGATGTGGCACCTGCTCGCGGAGAAGCGGGTGACGGTGTTCAACCAGACCCCGTCGATGTTCCGAGAGCTCATCGAACACGCCCTGGCATCGGAGGCAGCTCCCCTTGAGGCGCTGCGGTATGTGATCTTCGGTGGTGAGGCGCTGGAGTCGAAGCACGTGTCCGGCTGGTTCGAGCGGTTCGGCGGCTCGGGCTCGGCACGACTGGTGAACATGTACGGCATCACCGAGACGACCGTGCACGTCACCTACCAGGAGATACGCGCCGAACATCTCCGAGGCGACGGCCGCATCCCGGCCGGGCGACCCCTTCCGAGCTACCGGGTGTTCCTCCTCGACGGTGCCGGGACACCGGTGCCGGTGGGCGTGCCAGGCGAGATCCATGTCGCCGGGCCCGGCCTGGCCCGTGGCTACCTGAATCGTGCCGGCTTGACCGCGGAGCGCTTCCCGCTGAACCCGTTCGGGGCGCCGGGGGAGCGGATGTACCGCTCCGGTGATGTGGCTCGCTGGCGGGCGGACGGCACTCTGGAGTACTTGGGCCGGGCGGACGACCAGGTGAAGATCCGGGGCTTCCGGATCGAGCTGGGCGAGATCGAGAGTGTGCTCGTCGGTCACCCCGTGTTGCGGGACGCCGTCGTGGTCGTACATCAGGGTGCGGACGGCCACCGCCGCCTGGTCGCGTATGCCGTGACCGGCGATGACCTGCCGACGGCCGAACTGCGTGCGCACCTGTCGTCGTCCCTCCCGGACTACATGGTCCCGGCGGTGTTTGTGCGCTTGGAGCGGCTGCCGTTGACTCCGAGCGGCAAGGTCGACCGCCGCTCCCTCCCCGAACCAGAGGTGGACACCACCCAACTGGCCGGCACCTACACGGCACCCGGAACCACAACAGAGGAAACCCTCGCCCGAATCTGGGCCGACGTCCTGGGCGTGGAACAAGTCGGCATCCACGACAACTTCTTCGAGCTGGGCGGCGACTCGATCCTCTCCATCCAGGTCGTCTCCCGCGCCCGCCAGGCACTGGGGATTCACCTTTCCCCCCGTCTGCTGTTCGACGCTCCTACGGTGGCCGGCCTCGCCGATCTTGCCGCATCGGAATCAGGGGAAACCTCTGCCATCCCGGTGGTACCGCGCGACGGCGAGCTGCAGATGTCGTACGGGCAGCAGCGGCTGCTGTTCCTGGAGGACTTCAACCAGGGCAGCAGCGAGTACCACTCGGCCGCCGGTATGCGCCTCACCGGCGCCCTGGACGTGGATGCCCTACGTGCCGCCGTGCGTGACCTGGTCACCCGGCACGAGGCGCTGCGGACAACCTTCGACGCGATCGGCGACCGTGGGGTGCAGAACGTGCACGCCTGGCTGGAGCCGGAATGGCGAACCGCCGACCTCACCAGCGCCCCCGACCCTGAGAAGCGGCTGCAATCGCTCGTACGGGACGACCTGGCACGGCCGTATGACCTCAGAACGGGACCGTTGGTGCGTGTACTGCTCGCCGAGGTCAGCGAGAACGAGCACGTGTGTGTCTTGGGGATGCACCACATCGTGACCGACGGCTGGTCCATGGGCATCGTGGCCCGTGAACTGGGCGAACTGTACGCGTTCCGAGTGGAGGGGCGACCCCCCAAGCTGCCCGAAGTCCCGCTCCAGTACCCGGACTTCGCGGCCTGGCAGCGCGCACGGCTGGCCGAGGGCGGGCTGCTGGAAGAACAGCTGGCGTGGTGGAAGGACCGGCTGGACGGCATTGCGCCACTGGAGCTGCCCACCGACCGCCCGCGTCCCGCGGTACGGACATCGGCGGGTGCGGTACTGGACTTCGAGGTGCCGGCCGAGGTCGTCGCGGCGCTGAAGGAGCTGGCGCGGGAGCGGGGTGCAACGCTGTTCATGGCGCTGACGGCCGCGGTCCAGGCGGTCTTCGCCCGGTACACCGGACAGGAGGACATCGCGGTCGGCACGGCGACCTCCGGCCGAGGGCAAGGCGCCATGGAACACCTCGTCGGGTTCCTGGTGAACACCCTGGTCCTGCGCTCCCGCATCGAGTCCCGAATGACCTTCGACGAGCTGCTGGGCCAGGTCAGAGAGACGGTCCTGGAGGCGTTCGCCCATGAGGACGTGCCGTTCGAGCGACTCGTGGAGGCGGTCCAACCGGAACGTGACACCAGCCGCACACCCCTCGTCCAGGCCATGGTCGTCCTCCAGAACACGCCAGGCGCCGTCCCCGACCTCGGCGGCCTGCACGTCGACCGCTACCCGCTCGACCGCGACACCGCCCTGTCCGACCTCACCCTTGAGTTCGAGGAACACGACGGCGGCCTTCGCGCCCTCGCCGAGTACAGCACCGACCTTTTCGACGCGCCCACCATCGCCCGGTTCGGTGAACACCTCACCGAACTCCTCACCGCCGCGGTGACCGACCCGCACCAGCCCTTGGCGGCTCTTCCCCTGATGTCCGCCGAGGAGGCGGGTCGGTTGGTTGGTGAGTGGTCGGGGTCGGCTGGGGTGGAGGTGCCGGCGGGGTGTGTGCATGAGTGGGTGGCTGGGCGGGCCGCGGAGTCGCCGGATGCGGTCGCCGTCTCGTGCGGTGATCAGTCACTGACGTATGGGGAGTTGGAGGCGCGAGCGAATCGGCTGGCTCAGTACTTGGTGTCGTTGGGTGCGGGGCCGGGGCGGTTGGTCGCGTTGTCGGTCGAGCGTGGTGTGCAGATGGTGGTGGGTCTGCTCGGGATCCTGAAGTCGGGTGCTGCGTATGTGCCGTTGGATCCGGCGTATCCGGCGGACCGGCTGGTGTACATGCTTCAGGACTCGGGTGCCGGGCTTCTGGTCACTCACCATGGGTTGCAGAGGCAGTTTGCCGGTGCGGAGGTGACGGTCGTCGATCTGGACGGCGACTGGCCGGCGATCGCCGAGTTGGCCGCCACGGCTCCGGAGGTCGGGGTCACGGCGGACGATGTGGCGTATGTGATCTATACGTCGGGTTCGACGGGGCGTCCGAAGGGGGTGGCGGTCGAGCACCGGTCGGTGCTGAACCTGTTGGCGAACTGCCAGCCTTTGTACGGGTTCGGGCCTGAGGATGTGTGGACGGTTTTCCACTCCTATGCGTTCGACTTCTCGGTGTGGGAGTTGTGGGGCTGTCTGATGGCGGGCGGCCGTGCGGTGGTGGTACCGCAGGATGTGGCCCGTAGCCCGGAGGCGATGTGGCAGTTGCTCGCCGAAGAGCGGGTGACGGTGTTCAACCAGACCCCGTCGATGTTCCGAGAGCTCATCGAGTATGCGGTCACGGTCGACGCTCGGGTGCTGCCGGACCTCCGGTATGTGATCTTCGGCGGTGAGGCGCTGGAGTCGAAGCACGTGTCCGGCTGGTTCGAGCGGTTCGGCGGCTCGGGCTCGGCACGACTGGTGAACATGTACGGCATCACCGAGACGACCGTGCACGTCACCTACCAGGAGATACGCGCCGAACATCTCCGAGGCGACGGCCGCATCCCGGCCGGGCGACCCCTTCCGAGCTACCGGGTGTTCCTCCTCGACGGTGCCGGGACACCGGTGCCGGTGGGCGTGCCAGGCGAGATCCATGTCGCCGGGCCCGGCCTGGCCCGTGGCTACCTGAATCGTGCCGGCTTGACCGCGGAGCGCTTCCCGCTGAACCCGTTCGGGGCGCCGGGGGAGCGGATGTACCGCTCCGGTGATGTGGCTCGCTGGCGGGCGGACGGCACTCTGGAGTACTTGGGCCGGGCGGACGACCAGGTGAAGATCCGGGGCTTCCGGATCGAGCTGGGCGAGATCGAGAGTGTGCTCGTCGGTCACCCCGTGTTGCGGGACGCCGTCGTGGTCGTACATCAGGGTGCGGACGGCCACCGCCGCCTGGTCGCGTATGCCGTGACCGGCGATGACCTGCCGACGGCGGAACTGCGCGAGTATCTGTCTGGATCCCTCCCGGACTACATGGTTCCGGCGGTGTTCGTGCGCTTGGAGCGGCTGCCCTTGACTCCGAGCGGCAAGGTCGACCGCCGCTCCCTCCCCGAACCAGAGGTGGACACCACCCAACTGGGCAGCACCTACACAGCGCCCCGAATGGAGACCGAGGAGACTCTCGCGCGCGTTTGGAGCGACGTATTGGGCGTGGAACAGGTCGGCATCCACGACAACTTCTTCGAGCTGGGCGGCGACTCGATCCTCTCCATCCAGGTCGTCTCCCGCGCCCGGGACGCCGGGCTGAGGGTGACCTCGAAGCTGATGTTCGTCCATCAGACGGTCGCGGCGCTGGCCGAGGCCGCGGAGGTGGCCGAAGCGCCGGCTCCGGCGCGGGAATCTCTGTGCGGGCGAGTGGAGTTGACGCCGATCCAGAGGTGGTTCTTCGCGGAGCACACTGTCGATCCTGACCACTACGCGATGTCGGTCCACGTGGAACTGGCTCCGGGCACCGAACCGGCCGTGCTGGAGCAGGCGCTGACGGCGGTGGTGGACCACCATGACGCACTGCGGATGCGGTACACCCGGACCGCTGAGGGCTGGGTTCAGGAGTACGGCGAACCGGCCGCCGCAGGCCTGTTGGCCATCGGCGACCACGCGAATGCGGACGCGGCGGCGCTCGACGCGCAGGAGTCGCTGGAGCTGGCGGCGGGACGTCTGGTACGGGGCGTGTTCTTCGACGGAGGTCCTCGCCCTCGTCTGTTCCTGGCCGTGCACCACCTCGTCATGGACGGCGTCTCCTGGCGCGTCGTCCTGGAAGACCTGGCCACCGCCTACGAGCAGCTCGCCGTCGGCCGACCCGTGAACCTGGGCCCGAAGACAACCAGTTACCAGCGCTGGTCGGACCGACTCACCGACCACGTCAAGTCCGGCGCCCTCGACGACGAGCTCCCGTATTGGAAGAACGTGGGCGGTCTGCGGCAGGTGCCGCGTGACGGGGACACAGAGGCACCGAACATCGCCGGTGATCTCTCCACGGTGTCGGCGCACCTGAACAGCGCCGACACCGACACCCTGCTGCAACAGGTGCCCGCGATGTACCGCACGCAGATCAACGATGTGCTGCTGGCCGCGCTGGGCCGGGTTCTGGCGCGGTGGGCGGGTGCCCCGCCGGCCGTGAACCTGGAAGGGCACGGGCGTGAGGAACTGTTCGACGACGTCGAACTGTCCCGTACCGTCGGCTGGTTCACCACCATCTACCCGGTACCGCTCGACGTCCCGGACGGCGACTGGGGTACGGCCCTCAAGGGCATGAAACGGCTCCTGCGCAAGGTGCCCGGGCGCGGCCTCGGGTACGGCGCCCTGCGCCACCTGTCGCCCGTCGGCGCTGAGGCCCTGGCCGGTCAGGCCCAGCCCGAGGTCAGTTTCAACTACCTCGGCCAGTGGGTCGGCTCGGCTCGGAGCGACGGGCTGATCCGGGAACGGCTGGACGGCCTGGGCCGGGACCAGGCTCCGGGGCAGCGGCGCTCCCACCTGATCGACATCGTGGCGGCGGTGAGCGAGGGCCGGTTGCAGGTCGACTGGCTCCACTCCACCGCACATCACTCCACCGACACCATCGAGCGGCTGGCGCGGGAGTTCGTGACCGCGCTGCGGGAGATCGTCGAGCACGCACGCTCCGGTCGCTGACCCCTCGTACGAAAGGAAACCCATCCCCATGTCCGACTATGTCCTCAGCGAGGACGAGAAGCACGCGACCGGGCGGATCGCCGACGCTTTCCTGGCTCGGCACCAGGTGTGGGAGCCGTTCCAGCACACGGAGCGGATCCAGGCCGAGGCCGAGAAACTCCCCTTGGGGCTGCGGCAGTTCCTGGTCGCCTCCCGGGCGGCCGAGGCCGCGGTCATCAGTGTGTCCAACCTGCCCGTGGACGAGAACCTCGTGGCCACGCCGGCGAGTTGGCACATCGCCGAGAAGGAAGGCGCGGCGATCCGTGAGGAACTCGTTCTGTTACTGGTCGCCTCTCTCCTGGGCGACCCGTTCGCCTGGTCCAACCAGCAGAACGGCCGCCTCGTCCACGATGTCTGCCCCTCCAGGGGGCAGGAGACCTCGCTGACCAGCGCCAGTAGTCAGGCCCAGCTGACCCTGCACACGGAGGACGTCTTCCACGCCTGCCGAGGCGACTACGTGGCGCTGATGTGTCTGCGCAACCCGGACGGTGTCGGCACGACCGTGGCCCGTGTGGACGCCGTCGACCTCGACGACTCGGTGCGGGACGTGCTGCACCAGGACCGGTTCCGCTTCTTCCCGGACGACTCGCACGAGTACGGCACCATCGAGGGCGTTGCCGGCGGCCTGGATGAGCGCCCGCACGAGCGGGGTGCCGTGCTGTTCGGGCCCGCCGAGTTCCCCTACCTGCGCATGGACGCCGACTTCACCAGCCCGCTGCCCGGCGACACCGACGCCGAGCGGGCCATGGCCGAGTGCGCGGAGCGGCTCAACGCGAGCGCCGAACGCGTGGTGCTTCGTCCCGGCATGGTCGCCTTCCTCGACAACTACCGGGTGGTGCACGGCCGGGACGTGTTCACCCCCCGCTACGACGGCACGGACCGCTGGCTCAAGCGCACCAGCGTCGTCCGTGACCTGCGCCGCACCTATGTGCACAGCCGGAAGCGGTCGCGGGTCCTTGCCTGAACCACCCCTTCCCACCCCGTCGTACAGGCAAGGAGCATCCGTGGCTTCTCCACCGGCCGGCAGGGCCGGGTTCACCCTGCTGTGGACGAGTCAGACATTCGGTGAGTTCGCCTACAGCATCGCGGTGATCGTATTGCCGCTGCTCGCCCTGACGATTACCGGATCGGCCTCCCAGGCCGGCCTGATCGGCTTCGTGGACGCCGCGGCCCTGGTGCTGGCAGGGCTTCCGGCGGGTGCCATCGCGGACCGGTTCGACCGCAGGACCGTCCTGTTGTGGTGCGAGGCCGCACAGGTGGCCGCGTTCGGCAGCCTGGCGTTGACCCTGTGGGCGGGTGTCGCCACCCTTTCGGCGCTGGTGCTGCTGGCCCTGGTCAACGGCGTGGCGACGGCGGTGGCGATGGCCTCGGGCGAGGCACTGATCCCCTCCCTGGTGCCGGCGGAACGGCTGTCCGACGCCGTCGCGTTGAACTCGGCGCGTACCTTCGCCGGACAGCTCGCCGGCACCTCCGCGGGCGGCTTCCTGCTGGCCTTGAAGAACGCGTTCCCGTTGCTGGTCGGCTGTGCCGCGCACGGGGTCGGGCTGGCGCTCCTGCTGTTCCTCGGCAGGAGAACGGGGAGGGACACCGGGCCGAAGCCCGAGCGCGGCCACGCCGTCGACGAACTGCTCGACGGCGTCCGGTTCATCGCCCGCCACCCCTTCCTGCGCGTGGGCCTGTTCCACGCCACCGTGACCAACCTGTTCTTCGGCACCGTCTACTTCGTGGTGATCGCCTCGGCGAAGGCCTCCGGCATGAACTCCGGGCTGATCGGGGCGATGGCGGGGCTCCTCGGAGTCGGCGGTCTGCTGGGGGCGCTCGCCGCGCCCGTACTCCAGCGGTTGCTCACCGGGGCGCGTCCCGTCTTCGTCGTGCAGTGGCTGTTCGCCACGCTCACGGTTGCGATGGCCGTGCTGCCCGGCGGCTACACCCCGGGCGTCCTGCTCGGCGTCATCGCCTTCGCCGCGCCGACGGCAAGCGCCTACTTCACCACCCAGCAGCTGACCCTCACCCCCGACACGCACCGGGGGCGGGTGGCGGGTGTCGCGAACATCCTCAGCGGGGGCGGCGGCGCGATCGCCCCGCTGATCGGCGGGGTGTCGTACGACCTCGCCGGACGGTTCGTCACCCTGCTGGCCTGCGCCGGCCTCATGGCCGTGGTCGCCCTGTCCGCGCTGGCGAGCCGGGTCCTGCGGCAGGGACCAGGCTCCCGCGGCACCCCGGCGGGTGCACCCCCTGCCCACGAACCCTCACGAAGGACGGCTCCCGATGGACCTGGCAAATCCGGATCTGTACACCACTGAAGAGCGCTTCCAGATGTGGGAGGAATACGCCTCCTCGGAAGCGAAGGTGTGGAGCGAACCGGGCATCTCTCCGAACGGCTTCTGGTCGGTGTTCTCCCACGAGGACTGCGCATCTCTGCTCTCTCCGAAGGCGCCGTTCACCTCCGAGTACGGCATGATGATCGGCTTCGACACGGAGCACGCCGACCAGTCCGGCGGCCGCATGATGGTGGTCAGCGAAGGCGACTGGCACACGACCCTCAAACGGCTCGTCGGTCCGTTCCTGTCCCGACTGCGTGCTCCCGAACTCCAGACCGTCCTCGGCACCGAGACGCGGGACGTCATCGCCCGCATGCGAGCCCAGCCGGTCACCGACGTGGCCGCGGAGGTCGGGCCGCGCATCCCCGCAGCCATCGTGTGTGAGGTCATCGGGGTGCCCCTCGCGGATCGTGAGCGGCTGATCGAGCTCACGAACCACGCCTTCGGCGGTCACGACACCGGCTTCGACAAGATGACACCCGCCGAGGCGCACTCGGAGATCCTCTTCTACTTCTACGAGCTGATCGCCGAACGGGAGAAGAACCCGGGCACCGACCTGGTCAGCGCCCTGCTCGCGGACGGCAGGCTGAGCACCGAGGACGTCCTCATCAACTGCGACAACGTGCTGATCGGCGGCAACGAGACCACCCGGCACGCCATCACCGGTGTCTTCCACATCTGCCAGCGGTTCCCGGGCGTTCTCAGCGGGCTCCGGGACGACCCCGGCCTGCTCGACCAGGCGGTCGAGGAGGTCGTCCGCTGGACATCCCCGGCCATGCACGTGCTGCGCGTAGCCATAGAGGACTGCGAGATCGGCGGCCGGGACTTCGCCAAAGGGGATCCTGTGGTCGCCTGGCTGCCGGCGGCCAACCGCGACGCCCGCAGCTTCACCCAACCGCACCGCTACCAGTACGACCGCCGTCCCAACCGACACCTCGGCTTCGGTAACGGCCCCCATCACTGCCTCGGAGCCGCACTCGCCCGCATCGAACTGCGGGAACTCCTGCGGCAGCTCTCCCAGGAGGCACACACGGTAACCCTGGCGAGCGACCCACGCTGGATGCGGTCCAACCTGGTCCAGGGCTACAGCGGCCTTTCTGTTTCGATCGATTGGCGATGACGACCATGCCTCAGAACTTCCCCCGGCAGTCTCCCTGGCTGGCCCGTCCCCGCCCCAACCCTTCCGCCTCCCGACGCGTCGTCTGTTTCCCACACGCGGGCGGAGGCGCCAGCTTCTACCGCCCTTGGGCCCAACACCTCGATGCCACCCACGAGTTGCTGGCCGTTCAGTACCCGGGGCGCGAGAACCGGTACGCCGAACCGCTGATCCCCACCGTCGGGGAGGTCGCCAGAGCAGCCGCATGCGCTCTTCTCGCCGAACCCGCCCGCGAAACCATTCTGTTCGGCCACAGCATGGGAGCCGCCATCGCCTACGAGACCCTGCGGCTCCTGGAAGCCGACGGCGCCACCCACTTCACCCGGCTGTGCGTGTCGGGCCGTCGTATCACCGACTTTCCCGAAGAAGTCGATGCGGCTCATCGCACCGACGACGAACTCCTCACTGCCATGACCGAACTCGGCGGCACCCAAGTCGAGGTGCTCCGCGAGCCGGATCTACGGGAGATGTTCCTGACCATCATCCGCAACGACTACCGCCTCATCGATACCTATCGCCCGCCGTGCGACGCCGAACCGATACGAGCCGATGTCGTCGCCCTGATCGGTGACGACGACCCCCAGGTCGACCGATGGCAAGTGAAGGAATGGGCATCCGTCACCGCCGGCACCTTTGTGTGGCACGAGTTCCCCGGAGGGCACTTCTATCTTGTGGATCATGCACAGCGAGTCGTCGAACTGATAACCCGGGACCACTGGGCCTGACGGCCCCTCACTTGCTTCGCCAGGTTCTTGGTGACAGAGGACCACAATGACGATTTTCACCCGAGGGTGATCTCTCCGCCGGGAAGCCGGCCGTTCCCATAGCCGTTGAGGAGGAGCAGAAGACGGGGCGGGTGGACAAGCGGGTCCGTGCGGGCATGCAGGGCCTCGTAGGACTACCATCCTGTCCCCCTGGCCCGTAGACGCGAGGCACTGACGTGGGCCACGAGTTCCTGGCTGCTGAAGCGGCCGGCGGGTTGTGCCCTGGGGCCGTTGACTGGTCTCTTGGGGCGAGCGGACTGTTGGCGGAGACCCGTGGAGCCGCCCTCGCGGGCTGTTCCGGGAGCGACATGTGCGCGAGCCGCCTGGTCTCGTCGGTGAGTTCCCGGGCAAGGACCGTCATGGTCAGGCCATCTGCGACGATCAGGCGGGCAGCCACGATCTGCAGTGTCACCGGGGGTGTAGGGGGCGACAATCGGTGCGGCCGCTCTCGATACCGACCCGGCGGTGATCACCGGCTGCAAGGCCCGGCGCCGGCCCCTGGCCCGTGGTGGGAGGTTGTCCAACAAGACACTGGCCGCGGTGCGGGCCCGGGTCGAGCACGGCTTCGCGCATCTGAAGAACTGGCGCGTCCGCGGCAAGGTCCACACGGATCAGAGGTGGGCTACGGTGCTGGTGCGGGCCCTGCTGGTGCTGACGAACCGGGAAGACGCCCGTTAGCGGATGATCTTGTCGGTGGACTACCACCCCGGATCTGCCCGACCCCTCGACGCCTACGCACACCAGGTCATCTGGCAGGCAGTTTTCATGATGCACAAGGCCCATTGAGGCGAGGAAGACCAGGGACTCAGCCAAGGGCCAGCATGTCGACGTTGGGCTTCCACGGCAGCAGTGGCGTAGCGATGGCCACCCGAGGGCTAAGAGGGCGTTTGATCTAGGTGGATTGCCCTTTATCTCCTAGTAGGTTCCTCGCCAGGTGGGTGTCGTCTCGTCCGTTATGCGCTTGGTGAGGTTGTCGATCGAGGCGATGTGGATCATGGCCTCGGGGCTGGCGGGCAGGGTCTCGTAGTCTCGGGCGAGGCGCCGGTGCATTATGATCCAACCAATACTTCGTTCGACAACCCGGCGCCTTTTGACAACGTGAAAGCCGCGAACTCCGGGGTTTCTGTTGACGACTTCGACGTCGATTCCCAGGCGGGCGCCGTGCTCGATAACGGCGTTCTTGAAGCTGGTGTCGCCCCAGCTCTTGGAGATGGTCGGGTAGGTCTTCTTGGCCCGGTCGAGGAGTTGGATTCTGACGGCGTTCTCGGACAGGCTCGCGGCGGTGACGGTCACGGCGAGGATGAGTCCGATCGTGTCGGTGATGATGCCCCGTTTCCGGCCGAAGATCTTCTTGGCTGCGTCGGTTCCCTGGCTGTTCAGGGGCACGTTGGTGGAGGTCTTCACGCTCTGGGTGCCGATCACGGAAGCGGTCGGTTCGGGCGTGCGTCCTTCCTTCGCGCGGGCCAGACCGGTCAGGTCGTAGTTGAGCTGGGTGAGGATTCCCTCGTCGCGCCATGCGGCGTAGTAGGCGTAGACGCTGCCGTGGTTGGGGAAGTCGTGCGGGAGGTATTTCCAGGGGATTCCGGTGCGGTTGATGTAGAGGAGTGCGTTGAATACGTCGCGCAGGTCGACCTTGGCCGGCTGCCCGGTGGGCCTGCGGTCGAGCCGGGCCTTTCTCCAGGCCGTCAATGTCGGCTCGATTAAGGCCCATCGGGCGTCGGACAGGTCGCTGGGGTACGGCTTCCGCTGGCTCACGTCGTAGCGTGATCATGCACGTGGCGGACGACTCCGTTCCGCTACTGCTGGGCGTTTCTGCCTGATCTTCAAACCAGGCGGACTTCACACACGGGAGCCGGAGCAATCGGGCGGTCAAGTTCGCAGATCGATGAGCGCAAGGGTGTACGCATGGGGCAAACATCTCAAACCCGACAGCCGTGAAAGTTACTTACCGTCATAGAGCATCTCTAAATGCCCACTTAGACGGTGTCCTACGTGGTGAGGCGGACGAGGCGTTTGTAGCAGCAGAGGGCCGCGGCCAGTCCGAGAAACGCCAGGTAGTTGCATGGATGACGCTCGTAGCGAGGGCTGAGTCTGTGGTAGCCGGACAGCCACGACATCGTGCGCTCGATCACCCACCTCCGGCGCCCTAATCGCTCGCTGGATTCGATGCCTTTGCGGGCGATGCGTACTCCGATGCGTTTCCATCGGAGCCATCTGCGCAGGTCGGCGCGGTCGTAGGCTTTGTCCGCGTGGAGGCGCTGGGGCTTGAAGTACCGGCCGCGGTGAGGGTCGTGTCTCGTTTGGTGACCCTCGATCATGGGCTTCAGCCCTTCGCTGTCGTGGGTGTTGCCGGCCGAGACGCCGACGAGGAGGGGCAGTCCGTTCGCGTCCGACAGGACGTGCATCTTGGAACCCGGCTTGCCCCGGTCCACGGGGCTCGGACCTGTGTGTTCGCCCCCTTTTTAGCCCTGACGTGGGCGGTGTCGAGGACGACGCGGGTGACGTCGATGAGCCCGGCGTCGTCGAGGCGGTGCAGCACGGCTTCGTGGAGGCGGCCCCAGACGCCGGCTCTCGACCAGATCAGGAACCGGCGGTGGGCGGTCGACTTCGATATCCCGAAGCAGGGTGGCAGAGCGCGCCAGGCGCAGCCGCTGACCAGCACGTAGACGATCGCGGCGAACAGCGTCTCATCAGGTGTGTCGTGTGTTCCCCCGCCCTGCGGACGCACCTTCGACGGTGGGATCAGCGGCTTCGCCATCTCCCACAGCCCGTCCGGAACAATCCAACTCCACGTACCCCGCCCCATGAACAGACCAACGTCCGCCTCACCACGTAGGACACCGCCTTAGAGGTCGTTTCATTCTGCTGTTTCATCCATGGATGCGGCTTTGGTGTACTGATGTCGGGTCTCGCCAGGAGATGGTGTTCTCTGCAGTGAGGCGGCGGGCCATCAGGTCGGTCATGGCGACGTGGATCATGGCTTCGGAGCGGTGCGGGTGGGTTTCGTAGTCACGGGCCAGGCGGCGGTGCAGCATTAGCCAGCCGTAGGTCCGCTCGACGGTCCAGCGTTTCGGGATCGGGGTGAATCCCCTGGTCCCGGGGGCGCGTTGGACGATTTCGAGGTCGATGCCGAGGGTGGCGGCGTGCTCGACGAAGTGCTTGCGGTAGCCGCCGTCGACCCAGACCTTGCGCAGGCCGGGATGGTCGGCGGCGGCCTGTTCCAGGAGGGTGCGTCCGGCTGTGGAGTCCTGGACGCCCGCTGCCGTGACCAGGACTGCCAGCAGCAGGCCGAGGGTGTCGGTGATGATGCTGCGCTTGCGGCCTACGATCTTCTTGCCCGCGTCGATGCCCTGACTTTTCGCGGGGACACTGGTGGAGGTCTTGACGCTCTGCGCGTCGATCACGCCGGCGGACGGGGCGGCACTGCGGCCTTCCTGCTGTCGTACCAACTCCCGCAGCAGACCGTTGAGCTGGGCGAAGACACCGTCCTTCTGCCACTTGGCGAAGTAGCCGTAGACCGACTGCCAGGGCGGGAAGTCGTGCGGGAGGTAGGCCCACTGGCAGCCGGTGCGGTCCACGTACAGGATCGCGTTCATGATCTCGCGCAGGTCATGCCGTGGCGGCCGGCCGAAGTCCAGGGCCCGGCCGCGGCGCTCGAAGCGCCAGGCGGAGAGCACCGGCTCGATCAACTCCCAGCGGGCATCGGACAGGTCACTCGGATACGCACGGCGGTCCGTCATGACCTGGGCATACCGCCACTCGGGGGCGTGCGCCCAGGCGTGCATCCTGCCGCGTCGAAGCACGGGACAGACCCGGGCGCCGTGGAATGAGACAGGCATAAACAGACCTCCACCCCATCCGCCACGCCGCCAGCCTCGTCAGGAAGAACAGCCTCCACAGACTCACCAGCAACACACCGAGAGGCAGGACAAACCAACCCAGAACGCCGCACTCAAGGTGAAAATGACCTCTTAGGCGGTGTCCTACGTGGTGAGGCGGACGTTGGTCTGTTCATGGGGCGGGGTACGTGGAGTTGGATTGTTCCGGACGGGCTGTGGGAGATGGCGAAGCCGCTGATCCCACCGTCGAAGGTGCGTCCGCAGGGCGGGGGAACACACGACACACCTGATGAGACGCTGTTCGCCGCGATCGTCTACGTGCTGGTCAGCGGCTGCGCCTGGCGCGCTCTGCCACCCTGCTTCGGGATATCGAAGTCGACCGCCCACCGCCGGTTCCTGATCTGGTCGAGAGCCGGCGTCTGGGGCCGCCTCCACGAAGCCGTGCTGCACCGCCTCGACGACGCCGGGCTCATCGACGTCACCCGCGTCGTCCTCGACACCGCCCACGTCAGGGCTAAAAAGGGGGCGAACACACAGGTCCGAGCCCCGTGGACCGGGGCAAGCCGGGTTCCAAGATGCACGTCCTGTCGGACGCGAACGGACTGCCCCTCCTCGTCGGCGTCTCGGCCGGCAACACCCACGACAGCGAAGGGCTGAAGCCCATGATCGAGGGTCACCAAACGAGACACGACCCTCACCGCGGCCGGTACTTCAAGCCCCAGCGCCTCCACGCGGACAAAGCCTACGACCGCGCCGACCTGCGCAGATGGCTCCGATGGAAACGCATCGGAGTACGCATCGCCCGCAAAGGCATCGAATCCAGCGAGCGATTAGGGCGCCGGAGGTGGGTGATCGAGCGCACGATGTCGTGGCTGTCCGGCTACCACAGACTCAGCCCTCGCTACGAGCGTCATCCATGCAACTACCTGGCGTTTCTCGGACTGGCCGCGGCCCTCTGCTGCTACAAACGCCTCGTCCGCCTCACCACGTAGGACACCGTCTAAGTACTACGTGACCTGGCGGACGACGCGGCCGGCTCTGGTTGGGCAGCGGCCGCGACAGTCCCGGACCTCGTCCCCCGACCGGTCCGCCACGAGGCGCACCCACGCGCACTACAGCGACAAGGACGCACCGTACCTGCCCCGCGTCCGGGGAAGGGCGCGGGGCATGTGTACGGCTGCCAGCGCCACGGACCAGGGCAACGGTCCCCCGAGTGCCCCAGCCCGCCGACATCAGCTCCTTCCCCGACTCGCCGCATCAGAGACGAAGATGGTCACAGCCGATCACCACGATCCCTGTCCACCAGGGCTGTCGGGCCGCCGGCCGACGACTGCCCGTCTTGTGCGGGCTTGGGGGGCATGGCCGCCGGCGCACGTATTCCGGCTGCTGGAGAGGGCTGGAGCTGCTTATCCGCCTTGATCGCAACGATCGGGCGTATGGTCCGCGTGCGGCTCCATCGTGCGCAACTGTGTGAACGGCACGGCCGAAGCGAGTGCGAGAGCGAGAGCGATCACGCCCACAAGCAGGAGGGCGAGCCAGGCACCGGACCTGTCGATGATGATCCCCGCTGCCGCGGACCCCAATGAAGCGCCGAGGTTCAAAGACGTATTGATCCAGGTCGAGGCTTCCGTCTGGCTGGTCTCCGGGACAATGGCGTCCGCAATGAGGTACCCAGTGACGAGGGACGGAGTGAGGAAGAGGCCGACGAGAGCGATGCCCGCGGCGAAGAGACCGAGAGTGTCCAGCTGGGACACGATCACTGAGGCAAGCCCCATGCCGATGCACAAGACGAACAGCCTCTTGGCTGCTCCAGTCTTGAGGTTCAGCTGTCCATAGAGGAAACCTCCCAGAGCACTTCCGCCGGAGAAGGCTGCCAGCAGCCAGCCCGAGGCCGAGACCGCATCATGTTGCGCAGCGACGGCCGGTGCTGCGATTTCCGCGACTCCCAGTACGCAGCCGACGCCCAGCAGGACGGTCAATACCCTGACGAAGCCCGGCTGTCGCAGCGGGCGATCACCTCGCACGCCGCTCCCTCCTGTTCCGCGCAGTGTCCGCGACGAGGCGCTGGACGTCATGGCTGTGGTGCCGAGGAAGACCGCTGCCGCGGTCACCCAGAGTCCGATGCCGGGAGAGGTGGCCACGATGACCGCGGTGATAATGACGGGACCAGCGACATAGAGAAGGTCCTCGCAGATCGCGTCGATGCTGAACGCCTTCGTTCGCTGGTCGCCGGCCGTCGTGAGGGAGGCCCAGACCATGCGCATCGCCGCTCCCAAAGGCGGCGATGTCAGGCCGACTACCGCGCTGAGAACGAGGAACCAGATGGCCGCGACTCCGTCGCTTGCCGTGATGAGCGCGAGAGCGATCAACGTTGCTGCCTGGCTTGCAGCCATCGTGGTGAGCGCCGGCCGCTGT
The DNA here is from genome assembly GCF_033335955.1 of Streptomyces sp. N50. Taxonomy (GTDB): domain Bacteria; phylum Actinomycetota; class Actinomycetes; order Streptomycetales; family Streptomycetaceae; genus Streptomyces. Next base: position 10,052,527 of record NZ_CP137549.1, read on the forward strand.
CCGAATCGATCGACGGCCCGGGCACGCCAGGGAGCGGCGACGACGTTGGCTATCCCGAACGCCGCTGTTGCGAAACCGGCCTGTGCGTAGGAGCCCGTACTGTCCTGGACGGCGAGTAGGAGAGCAAGACCGCCCATCGCGAGCGCGGACCGGCCAATCAGGGCCGGAAGGAAGGCGCGAAGTGCGCCGGGAAGGAGAAGCACTGCGAGCACGAAGCAGCTCCGATGATGTGCGACCGACGCTGAGCGTACGGGCGCCAAGAATCTGACGGTTTTTGAGATCCGGAGGGTGTAACAGACCACACCCTCGACGGATCAGAACCTGGACGGGAGGGATCCAGGACCGTCAGATGAACATCACGATGAACACGCAGAAAGGCTAGCAGGCTGTTTCCTCCGGTGCAGCGGCCGTCGCCATCATCGACGTGGCCCTCCAAGCCCCGGCCTGTGACGGGCACCATCAGCCTTGTCCCCGAAGCGGGGCTGATGGACCGCAACCGCCGTCCCAGTGGAGTGTGGATCGGGTGTCGTCGACGGAGAGGCGGCGGCGGTGGGTGTGCCCGCGGTCGGGTCGATCGGGCCTGTCGGTGAGGTCACGGTGTGTTCCTCATTGCTGACCGGGATGTCGTTCGTCCATAGGCGGAAGCAATTTGCTGTCTGGATCAGTGGGGCCTTGCAGGCGGCCGTGGCGGTCGCCGGTCACGGTCATGGTGACGCCGGTGGGCAGGTGGCGCAGGCGCCACCCGTCGGTGTAGGAGCCTCCACCCGAAGCGCGGGCAGCCCGTGGCGGGCCGCGCTTGCGGCTGGCCTCCCGGGAGGGATCCCTGGTTGGCACGGGTGCCTTAGTAGCTGTTGTCTTTCCGGGCTTGGGGGCTGTGTTTCCGCTGGTGGGGCATAGGGTCGACGATTCCGTGGGAGTGGTGGGCTGTCGTGTCGTCGCTCCAGTGGAGGTTGCGGATGCCGTCGGTCGTGGGACTGCTGGAACAGCACGAACTCTCCGCTCGGCGCCGGGTCGAGGAGTTGCGGGAGGAAGCCGACCGCATCCAGGCCGAGTTGAGCGTGGCCGAGCAGGAATGGAAGGAATGGGCCATCGCCCGCTCACGGGTCGGCGCGGTGCTCGTTCCGGAGAACGGCAACGCCGATGCGAAGGCCGCTCGGGATCTGCGGGATGCGGCGAAGCCGAAATCGCAGGTTCCAGTGTGGCGTGAGGGACTGGCCTGGACGGTGCTGTCGGTCGACTACCAGCGCATCCTGCAGACTCTCGCAGACCGGCATCGCCTGCATCAAGGGCCGCTGACCTGCCAGGAGATGGCCGCGGTGTTCGGCATGGACGTGGTGCCGGCCAAGGTGGAGGCGCTGCGGTCGAAGGCGAAACGCCTGGTGGCCCGCGGCTGGCTCACCGAGTCCGCGCCCGGCCGGTTCATGCTTCCCGATCCCGTCGCCTCGCGGTCAGGCGACGGCTCATGAGGAGCGTCATCGACCAGTAGACCATCGCCTCGGCGCTGGTGGTGCGGCGCTCGAAGTCGCGCACCGGGCGGCGACTTTGCATCAGGTGGGCGAAGAACCGCTCGACGATCCACCGCTTGGGCAGCACCACGAACCCCTTCTGGCCGTCGCTGCGCCTGACGATCGAAACGACCGGCGCCAGTGCGGCCAGGCAGTGCTCGACGAGGCTGCCGGTGTAGTCGGCGTCGGCCCAGACCAGGGCGAGACGGTGGTGTGCGTCGGCCACTTGTCGCAGCAGGCCCCGGGCGGCGGCGCGATCACCGGTGTCCGCGGCGGTGACCACCACGCCCAGCAGCAGACCGAGCGTGTCCACCACGACGTGCCGCTTGCGGCCGTTGACCAGTTTGCCGCCGTCGAAGCCACGGCTGTCGGAGCCGACGACGGCGTCCGCTTTGACGGACTGCGAGTCGATCACTCCGGCCGTCGGCTCCGCGTCCCGCCCCGACTCCTGGCGGACGATTGCCCGGAGGCGGTCGTGGAACTCCTTGACCAGGGCGCGGTCGCGCCAGCGGCGGAAGAACGCGTAGACCCGGTCCCACGGCGGGAAATCGGCCGGCATCGCCCGCCACTTGATGCCGTTGTCGATCAGGTAGCGGATCGCGTCCAGCATCGCCCGGTGGCAATACGCCTCCGGCTGCCCGCCCCGGCCCCGCAGCCAGGCCGGCACCGGCAGCAGCGGCCGGATGGCGGCCCACTCCGCGTCGGTCATGTCCGAGGGATACCGTCGAACATGTTCCGGGTGATCGGCCGCATTCCCGAACCGGTGAGCGACACAATCACACGCCGGTGCAGCCGAGTTGAACTCTACCGGCGCGAGCGCATACAACTGCGGCAACAGGGTCTCCTGGATCTCGGTTGGCTTCGCAACCCCGAGCTACCAGGAGGCCCTGTACTCATGCCCGTAGCCAGCTTCGATCACCCGATCGAGACTCCCGTTCGACGCACACACCTCAAGATCGGAACGACAACAGCTACTTAAGCCGCACGCCCGGTGCGGCTCGGGCACGGTCATCTCCTCGCTGGGCTGGGTCGTCGAGGGAGGGTGTCATGCCTGCACCTGGAACTGGACCAGCAGGCGCTGGACCGGCACGGGCGTACCGAACACGTCAGGGTCCGGCAGATCCGGTGGTCCGCCGGTGACGGCATGGGTGACAGCGCCCACCTCTACGCGGTCACCGTCATCGACGGCCCGCCGCTGGCTCCGATCGAGGAGAACGGGCTCCTGGGCTGGACGTGGGTGGTGGGCGGCACGTACACGGTGACCGTCGATCCGCAGGGCCGTGCCCCGCTCAGGCGGGGGGACAGGCCCGGGCCTCCGGTGATCCAACAGCCGCTGCAGATCCCACTCGTCCTCGGCCTGGCCTCCGTCCTGCGGCGGCCCGCAGGTCTGCTCCTGCGCCGACGACGCGTCCCGTCAGCCGGACCCGTCACCCGTGAGGGCGACCGCCGCTGCAAGCTCCGCCCGTCCCAGCGGGCGATGGTGGCACCGATCTGCATGACTGTCGGCTGAGTCGGTTCTGGTCAGGCGAGGACGCTCACCCGTTGCCGTTCCGCCTCCGCGAGGCGCGCCGAGCGGGTCCGGGTGCCGAAGGCAGCCAGGGCGATCGCGCCGAGGAGCCAGGTGCCGGCGATGAAGTAGAAGACGCTCTGGTAGCCGTGGCCGTTGTAGAGAGAGGCGACGATCAGTGGGCCGGCGGCGTTGGACAGGCGGCCGAGGCCGTAGGAGACGCTGGTGCCCAGTGAGCGGCTGCGGGTGTCGAAGAGTTCGGGGGAGTAGGCGTAGGCGAGGGCGGTGTAGCCGCGTTCGAAGAAGTTCACCAGGAAGCCGAACACGACGATGAGGACGGGGTTGAAGGTGAGGCCGTACAGCAGGCCGCAGACCGCGATCACCGTGCCGAAGGCGACCAGGCACCATTTGCGCTCGAAGCGGTCGGTGACCAGGGAGGCCAGGTAGCAGCCGAGTGGTGCGCCGATGGTGGTCAGGGCGACGTAGAAGACGGACTTCTCGACGCTGAAGCCCTCCTTGGCCAGCAGGGTGGGTGCCCAGCTGGAGTAGCCGAAGAAGCCGATGGTCTGTGTCATCCACAGTGCGGTGAGCAGGAGCGTCGGGAGCAGGTACCTGCGCTGGAGGAGCAGCCGCAGCGGCGCCTTTGCCGACGGCTTTTCGGTGACCGGGGGCGCGGGCTCGGGGAGAGGTCCTTTCTCCGCGGCGACGCGTGTCTCCATCTCCCGCAGGATCGCGTCCGCCGTGGCGTGGTCCCCCCTGCTTTCGAGCCAGCGCGGTGACTCCTTGAGGTGCCGGGTGAACAGGACGAGCAGGATGCCCAGGGAGCCCCAGAGGTAGACGAGCCGCCACGACCAGTCGTTGAGCGGTACGACCGCGCTGGCGATGAGGTTGGTGACGGGGGTGCCGCAGATGCCGATGGCGATGGCGTACGCCTGGTACTTGCCGCGGGTCGCCGACGGGTACATCTCGTTGACGTAGACGACTCCCACGACGGTCATCGCCGACAGGCCCGCCGAGGTCAGGACGCGGAAGACGCCCAGGGACACGAGGTCCCAGGAGAACACCGCGGCGAAGGAGGAGAGGCCGAAGAAGAGTGTCGTCCACAGCAGGGCCCGTTTGCGGCCCCATCGGTCGGCGAGGGAGCCGGCGACGATCGCCCCGATGAACATGCCGACGAACGAGAGCGAGGTGACGTAGGCGATCTGGTCGACCGTCACGCCCCACAGCTTGATCAGTTTCGGTGCGGTGGTGGCGAAGCTGTTGATGTCGGCGAACTCGAAGAAGTAGGCGAAGGCGACGGCGAGCAGGGTGACTTTGTGGAACCGGGAGACCGGAAGCCGGTCCAGTCGGTTCAGCGCGTTGGCGTGTTGCATGAGCGGCCCTTGTCGAAGTCGGGGAGATGGGAGGGGAGTTGGGGCGCCTGGAGCGGGAGTTGGGGCGTCAGGCGTCCTCGCCGGGCCAGTACAGGCGCATCGGGTTGGCGACGAGGAGCTTGTGGCGCTGGTCGTCGGTGACCGCCACCTGCGGGACGTGGTCGACGAGGAGGCCGTCGTCCGGCATGTGGTCGGTGAGGTTGGGGTGCGGCCAGTCCGTGCCCCACAGCACCCGGTCGGGGAACTCCTCGACGACGCGGCGGGCGAAGGGGATGACGTCGGTGTAGGCGTGGCGTTCGCCGTCGAGGGCGGCCGGTCCGGTGACGCTGAGGCGCTCGGGGCAGGTCACCTTCACCCAGATGTCGTTGTCCTCGACGAAGCGCAGGAACCGAGTGAACTGCGGCCCGTCCACCGGCCGGGTCACGTCCGGGCGGCCCATGTGGTCGATCACCAGCGGCACGGGCAACGAACCGAAGAATCCCTCCAGTTCGGGCAGGTCGGCGCTCTCGAAGTAGAGGACGACGTGCCAGCCCAGTGGGGCGACCTTCTTGGCGATCGTCTGGAGGTCGTCCTCGGGCGAGGCGTCGACCAGGCGGCGTACGAAGTTGAAGCGCACTCCGCGTACGCCCGCCGCGTCGAGTGCGAGCAGTTCGCTCTCGTCGATGTCGGGTCGGACGGTCGCGATGCCGCGGGCCCGGCCGCCCGCGGCCCGGACGGCGTCGACCATGGCGCTGTTGTCCGCGCCGTGGCAGGTGGCCTGCACGATGACGTTGCGCGCGACGCCCAAGTGGTCGCGGAGCGCGAAGAGTTGATCCTTGCCGCCGTCGCAGGGCGTGTACTTGCGTTCCGGTGCGAAGGGGAACTCGGCCTGCGGGCCGAAGACATGGCAGTGGGTGTCGACGGTTCCCGGCGGGAGCCGGAAGGCCGGTTCGGACGGATTCTCGTACCAGTCCAGCCAGCCGGGGGACTTGGGGGCGAGGGTGCTCATGCGCGTCACCGGCCCTGGTGCTTGAGCAGTGCGTCGAGGCGGGGGTACACGGCGCGGACGTTGTGCTCCTGGACCGCTGCCAGGTCGTCCGCGGGCAGCTTGGCCGCTTCCGCGTAGCGGCGGGTGTCGTCGAAGTGGTGGCCGGTGCACGGGTCGATGTCGCGTACGGCGCCGATCATCTCCGAGGCGAAGAGGATGTTGCGGGCCGGGATGACGTCGTAGAGGAGGTCGGCGCCGGGCTGGTGGTAGACGCAGGTGTCGAAGTAGACGTTGCCCAGGAGGTGTTGCTCCAGCGGAGGCTTCCCGAGTGCCATCGCGAGGCCCCGGAAACGGCCCCAGTGGTAGGGGACGGCGCCGCCGCCGTGCGGGATCACCAGGCGCAGGGTCGGGAAGTCGGCGAACAGGTCGCCCTGGACCAGTTGCATGAACGCCGTGGTGTCGGCGTTGAGATAGTGCGCGCCGGTGGTGTGGAAGGCCGGGTTGACGCTCGTACTGACATGGACCATGGCCGGGATGTCGTACTCCACCATCTTCTCGTAGATCGGGTACCAGGAGCGGTCGGTGAGTGGCGGGGCGGTCCAGTGGCCGCCTGAGGGGTCGGGGTTGAGGTTGACCGCGACGGCACCCAACTCCTCTACGCAGCGCGTGAGTTCGGGTACGCAGGTGGCCGGATCGACGCCGGGCGACTGCGGGAGCATCGCGGCGGGCACGAAGCGCTCGGGGTACAACTGGCTGACCCGGAAGCAGAGTTCGTTGCAGATGGCCGCCCACGCGGCTGAGGTCTCGAAGTCCCCGATGTGGTGCGCCATGAACGACGCGCGGGGCGAGAAGACCGTCAGGTCGATGCCGCGCTCGTCCATCAGCCGCAACTGGTTCGGCTCGATACTCTCGCGCAGTTCGTCGTCCCCGATGCGCAGATCCGCGCGGGCGGGGGCGGCCGACGGATCGGTGAGGGAGGCGATCTGCCGCTTGCGCCACGCCTCCAGGGCCGGCGGGGCGGTCGTGTAGTGACCGTGACAGTCAATGATCATTACGGCGTCCTTCTCAGGCTGCTGGGTGCCGTGCAGCCTGGCCCCGCCCCGCACCGGCGGACGAGAGGGCCGAACGCAGAACTAACCTCCCCTTAACACTCCGGCGAGGACCCGGTCGGTGTGGTCTACATTCGGCTGGACGGGATCGTCGGAGTGGCCGAAAGGAGGTGGGCGGAGTGCAGATACTGCTGGCCGAGGACGACGACGGGGTCGCCGCGGCGCTCGTGGAGGTCCTCTACGACCACGGCCACGTCACCAGACGCGTCCGCTACGGCCGGGACGTCCTGACCTACCACCGCAGCTCCGACCTGCTCCTTCTCGATCTGGGCCTGCCCGACACCGACGGCCTGGACGTGCTGCGCGCCCTGCGGGCGGTCAGTGACATGTCGGTCGTGGTGCTCACCGCCCGCGGCGACGAGCGCTCGGTCGTGCGCGGACTACGGCTCGGCGCCGACGACTACCTCGTCAAGCCGGTACGCCTCGCCGAGCTGCTCGCGCGGATCGACGCCGTCACCCGGCGGACTACGGCGAAGGACGGTCCGACGCTGCGGACCGTCCGTGCCGGTGACGTCGAGGTGGATCTCGACGCCCGTCGGGTCCGGGTCGACGGGGCCGAGGTCGAGCTGACCACCAAGGAGTTCGACATCCTCGCCGTGCTGGCCGGACGGGCGGGCACCGCGGTCAGCCGTGAACAGCTCCTGGACGAGGTGTGGGGCGACGCCTACCACGCCGTGTCCCGGTCGCTCGACGTCCACCTCACGCAGCTGCGGGCCAAGCTCGCGCGCCCCGAACTGCTCACCACGATCCGGGGCTTCGGCTACCGCTTCGGGGACCCCGGGAACTGAGGAGCCGACGCGTGCGCACCCGGGTCCAGGCCGCGCTGCTGCTGTTCGTCGTGATCGCGGTGGCCGCGTTCGCCGTACCGCTGCTGCTGTTCACCGCGTCCGACCGCACCCAGCAACTCGTCCTCGCCCGCAGCGCGGACCTCGACCGCTTCGCGTCCCTCATGGACCAGGCCGCACAGACCGGCGACACCTCGGCCGTCACCGCCGAGGCCCGCCGCTACACACAGTTGTACGGCGAACCGCTCGTCGTCACCGACACCCGCCGCAAGCCGATCGTCCAGACCGGCGGTATGCGGGCCGCCGACCCCGCTGTCGGCCGGTTGCTCGACGGGGCGCTGCGCAACCAGACCGCGCACCCCGCGGGCGCGCTGCGTCCCTGGTCGAAGGGGTCCCGGATGTTCGCCGAGCCCGCGGGCACCGGGACCCGGGTCTCCGGCGCCGTCGTGCTGCGAGCCTCGGTCGACACCGCGGCGGAGGACATCACCCGGCGCTGGGCCGCCGTCATCGCGGGGACCGCCCTGGTCGCCGTCGCCTGCACGGTCCTCGCGCGGGGCGCGACGCGGTGGGTGGTCAGCCCGCTGCGCCGCCTGGACCGCGCGGTCGGACAACTCGCCGCAGGACTCCCGCCCGAACAGACCCGGGCCGGCGGCCCACCGGAACTGCGCCAGCTCGCGACCGGCTTCAACCGCATGGCGCGTACGGTCACGGCGGCCCTGGAACAGCAGCGCCGACTCGTCGCCGACACCTCCCACCAGATGCGCAACCCCATGGCCGCACTACGGCTGCGCGTCGACGCCCTGAACCGCCACCTGCCCGCGTCCGCCGACCGCACGTACACGGGCGTGACCACCGAACTCGACCGCCTGGAGACCCTGCTCGACGACATGCTGACCCTCGCCACCGCGGAACACCGGGCCGGGGAACTCGCCGTGACCGACGACTCCGGCGCACACTGCGACGCCACGGCGGTCGCGACCGCCCAGTACCGGCTATGGGAGCCGGTCGCCCACCGCGCCGGCACCCGCCTCGCACTCCACACCGCCAAGACCCCGGTCATGGCCGCCTGCACGGATCACGAACTCGCCCAGATCACGGACATCCTCCTGGACAACGCCATCAAGTACGCGGGCCCGGACGCCGAGATCTCCCTGCGCTGCACCGCCGAAGGCTGGCACGTGGCCCTCACGGTGACGGACGACGGACCCGGTCTGACCGCGGAGGAAATCGCCCAGGCCACCACGAGGTTCTGGCGCTCCGGCCGACAACGACAGGACGGGTCGGCCGGTACGGGCCTGGGGCTGGCCATCGTCGAACAACTGCTGGCGGGCCGGGGAGGCCGACTGGAACTGGGGCCCGCGCGACCACGAGGACTGCGGGCCGCGGCCCTCGTACCGCGCGCCGTCACCGGCGCGGCCGACCGCGGCGGGACGACCGGCCCCAGCCAAGTGCGTCGCCCGTCGCCCGGGCGGCTCACTGCCGATCCCGGAGCGACCGCAGCCCGCCGTGATCCGCGCGGCGGCACACGATGACCCGCCCTGTCGACCGCCGCGCCCTGCTCCACGCCGCCCTCGGCGTGACGACCGCCGCCGTCCTGGGGGGCGTGCTCACGGGCGACGCCTCCGGGCAGCGGCCCGGACCGAGCGGTGTCCTGCGCTTCGCGACCGGGGAACCCACGGCCTTCTACGAGGCTTTCGGCCGCCTCCTCGCCGCCGAACTCACGGCGGCGTACCCCCGTCTGAGCTGCCGCGTCCGCACCACCCCGGGCAGCCTCACCAACATCGAACTGCTCCGTGACCGCCGCGCCGACCTCGCGCTCGTCCTCACCGACACCGCGCGGCGGCCCAGGGCGCCGCCCTCTTCCCGCGCCCCGTGCCCATGCGAGCGATCGGCAGGCTGTACGAGACCTACCTCCAGTTCGTTGTCCGCGCCGACTCGGCCGTGCACACGGTTGGCGACCTGGCCGGACACACCGTGTCACTCGGCGCGGCCGGATCGGGCGCGGCTGTACTCGGCGAACAGATCCTGCACGCCGCGGGTCTGTCGCCGGGCACCGAGGTCGCCGTACGCCATCTTCCGCTGGCCGACGCCGCTGATGCCCTGCGGGCGGGCTCGGTTGACGCGTTGCTCGTGGCAGGCGGCGTACCGCTGCCGGTCCTGTCCGAACTGGACGACCGGTTCGGTCTGCGGTTCCTGCCGCTGGCCGGCCTGCTGCCCCGGCTCGGCGGACAGGGCGGCCAGGCGGGCTCGGGCCTGGAGGAGGTGTCCTTGCCGCAGGGCGCGTACCGGGCGGCGGGCGGGGTCGCCACCATCGGGGTGTCCAACCTGCTGGTGTGCCGCCCCGAGTTGCCCCGCGGCGTGGCCGAGGCGCTGACCCGCCTGCTGGTCCTGCGCGCGACCGAACTCGTTCCCCGCAACGCCGTCGGCACCCAGTTCCTCGACGTCCGCAGCCTCATCGGCACCGGCGCCGTCCCTCTGCATCCAGGGGCGATCGCGGCCTATCGTGCGCTGCACGGCTGAGCCCTGGGCGACGTCGGAAGTGCTCGTCAGGCGGTCCTGGATCGTCGAATTGACGGAACGTCAGATGTGTACCGACCTCCACTCGCTGGTTGTGCACGAGTTCACCGGGATGCTGCTCGGGTCACACCTGTCGGGCGAGGCCGGTGTCGTAGGCGAAGAGCACTGCCTGGACGCGGTCGCGGGCGTCGATCTTGGCGAGGATGCGGCTGATGTGGGACTTGACGGTGGATTCGGCGAGGTGGAGCCGTTCGGCGATCTTCGCGTTGGTCCAGCCGGTGGCGATGGCTTTGAGGACCTCGCGTTCGCGTTGGGTGAGGTCGGCGAGCCTGCGTTGCTGTTGTGGGCTGTGGCCGGGGAAGCGGTCGCTGAAGGCGTCGATGAGTTTGCGGGTCAGGCCGGGTGAGATGACGGCGTCTCCGGCGTTCACGGCGCGGATGCCGGCGACGAGTTCGTCGGGCTGGGCGTCCTTGAGGAGGAAGCCGCTAGCGCCGGCGCGCAGGCGTCGTAGGCGTATTCGTCGAGGTCGAAGGTGGTCAGGACCAGGACGCGGGAGCGTCCGCCGGACGCGATGATGTGGCGGGTGGCCTCGATGCCGTCCATGCCGGGCATGCGGACGTCCATCAGGACGACGTCGGGCCGTAGTTCGGCGGTCTTGCGGACGGCTTCGATGCCGTTGGCGGCTTCGCCCACGACGGACATGTCGGGTTGGGCCTCCAGGAGCATGCTGAAGCCCATGCGCTGCAGAGCCTGGTCGTCGACGATGAGCACGGTGGTCATCTGGGGTGCTTCTCCGGGGAGTGGGAGGGTGGATGGGGGTCGAGGAGCGCCTGGACGGTCCAGCCGCCGCGGCTGTTGGGGCCGGCGGTGACTTCGCCCCCGTAGAGGGCGGCGCGTTCACGCATGCCGCCCAGGCCACGGCCGCCTCCGGTGCGGGGGCGGCGGTCTGTTCGCGGGGAGCGGGGCGGGCCCGTGTCGTCGACGGTGACGCGGAGGGCATCGGAGGTGACGGCGATGCCGACTCGGACCGTTGTGTCGGCGGCGGCGTACTTGACGGTGTTGGTGAGTGCCTCCTGGACGATGCGGTAGGCGGACAGTTGGAGGCCGGGTGCCATACCGGTGAGGTCGCCCCGGAAGTCCAGGACGACGGTGGGGCCGGCGGTGCGAACGCGCTCCAGCAGTTCGTCGAGGTCGGAGAGGCCGGGCTGCGGGGCCAGTGGGGCTTCGTGCGGCCGGTCGTCGTCCTCGCCGATGACGGAGAGCAGGCGGCGCAGTTCGGCCAGAGCCTGACGGCCGCTGTCGCTGATGATGCGGAGTGTCTGCGCTCCGCGTTCGGGTTTGGCCTCGGTGAGTGCGGCGGCGCCGTCGGCGAGGCCGACGATGACGGCGAGGGTGTGGCCGAGGATGTCGTGCATCTCGCGGGTGTCTGCGTGCTGATGGTCGGTGCGGCGGTGCTGTCGGCGCTCGTCGTCTTCTTCTGCCCGCACCGCCGGACCCGGGCCCGCACCCGCAGTGACGGACTGCCGAGCGTGTTCACTGCCCTGGCCCCCGGCGTGCCCGCCGCCCGGTAAGGTCCGGGCCGCCCGCACCGGGGACGGGCCGCCGACGGCGTCACCCAGTCGGGGCGTTGAGGGGTAACTCCCAGGGTGAAGGGATGCTGCTGACGTCGAGGGGCCTGCGGGCCCGGCCTCGGCCACCGTCACTTCATGGGGTCTTCTGTCCATGGCGGCGGATTGTTGATGTTCCATGGCGGTTTATGTCGTTTCGTCGTGTTTCTGCAGGTTTGTCGTGGGGTGCGGGATTCCGCCGGGCGGGTGCGGGTGCGGGTGCGGGTGCGGGTGCGGGCGGGGGTGTTTGCTGCACCCTGGGGCGCCGGGGTGTTGCCGTCGGGCTGCCCGGCATCCGGGATGAGCCTGTATGGCGTGTCGGGCTTTTCGGCTGCGGGCGGCCGTGCGGGCTTCCAGGGGGCCTTGTCGTCCGTGTCCCGGGCGATGTGAAGGCGGTCGCCGTGCCGGCGCGCGGTCTTGTTGTGTCCGTGGGGGGCTTTCTTTCCGGGAAGTAGGGGGAGCCGGCGTGGGGGGTCGCCGCGCCCCGTCCCGGGTGCGGGGACCGTGTCCGGGAGCGTCCTCAGCCGTGTGCGCGGTTGTGCGCGAAGGCCGTGTGCCAGCTGGCCGTCGAGACGGCCTGTGTTCAGCGGTTGCCCGTCCAGACGGTCCGCTCGGCGAAGGCGCCCCGCGCAGCCGCTTTGGCCGCACGGATCTTCTCGAGTTGGTCCGTACCGACTCCCAGGTCCGCGGCGAGGGCGTGTACGACCTCCAGGACGTCGGCGAGTTCCTCCGGTGCGGAGTCCTTGTCCGCGTCGAGGAACTCGACGACCTCCTCGCGGAGTTTGTCCCGTAGGCGGCTGCGGTATTCTTCGCGGCCCGCGGTGTATGTGACCGGTTCGGCCCCGTTCTCGCGGATGATGTGCGGGATGAGGTCCCGTACCAGCTTGCCGTGCCTGTGGTGGGGCTCCATCCGTGTTCTCCCTCGCCGATCTCTGTGAGGCGGTCGCCGACGCCGCTCCTCGTGCGGTCGCCGATGCCGCTCCTGGTGCTGTCGCAGCCTAGAGAAGTCGCTCCACACCGTGCCCGGCGGGCCGCCGGTCCCCTCCGCCGGAGCGGCTTGTGCTGCTGCGGCGGAGCCCTCGTGCGGGATCGGCTGTCCGGGGCTTCTGCGTCCGGACGGGCTGCCGGGTTTCGGGTGTGCCCGGATCCGGGCGGTGCGTCCGGTGCGGACCGGGTCGTTGTGTGGCAGCGGCGTACGCCTCCACGCGAGCGTCACCGACGTCATGGCTGGCAACAGCTTGTCTCGAAGCTTTTTCCGCGAGGATTTCGGTCCGTGGCAAGGCGGGAAGTCTCCCTGGCCAGGGCCGGTCGAGGGAGCTGAGTGGCTGGACGATCGCGGCGCTGATCGCCGGGGTGTGGTTTTGGAGCGGGCTCTTCGGTTTCGGCGGGGCCGCCCCTGCCGTGCCGGATGCCCCGCAGCCGTCCGTGTCCGTGTCTGCGGGCCGTTGATGGCTGCCCGGCGCGGACTCCGGCTGCGTGCGCCGTGCGGCCGCGGTGAGCAGGTTGAGGCTGCGGTCGTCGCCTTGGCTGCGGGGTGGCTGCCGGTCCGGCCGGCCGCGGCTGCCTGGCGTGCGGCCCTCCGGGTCTGGCTGCCATGGTCCGCTGTCCCTGCCGCCGTCCTTGCCGCCGGTGCTGCGGTCATCGGGGCCCGGCGTGCTCTGCGTGCAGTGCGCGCGCTGCGGGACCTGTTCATCCGGGACGGCTGGACGGTCCGGGGGGTGGGTGGCCGGGGTGGCCCGGGCCGCCGGCGTCGTCGGGCAGGACCGGCGGCGGGGCGGGGTCGTCGCGCGGGCCGGACACACCGAGGCCGCCGGCGGAGCCGGCTCGGCCGTGATGTACCGGGTCAAGGGGACGGCCGGCCCGGTCCACGGTGCCCGGATGGTGGTCGTGGTCGCTGGCGGCTCTTTCACCGGCGACGCCAGAGCCTGGGGCGGGTGCCATCACGTGTACTGGATCGGCCGTGACCGGCTGCGCGGCTGGGCTGAACAGGGCGTGCCGCTGCAGGAGTTGCTGCGCCTGCCCTGCCTGCCCTGCCTGCCCCGTCGGCCCGCGCGCCGGGCGGCCTTGGGCGGCGTGTGGGCCGGCGGGCGTGAGGAGGGCTCGCGCGCTGTCTGCCGGGCAGCCCCGCGGGGGCGGGCGGGGGCCGCCTGTGCGCCCCTCGAACGGGTGTATGCGGGGCGAATGCCGGGTGGGTCGCTGGGTGGTGTCGGCATGCTGCGATGCGCATGCCGGTGCGGTGGCCGCCGGCTGCTGACGATGCCTGTGGCCTGTGTGAAGGGAACTTCTTGCGTGATCCTTCTGTATGCCTTCTGCGACCAGGACGGTGTCTGGCACGGTGACCGGGATGCCGTGATCGATCAGAGCGGGCCCTCGTCGGGCACGCTGACTCTTGCCGCCGGGCCGCCCCGTGAGGCGGGCGTCTTCGCGGGCCAGACGCTGACGGTCCTGTTCGCGGCCTGCGGCCTGGAGGCCAGCCAGAGCAGCTACCGCCTCGACGACGGGCGCCGCGTGCCGGCGTCTTGGCACGTCCACGAACTCCTCGCCCCCGCCTACGAGCCGGACACCGGCGCATCGCGTGTATCGCCCGGTGGGGTTGCCGCTCCCGGCGTCAGGTTCGAGGTCACCCACGGCGGCCGCCGCTACTGCCTGGCCGCAGACCCGGCCGGTAGCGGACGGCTGGAGGTGACCGTCCTGGTCTGCTCGACGGACGGGATCATCCACGGCGAGCTGACGGGGGAGATGGACGCCGGCGACCTCGCCGGCATCGGCCGCCTCATCACGGCCGTGGCCGGCGCCTGCTTGACACCGACAGATCCTGCTCCGGCCGCCGGCGCCTTGATCGGGATGATGGCGCCGGGGGTGAAAGCATCCCGTCCGGGCGCCGCCTGGACGCCCGCGGCCGAGCAGCATCTGCGCCAGGGCCACCGCGCCGGCAAGACCGCGGCCGAGCTGGCCGGCGAACTGGGGCGCACGGAGAACGCGATCCGCTGGAAGCTCTTCGGGTTCAAGCTCGCTCCTTATCCCGCGGACCTGGTGCCCGTGCAGCGGGCCGCGCCGGCCACCGAGCCGGCACCGCCCAAGGCGTACACCGTGGCGGACAGACGCCACAGCCATCCCCGCGCCTACGAGCGCTGGACACCCCAGGAGGACGCCCGGCTGGGCGAACTGCACGCCCGCAGCATGCCGGTGGGGGAGATGGCGCGGGAACTGGGCCGCAACGAGGGCGCCATCCGTGCGCGTCTGGAGCGCATCCTCCCCCCGTTCTGACTCCTCGCACCGGATGTGCTGCGCTCCGGTGCCCGCCACGCCGGGCCGTGCGCCCCCGCAGGCATGCGGTCACCGCCTTTGTCCGCGGGAGCGCTGAAGAGCGTCGCGCGGGGAGCGGGCGCCGGTGCCGCCGCGGCGGCCGGCGGGGGCCGGGAACAGCCAGGACCAGGTGCCGGCGGGGACGGCCCCGTTGACAGCGCGGGCCCGGCCGTGAGATCGCCGCCGTCGCCCCGAGCGCGATACGGGCCCGGCGACGCCCGGGCAGGTGGACCGGCACGGGACACCGACTGCCGTTGCAGTGCTGTCGGTTCGGTGCGATCTCTTGGTTTCGGGACAGTGGGGTGAGAGGCAGTGGGATCTGGGTGTGTTGTTGCTGGTCGGTGGCGGTTTCGAGGCGTGGGGTCACTGCCTGAGTGTGAGAGAACCGTGGGTCATTGCTGTTTCGGGGCGTTATTGCATGAGGGGTGACGCTGTCTCAGTTTTGTGAGTTCTGATCCGCTGGCCGGTGGGTGTTGGTGTGCTCAGGGGTGTGGATCAGGGAGAGCGGGACCCGGCTCCGGAAGGGGTGGGTGGTGACGCGGGTGGGGTTTTGCCGGCTGTGTCGGTTCGGGCGTTGCGGGGACCGGCGGTGCGTCGTCTGCTGGCCCTGCGGCGGGAGGGGAAGCTCACCACTGGGCAGGTGAGGTCGGCGGCGGATGTGCTCGGGGTGCGGGAGCGTGCGGTGTGGCGGTGGCTGGCGGCCGCAGAGCGGGACGAGGCTGCGGCCCGGGCACCGGGGGAGCGGGCCGCGTATCCCGGGCGGTTCACGGTTACTGATGAGGTTCGGGCTCTGCTGGGGCTGTGGAAGGGGAACGTCGCGGCGGTGCATCGCGAGCTGACCGCTCGCGCGGCCAGGGGAGAGGGGCCGCCGCCCCCGTCGATCCCGACGCTGCACCGGGCGATCCGCCGTGATCTGACGCCGGGGGAGCGGGCGGGGCTTGCGGGAGGGGAGCGGGCGGCGCGTAAGCACGATGTGTTCTTGGCCCGGCCGCGCGGCTGGCGCAATCAGGTGTGGGAGACCGATCACGTCCAGGCCCCGGTGCTGGTCGATGTCGACGGTGTGGCGCGGCGGCCGTGGATCACGTGGTTCACCGACTGCGCGACGAACGCGATCACCGGCGTCGCCGTCACGCCAGGGAATCCGTCGCGGGAGTCGGTGCTGGCCGCGCTGCGCTCCGCGGTCCTGCGCGAGGCCCCCTACGGTCCGTTCGGCGGTCTGCCGGAGAAGGTACGGGTGGACCGTGGCAAGGACTTCCTGTCGAGGACGGTGACTGCCGCGTTCGATCTCCTGGACGTGACGGTGGAGGATCTGCCCGCCTATACCCCGCATCTCAAGGGCACGGTGGAGGGCCTGAACCGGGCGGTGGAGCTGATGCTGCTGGCCGCGCTGCCCGGCTATGCCCGCCAGCCACGCCCCGGTAAGCGTGCTTCCCGTCCGAAGGGCGAAGTGCTGCTCAGCTTCGAGGACTTCACCACCCGGCTGCTGGACTGGACACGCTGGTGGAACACCGAGCACCGTCCCACGCCGTTGCGGGGCAGGACCCCACTTGAGGCGTGGCAGGACGATCCCACCCCGCTGCGGGACGTGCCCGAGGCAGATTTGTGGACGTTCACCCTGGAGGACGCTGGCACCCGCACGCTGACCACCCGCGGCATCCGTTTCAGGAAACGCGACTACGTGGGGCCGTGGATGACCGGCCAGGCCGGGATCCAGGTCCGCATCCGCTTCATGCCCCACCATGACCACCGGATCGAGGTCTACGACGCGGCCACCGGCCGCTACCTGGGGCCTGCGGACCTGGCAGACCAGGCCACCGACGAACAGATCAGCGCCGTACGGCGGGCGCGGGCCGCTCGCTCCCGCCGTCTGAGGAAGGATCTGGAGGCTTCTCGGCGCGAGCGCTACGCCGCCGTGAACCAGCCCGCCGCCCCTCAGCGGCTCGGCGCGCTGACCGCGACGCAGGCGGAGGCCGAACTCGCCCAGTCCGCCGCCACCGACCTGTCGGATCTGGCGCTGCGAGACCTCGTCCCGCCCGCTGCGCCTCCGGCCGGGTGGCGCACCCCTGCTTCCCTGGCCGCGCTGACCACACCGGGTCTGCCCGCCCCCGTGCCGTCCGGCCGTGATTCCGCATTAGTCCAGCCCGGCCCGGACGCGCGGAGCGCACAGCCCGCCACCGACGAAGAAGGAGACACCCTGTGACCGCGGCCTCCTACCAGTACGTCGGCCTGCCGGACGCGTCCGTGGTCACCACCCGCGCCCTGCTCACCGCACGGGAGAACATCACCGACACGGTCGCGGCCCGCGCGATGATGTGTATCCACGGCGGGGCCGGCTTCGGCAAGACCCTGGCCGTCAACATGTGCCTGCAAGAACTCGAACCTGCCGAGGATGTCCGCCGGCTCGCTTTCCGTGCCCGGCCCACCGCCCGCGCGGTGCGCTACGAACTGTTCACCGCGCTCGACCTGCCCGGGGCACCGCCGCGCCACCCCAGCGAGTTCGACCGCCTGCTGAAGACGGCCCTGGCCGAGCGCCCCCGCACCTTCCTCGTGGACGAGGCCCAGTGGCTCAACGGGGAGGCATTCGAGTACTTCCGCTACCTGTGGGACGACCTCTCGACCCACCTCGCGGTCATCTTCGTCGGCGGCGAGGGCTGCCACACGGTGCTGCGCCGCGAGCCGATGCTGGCATCGCGGATCTTCATCTGGCAGCACTTCACCCGCCTCACCCCCGGCGAGGTCAGGGAGACGATTCCGCTGTTCCACCCGGTGTGGGCCGACGCCGACCCCGATGACATCGCCTTCGCCGACCAGCATGCCGCCCACGGCAACTTCCGTGACTGGGCCCGCCTCACCGCCCACGTGCGCCTGGCGCTTGCCCGTACCGGCCGGCCACGGGTGGACCGGGAGGTCCTGCGCTGGGCGTTCGGCCGGCTGGGCAGCTCCGCCTGATACCCGCTTGTACGCAGCACCGCAGGTCATCGTCTCTACCAGACAGCGCTGGGCGGGAAAACAGGGAGATGGGCCGCGATGGGTCTGCTGGATCCGATCAATGCACTTGGTGAGATCGCCGTGGACGTGCTGGTGTGCGGTCGGGCCGCCTCCCCGCGCTGTCCGCCCCGCAAGACGCTGCGCACGACGGGTCGTCCGCCCTTCACCGTGGTCGTGGACCGCGAAGGCGATGTGCGCTTCACCCGCACGGTGCTGGCCGCCCACCATCCGGCGGCGGGACGGGTCGTCGTCCACCCCACCGTCAGCGGCGGCGGCCGACTGCTGTGGCACGACGTCCTGCACGCCGTGGCCGACGGCCGTCCCCTGCGATCCCCCGTCTGCGCCGCCAGCGGCAACGCATCCGCGCAGGAGCGCTCAGCACGCGCCGCCCTCAAAGCCGCAGGCGTACGCCGGCTGACCGTTCTGCGGGCGCACCGTTTCGGATGCGGCGTCTGGGCGGAGCTGGTGGCCCTGCACCGCACCACCCGCACAGACGTGACCGTCGTGCACCACGCCGGACTGCCCGCAGACCTGGCGCATCTGCTGCGCCACTGCGACCACCGCATCCTCACCACTCACGCCGACGTGCGGGCGCTGCATCCGCCGGCGGAGACCTCGGGGGAGTCCTGGGTGGATGTACGGCATCGGTGACCGGCAGCGCCGGGGCGCGGTCCTGTGCCGGGCGGCGGTCCTGCTGAGGTTGTGCCGCTGCCCGACGCCGTCCCGAGGCGGCAGCTTCTCCCGTGCCATCAATCAGACAATGAATCGTTGTTCCATTGCTTCCGTGCGATAGGGTGGCGGTATGCCACGTGATCTCCGCCAGCAGGCCCGTGACCGTCTGTCCGTACTGGCTCCCGCCCCTGGTGACGACACCACGGCCGCGCGTCGCGTCGAGCAGGACGCATCGCTGGTGGGGCGACTGCTGGCAGCCGCCGGCGAGCAGAACGACCACGGGCAGGAACCGGGCGTGGGGCCGGACGACGTGGGTGCCGCTCTGGGCCTGTTCGAGGAGATGCGTGAGCAGCTGGACCGGCTGGAGACTCAGGTGGTCATCGAGGCGAGGCGCCGCGGTATGGACTGGCGGCAGATCGCCGCGCATCAGGGCCTGAATTCCTCCCAGGCCGCCTCCCAGCGTTATCAGCGACTGATGACACGGCTCGAAGAGATCCGTCAGGGCGTCCGGTGAGTGAGAACGAACGGCAGATGACAGACCAGCCACCGCAGTTGTTCAACGCGATCGACTCCCTGCTCGCTGCCGTCGATGAGGGCACCGTGCTCCCCGCCCCGGCAGAGCGGGTCCGGC
The DNA here is from genome assembly GCF_033335955.1 of Streptomyces sp. N50. GTDB lineage: Bacteria > Actinomycetota > Actinomycetes > Streptomycetales > Streptomycetaceae > Streptomyces. The sequence continues at coordinate 10,071,494 of NZ_CP137549.1, forward strand.
TGCGGGAGGCCGCGGGCCTGACCCCCGCAGCCGTCGCCCAGGCCTTGGGCGTACGGGTGCCGAGCATCACCGCCTGGGAGGCTGGCCGCGCCGAACCCAGGGGCGAGCGCCTGGAGGCCTACCGACGCCTCCTCGAGGGCCTAGCCCACCGATACCCCGCCCCCGCCACACCCCCCGGGCGCGAAGACGCCGGCCGGCACGCGGCGTCCCGCCCCTAGCACCGACGGACCCGCAGGCGGAGGCGTCTTCAGCCCCCACTCCACCGCCCACGGCCGAGGAGACTTTCTCCGCCCCGCCCACGGTGCCGGAAGTCGAGCCAGCCGAGCTCGTGCAGGCGCCCGCAGTCCGGAGCGTTCCGCAGCCGCCGGACCCGGCCGGGCGGTCGGCTGCATCGTCGCGTCGGCCGGTGAAGAGACAGGCCGCCGCACCCGGCGGTACTGATCCGCGTTTTCCGCACGGTCCGCTGGCGGTCCTGGACGGTAACGGTTCCGCGTACGGGGTCGACGGCATCGTGCTGGACTGCCCGGCCACCACGATCGTGGAGTTGGTGGAGTGGACGCTGCGCGAGTCCGGCCTAGGTGCCGCGAAGCTGAACCGGCACGGCAAGGACTCCGACCCGCTCATCGTCCTCACCGCGGCGGCCGCCGTGAAGCTCGGCCTGCCCGAACGCCTGGAGGGCCACGAACAGCGCCGCTCCCTGCGCCTCCCGGGCGACCACCCGGCCGTCAAGCAGATCGGCAAGGCGAAGTGGCAGCTCACCCAGCGAGGCTTCGGCCCGTGGGCGCGGATCTACCGCAGGGCACAGGGCCGCGAGCGGCAGTGCGTGCAGCTGGCGATCCTGTCCTGGGACGCTCTCGATGAGCGGTCCTGGCCCGGCGTGGCAGAGATGGAGCCCGCCGACATCGCCCGCGTCCTTGCCGCCTACGCCACGCGGGTCATCACCCCACGCGGGTCGACGGCCGTGTCGGGGCTGGAGTTGATGACGGCGCTGCGCCCGCCCACCCGTGCCGTGCAGGATGTGGCGAGCGGGAGCTGGGTCTCCGGACACAATCCCGGCAGCCTCGGAACGCAGCCGGTGGACCCGGCCCCGCCGGAAGCCACCCCTGAGCATCCCGTGGTCGTTGACTCCGGCTGGGCGGGCGGGTTCCTGAACGAGGAGGCGTACCAGTGGGTGCGCGCGGTCGACTTGCTGAGCGATGACGAGTGCCTGCTGCCCTTCGCGGTCGGCCTGGACCTCAACACCGCATTCCTCGCCGCGTCGGCCCGCCTCACCGTGGGCCTGTCCGTCCCGGACCACTTCCACGCCCCGACGTTCAACCCGAAGATCCCCGGGTCCTGGCTGGTCGACCTCTCCCACATCGAGCTGGACCCCCGTCTTCCCTCACCTTTCACCCCGGACGGCACCCGCCCGACCGGCCCGGCCTGGTACCAGACGCACACCGTCGCCTACGCGCAGGAGCTCGGCTTCGCCGTGGCCCCGTTGGAGGCCTATCTGCGCCGGGAGACCGGCGCGTATCTGGATCCGTGGCACGACCGGCTGAAGACGGCGTACGTCGACACGCTCGCCGACCTCGGCGTCACCAAGGACCTCTCAGACGCTCAGTTCCTGGCAGCGATGGAGCGGCACAAGCAGACCGACCCCGCGATGGCCGCCGTCCTGGCCGCGATCAAGGCCACAGTGAAGGGAGGCGTGGGCAAGCTGCGTGAACGCCCGCAGGGAAAGTCATACAAGCAGGGCGAACGATGGCCAGCCCTGGAACGCCCGACGTGGCGCCCGGACATCCGGGCCGCGGTCATTTCCAAGGCGCGGGTCAACATGCACCGCAAGCTGAACAACATGGCAAAGATGACCGGCCTGTACCCGCTCGCGGTGCTGTCCGACTGCGTTGTCTACCCGAGCCCGGGGAAGAGCCCCCTCGGCTTCCTCCCGTACGCGGCCTCCGGCAAGCCGCAGCCGGGCGGGTTCCGCCTCGGCCCGACTCCTGGCCTGGCGAAGCTGGAAGGTGTGCAGTCGATGCTGTGGGCGGTCGACTTGATGGAGCAGGGCTACAACCCGGCGCGCCACATCAAGGGCGGCGACGCCGTTCTGGACGAAGGGGAGTAGCACGGTGGGGGAGATCGAGGACGCCATCGAGCGGGCCGGCCGGGAAGCGTTCACCAGACAGCCGCCCACGACCCTCAAAGGGCAGATCAGTTACCTGATGAAACAACTGAAGACGGCCGGGGCCGTCGCAGCCGAACTCGGTATCACCGCCGACTCCGTCAACCGCTACCGCCGCGGCGCCCGCAAGCACCCGCCCCGGCACATCCAGGAGCGGATCGACGCCGCCGTACGCTCCCGCTGGCAGCCCCTCATCCGCAAGCGCCGCCGCCAGAAAGCCGCCGCCACCGACGGGATCACCGTGGAGACCCGGGCCCGGTTCGGCTACAGCGCGCCCGTCGGCACGACCGACGACGGCCGCTTCCGCCGCCTGACCGTCCACCTTCCTGCGGAGTACGCGCGCCGCCTGTTCGACGCCCGCGAACAGGGCGCCGGCGACCAGCAGCTGCGCGACATCGTCGCGGAAGGACTGCAGGAGGTGTACTTCAAGGACGGCGGTCGGCGCGCCGCGGGCTTGGAGGTCGCCCTCAACGACATCGACTACTTCGACGTCTCCTTCTGACCTTTTCCTGACGTCTGGCCGGTGGCGTCCCATTCGTTGAACCGAGGCTCGGGAGTCGTCCCATGAGCAGGCTGGCTGTCACACGGGGGTGATTCGATTCCTTCGATGGGAAGACCGTCCGGGCGCGTGTTCTCCGGCGTCGGCTGGGGCGTCCAAGCGTGTGGGCACCCTCCACGACCGTCGTCACGCGGGATCACCACGAGGTGTGCCGCCGTTATCTCGCTTCGGCGCATTCGTCGACGACAGCGCAGAGCCGGCGAATCAGACTCAGGTAGGTGGCAGGGGCCGCGGTCCGCTGCATGTGGGACACAGCCTGGAGCCATTGGTGCCACAAGCCGCCCGAACCCAGGAATCGCGAGGCCCGGTCGCCTCCGAGATTCAGGTCGATGAACACGAGAGCGCCCATGGCCACGGTCTGGTCGTATGCCAGGTCGGGGCGGCGAAGATAGCGATCAAGGTAGGCGGCGAGCAGATCAGCGTCGCGCGCCGTGCCGAAACTGGCCAGGGCCACGCAATAGGCCAGCCCAGCAGACCTCGCTGGCCAGCAGAAGCTCCCCGAGGCGCTCACGGAACTCGGTCCGGCGGGAGACGGCAACGAGCCATGCGGCAGTCCTCCGCTCCGCCAGCCGCCATCGAGGAGGGTAGCGATCTCCTGCGCGGTACTGACTCCCGCGTCTTCGCCGAGATCCCGCACGAATCGGTCGTACTCAGGACTTCGCATGCGCAGCACGCTGCCGCTGAGCTTCAGATAGCGCCGCTCGGGCGTGACATAGCGGCGGCGCAGGGCCAGCAGCTCGGCATCCTCGTGGGCATGGCGCATCACAGATCCGATCCTGGCTTGCTGGTACGCAACGCGGCCAGCCCTTTTGACGTGACGCCACCCGTCCGCAGAGGGACAACTGCTGTGCCGCCCACGGTGCGGTGCCAAACTGGCATTGACGCTTCGAAGGGGCCCCACTCTTGCGGCTTGGGCTCTAGAGGTGGTTGCAACACCAGCCCCTCAAGGGTGTTGCGCTGGTCAAGCCGCGTCGAACATCGAAGAAGCCCGAGCCTGCTGTTGCTGCTCCGAGCGCTGGGGCCGGGCGGGTGGTGCGCGGCTAGAGCGGCAGGACAGGCTGGATCTGGTGTTTGGCGGCGGCCTTCTGCGTGGCGAGGAAGTCCTTGATAGCGGGCCGGCCCAGCAGCAGGGTCACGGTGCGCGGCTTGGGCCGGTGTCCGCCAGTGAGCTCGGTCAGGAAATCCGTGGTCACGATCCGCCGTGCCGGCGCATCATGCACGTCGTCCAGGACGCCCTGCTCAAGCAGCCGGACGGCCGTCTCGTCCAGGGTGTTCTCGATGGTGCGGTAGGCGTCGGCGGCATCCTGCTGGATGGCCTGCTGGGCAAGAGCCAGGGCCTGTTGGAGCAGACGGTGATGAAGCCAGTCGTCTTCGCCGCCGGGAGCCGGGAACGCTTCGGCGGCGGCCTCGCGCCGCTGGCCGTAGCTGCCGGCCGAGACGACAGCCTGCATCTTCTGCAGCAGACCAGCGATCCGCTCCACCTCCGCCGGATCCGGCACATCCAGCTCGGCCCGTGCGGGCTGCGCCTGTTCGATGTCGTCGCTCAGCACCTCCCACCGCCCATGCAGGTCACCGGCCCAGGCCGCCGACACCTCCCACTCGTGGATCACACTCTCCACGACAAAGGCCACCCGCAGGGCTTCCACCTCACCGTCATGGCGCTGTGCAGCAGCCAGCAACGTATCTGTCCGCTTCCGCAGCGCCGGCGGCACACCGTTGTCCGTGGTCGGCGCCGGATCGCCCTCGCTGTCCTGCCCGTCGACGGGCAGGACAGCGAACTCGTCCGCATCGAAATGGTCCAGGTCCCAGTACAGGATGCGGGCACCGCAGGCCGCGGCCAGGTGGGCAATAGCGTCGGCGTCGTACCGGTCCTCGCCAAGGACGGCCCGCAGCCCGGTGTCGCCACCCACCGATGCCGAGATCAGTTGCAGCCCGTGCCGGGAGGCCAATTCGGGCAGCGCATCGGCCACCTTGCGCAGGTCGGAAGCAACCACAGGAACAACCCCCAGCGTGCCGGCATCACAGATGGCGCCGACCGTAGCCCCAGCCGGCGCCGCCGCGGGCCGGCTCGCCAAAACCCCACCGGCCAACACGAGTTCCAGAGATGATGGGAGCCGGCACCCAAAGCCACCGAAACGATTCGCCACCGCGTCGGTGCGGCCGCCCGTCCGAGTCCGGGCACACAGCAGACGGCACAGACGGCCGCCCAACCCCCAAGGCCAGGACGCACAAGGCACATGGCAGGCCTAGGCCACGGGGACACCACACAGAACCCGCCAGTCCACTCGGCGCTCAAAACGGTGACGGGGCGCGCCCCTGGCACTTGGCCCGCCCCAACCAGCGGGCGGGGCGGGGCCCGGAAGGGTGAGGGGGTTCTAGAGTGCCGGGATGAGTGCGCGTGTGCAGCGGATGAGAGACCCCGATGTCCGCCCCCGCCTGCGGGAGTGGATCTGGCAGCAGCCGGAGGCGAAAGATGCTGTGCTGCGTGAGGAGTTCGGCCTGTGCAACGGCGAGTCCCGTGCCGACATGGCGGTCCTCGCTCCCCGCCTGACCGGCTTCGAAATCAAAAGCCCAGGCGACCGCCTGGACCGCCTGGCCCGCCAGGTCGGCTACTACGACCAGGTCTTCGAACCCTCCTGGCTCGTCACCACCGACCACTACCTGGACCAGGCATCAGCGCTGGCCTCACCGTGGTGGGGTGTGCTGCTCCTCGATGCCGCAGACGGGCAGCCGTCCCTGCGGGTGGTGCGCGCGGCAGGCCCCAACCCGGCCCGCGAGCCACTGGCGCTGGCCCGTCTGCTGTGGCGGGAGGAAGTCCTGGCCGAACTCACCGCGCTCGGCCGGCACACCGGCACCAGCCGGCTGCCCCGCCACCGGCTGTGGCGGCTGCTGGCCGACGCCCTGCCCGTGGCACGCCTGTCCCAGCGCGTCCAGCACGCGCTGGCCGCCCGCCCGCCCGCTACCGTGCCACCTGCTCCACCGTCTGGGCCAGATGCTGCGTATGCCCGGCCCTGATCCACCGCTCGGGAAGACCCGGCGACTCCTGGCCTGCCACACAGTCGGCAAGATAACGCTCGCCCTCGCTGAATCCCCGGCCGCGGAAGGCGGGATCAGTGGTGATACGGGAGGCCAGTGCCGGCATCTGCGCGGTGCCGTACACCGCCATGTTCCGCCCCTTGACCACCAGGAAATCCTGCGGATCCGAGTACAGCACCCGGCCCAGAATCGTCACCGGCCCCGTCGTCGTCTGCGCTGGCTTGCCGGGGTGCACGACCGAATAATCCCCATACACCAGCCGCCCATCCAGCCCTGAGTTCTCCCGCACCGCAGGGTCCGCTGCACGATCGGGTGACAGGTCAGGTCTCCAAGTCGCCCGGCCGGGAGTCCGTGCTGGCGGCGTCGTAGGTGTAGCGCATTGCGGCGGCCTTATGCGGTGTGCAGTTCCCGGTTCTATGGAGTCGCGCTGTTCAACGACGGTGCGACTCCGGCGTTACGCCGTGGCCGGCTCCGGGACTTCGAGCGCTTCGGCGACCTTCCGGGCCATCGCGGCGACCTCCGGCGGGAACCGGTCCAAGGAGCCGAGGTCGTCGCAGAGCTTGGCCCGCAGTCCGTGCAGGCATGCCATGGTGAACAGCACCTCCGGGGCGTCCTCGGGCTGCTGCGCGTCCTGCGCCTGGTGCTGCCCGCGGCTGTACAACATCCGCACCAGTTCGTCGGTGTCGACGGGCTCCGTCTGACCGAGCAGGCCGGCCAGGTGCGCCCGGTCTTGCTCCTGCGGGCCATCGGCTCGGCTGTGCTGCTGGCTGAGCTGGAGGTAGCCGCGCAGGGTCTCGGGGGCCATGCCGACGTGCTCGCAGTACGCGGCGATCAGCATGGCCACGCTGTCCATGGTGTCCGCCGCGTCCGTGGCCCGGTACAGCGTCATCCGCTTCCAGTCGCGCGCGACGTCCGATGCCGCGTAGCTCATGACCTCCTGACAGCGCTCAACCGCCTCGGACACCAGTTGGTTGACCGCGCGGCGCATGGGCTCGGGTGTCAACGGAAACTTTGATCTCCCCGGTGGTGTGAAGTCCCAGGACATGCTGGGCACCGAAGTCCCGAGAGAAGTTGGACGGTCCGAGGACATCTCTGACGCCTCGTGATCGTTGAAGAGGCGTGGGCGAGAAGACCGAGGATGAGGAAGCCGCTGATGACCGGCGCTGGTTGGCGGAGCATCGCTACCGCGCGGTGCTCATGGTCAAGGACGGTGACCCGGTAGCGCACGTGGCCCGCCAAGTCGGCGCCTCGCGGCAGTCGGTCTATGCCTGGGTGGCCCGTTACGACCAGGGCGGCCTTGAGGCCCTGGCGGACCGGTCTCGCCGTCCGCACTACTCGCCCACCCAGATCGCCGGCGACATGGAGGCGACGGTGTGCGAGCTGCGCTTGGCCCACCCGCGCTGGGGCGCCCGACGTATCGTCCACGAGCTCAAGCGCCGCGGTCTCGCCCCGGTTCCCGGCCGCAGTACGGTGCACCGGATCCTCGTCCGCAACGGCCTGGTTCGTCACCAAGAACAGAACCACCGTCGCGTCTATCGGCGTTGGCAGCGAGACGCTCCGATGCAGCTGTGGCAGCTGGACATCATGGGTGGGGTGTTCCTGGCCGGCGGCCGCGAGTGCAAGCTGATCACGGGGATCGACGACCACTCCCGGTTCATCGTGATCGCCAAGGTGGTGGCCCAGCCCACCGGGCGGGCCGTGGCCACCGCATTCGCCGAAGCCATGGCCGTCTACGGCGTCCCGTCCGAGGTCTTGACCGACAACGGCAAGCAGTTCACCGGCCGCTTCACCAGGCCGTTCCCCGCCGAGGTGCTCTTCGAGCGGATCTGCCGGGAGAACGGCATCACTGCCCGTCTGACCAAGCCCCGCTCACCCACCACGACCGGGAAGATCGAGAGGTTCCATAAGAGCCTTCGCCGTGAACTCCTCGACGACGCAGGCCCGTTCGCCGACCAGGCCACCGCACAGGCCGCGCTCGACGCCTGGGTGCACGCTTACAACCACGACCGCCCTCACCAGGCCCTCGACATGGCCGCCCCGGCCACCGCGTTCCGCCCCGGACCGCCCGGCAGCCACATCGAGCTGCCCGCCCCACCGCCGAGCACGGAGCCGCCGCTGGCCGAGCTGGGGCTGGTCCCGCTGCGGCTGCCTGCTGAACTACCCTCGCCGCGCACGCCGGTGGCGGACGAAGAGATCCGGGCGGTGGAGTGGGAGACCACCATCTCGCCGATCGGCCGGGTGTTCCTCGTGAACAACCAGCAGGTCAAGTTCACCGAAGCCCTCGGCGGCAAGCGCGTGACCGTCTGGGCCGACTGCAAGAGCGTCCACGTTCTGCTCAACGGTGAGCTCATCCGGACCCGATCGTCCCGACTCACGCCAGATGACCTGCGCAAGCTCCTGTTTCGAGGAGCCCGGATCGCCGGACCGGAGCCCGGCCAGCCGTCGGCCGAATCTGCCCGCCCCGAGCAGGTCATCGAGGTGGACCGGATCGTCAACCGCGACGGTGACATCCAGCTCAGCGGACAGCGCCTGCTGCTGGCCGCCCACCTCGTCGGCCAGCAGGTCACCTTGCGCTTCGAGGGCCGGGTCATGCACGTCATCGCGGGCGGCTACCTGGTCAAGACCCTCCCGGCGCCTGTCGATCGGGCGAAGCGCGCTCAGATCGTCGGCGCTCGCATCGCCACCACCCCGCTACCGCCACCGCCCCTGGGCCCATGCGTGCGACTCGAAAGGTCCC